>NZ_JBSWSO010000011.1:0-15547 GCF_054095835.1 Candidatus Nitrosopumilus sp. bin_7KS | reverse complement strand
AAACTGTCTCGTGGGCTCGGAGATGTGTATAAGAGACAGGAGATCTTCTACATGCAGATGCTAGACGAATCAAACTTTCCATTGCTAAAGTTCATTTCACTTCAAAAACAATTCCAGATGGCGGAATTGATGCATCTATAGAAGATGGTATATCTCAAGTAGGGGATTTGATAATTGATCCTGAATCTTTTTATCAGATTAAAGCCGGTGCAGATTTTTCACCTTGGCAAGAATCAGAAATTAAAAAAGAACTCATAGGGAATAAAGAATTAAAAAAAGAAAATCTAGGTCCAGAAGTACAAAGATGTTTTGAACGAAATGGAACATACATACTCGTTTGTATGAAAGTTCAGTTAACCACTGAACAAAAAAATAAAGGAGAAGAATACCTAAAAAAAATACTAGAATCTTGTGGTATTACAAATCCCAAAATAAAAGTTTGGGGACAGGAAAAAATCCTTGGCACCATACATCTCTTCCCTTCTATTACAATACAAATATCGGGTAGAGGTGCAGGCGCATTCCAATCACATAATGAATGGGGTAGTCAAGAAGAAATGAATAAAACTCTCAAAACTGGAGAAGAACAAAAGAAGTTCATACAAACACTTCAGACAGAATTAAATAATGATGATGAGGCAATTCATCTAAATCCTTATGGTGAAACAGGGGTTGGAAAAACACGTTTAGTTTTTGAAGCGACTAAAGATCCTTTCTTATCGCCTTTAGTGGTGTATTGTGATTCTCCAACAAAAATTAAGGACAGCGAATTATTAACAGAAATTATACGTGATGAAACCCTTCATGTAATTTTAGTAATTGACGAGTGTGATTATGACAATAGAACTTATCTTTGGAATAAACTAAAAAATCAAAACTCTAGAATAAAATTAATTACAATACATAATGAATATGTCCCAACTCAAGGAACAACAAAACAAATTCAAACACCAAACTTAAGTGATGAAAAAATTTCTGAAATAATTCAAACATATCATAATGACAACATTATTGCAAATCAACTAGCAAGGATTTGTGGGGGGATACCTCGGTTTGCTCACGTTATAGGGTGGGATGTAGAACATAATCCAGATGAATTGTTAAGAGGGACTCCTGACACAAATAATATTTTTGACAGATATCTAAATTATGGTGAAGATCCCAATTCTATTCCGGTATTACAAAGAAAACGAGTATTATACACAGTTGCATTGTTCCAAAAATTTGGATATAGTAGTAATTTTAGAAAGGAAATGGACTCAATTCATGAACTGATTAAGAAAATTGATCCAAATCTAACTCCTGCAATCATTAAGGAACATATTGACCAATTAAAAATCAGGAAAATTTTACAAGGAGAAGATACACTCTACATTACTCCTAAAGCCCTTCATCTTTGGTTATGGATGAAGTGGTGGGAAGACTATGGGTCACTGTTTAATTTTGAAGAATTAGTAACAAGTTTTCCAAGACAACTTCGAGCATGGTTTTTTGCCATGTTCGAATATGCTGCAAATTCAGACGTTACCAAATCTATTGTTACAGGATTGTTTGCAACTGGAGGAGCCCTTAGTGATTCTAAATCTATTCAAACTGGATTGGGGGCAAAATTTTTTCAAACTCTATCTTCTATTGATCCTCAATATGCTACAGAATATCTAGAAAAAACATTGGGAACTTGGCCTCAAGACGAATTAAAAGAATTTAGATATGGTAGACGAGAAATAATTTACGGCTTAGAAAAAATCATTTTTGAACCTGAACTTTTTACACGGGGGGGCACGTTACTTAGAAGTTTAGCTGAAGCAGAAAATGAAGATTTTTCAAATAATGCAACCGGATTGTTTGCAGGGTTATTTTCTTTAGGCCACGGTTATGTATCATTGACTAAAGCTTCACCAACAACTAGAATCCCATTATTAAAAGAAACTCTATGTTCAGAAAATGAATCACGACGAAATTTAGGTTTGAAAGCATGTGAATCTGCATTACAATCTATGCATTTCACTAGACCATCAGGATTATCAGGTGATGAATTACGTCTTGATCAAAAAGGATGGACACCTAAGACATATGGTGAATGGGGAGATGCATATAAAGAAATTATTAGTATGATGATAGAAAAAATTAAAACATTTCCAAAAAAAGATCAACAAAAAGGAGCCGCCATAATTTTTGATAACGCCCGTGGAATTTTACATTCTTTACCCTTTATTGGAGGATACCTCGTAGACAAACTATATGAAATCAAAGGTTTTGTTGACAAAGAAACCTCATTACGAAGTGTTATTGACATAATAGAATTTGATAAAGAGCAATTAGATCCGACTATAAAATCACGGTTAGAAAATCTTCAAAATGAACTAACAGGTACAGATTATCCTTCTCTAATGAAACGATATGTAAGTATGGATATCATGATGGATTTGGCTAAGAAAAATCGTGAAGAAGATAGGATAGAAAAAATTCATAAATTAGCAAAAGAGTCATTGGATCCTTCGAAATTAAAACCAGAATTAGAGTGGCTAGTCACAAATAATGCAAAATATGGCTATGTGTTTGGGCAAAAGTTAGGCGAATTGGACACGGATAATGCCTTGTTGGAACTGATTTTGAATGCTCAAAAAAATTCTGGAGATAAAGGCAGTGGATTTTTCCTAAGCGGATATCTATTAAAAATATATGAAAAAAATAAAGAATCTTGGAATAAACTACTAACTGAGTTTTCTAAAGATGAACAGCTAGTTCGATTTGTTTCAGAATTAGCATGGAGATCTGGAATTACTGATGAGATAGGATTGTTGCTTTTAGATTTGATTAAAGAAAATAAAATACAGACAAATGAATTAGGACAATTTGTTTTAGGTGGAGTTGTAAATAGACTATCCGCAGAAGTAGTTACACAATGGATAGAGTTTATGATACAAACAAATGATCAAAGAATACTTCATCAGGCAATCAACCTATTTAATTCCTTTTTTGTTCATAGACAAAAAAAATCGCTAGATCCAAAACTAACTTTAAGATTATTAACGCATGATGTCTTTATGGGAAAAGAACCTGTTCGTCACTATGATACCATGGTTGATTATTATTGGGAACAAACAGGACTATCATTTGTAAAACAATTTCCGCAACATGCACTAGAATTAGGAGATAAAATACTTCAGAGTATGGGAAGTGTTTCATCAATTGTTACATCACATTCACAATCTATTTCAGTGTTAAATGAAATTGCATTTACATATCCTAATGAAACATGGGAATTGGTAACAAAATACATTGACTTGCCATTTGATGAAAGAGGATACGCAATAATTAGTTGGATGCGGGGAGGTACAGTTAGTTTTCAAACCGAAACGGTTCCTAGTTTTCTAAATTTGGTAGATTTTCAAAATATCTTTGATTGGATTGATCATGATCCACATAAAAGAGCATCATACATTACAGAACATGTAAAACCAGAATTGAAGAAAGAAAATTCTCTAGCAAGAGAATTACTAGTAAAATACGGAAAAGATGAAAAAGTCCAAAGAAGTCTTGCTGCAAATTTCTTTACAGGAGGATTTTCAGGCTCAGCAGCAACACATTACCAAAATAAAAAAGACAATATTCTTGCATACAAAGAAACAGACGATAATGAAAATGTTAGAAACTGGATAGATTTCTATGTAAAATCATTAGATGAGGATATTAAACGTGAAAAATTACGCGAAGAACGAGAATTTTAATTAAACAATATAGATTAATTCTTATGTGACATGTGAATTGTTTTTCCAAGATAGTCCCAATGATATTTTATTTCATAATCGATAAGGGGTTGATGCAAAGAATCAGAATATTTAGTTGTCATAATTTTTTTAAAATTTATTTCATACCATTCTGAAAGTATTTTTTCAAATATTACATCATCATCATCATAGATTGTTCGATTTAATTTAGAAATTAAATTTTTCACAGGGGATTTTTCTGCACTTTGTTTTAAAGCGTAAATTAATTCAAAGATTTTTATTTCTAAATTTTGTTTAAGGAATTTTGTAAGTTTTTCATCTTTATACAACACTAGGAAAAGACGTTTACCTTTTTCTGTTAATGACCATAGTCTGTTTTGATTTGTTTTGAAAAGAATTTCATTGGCAGATGTATCGTGTTTTTTACATTTCTTACACTCCATCCAAACTAATCTTCCCAAAACATGATCTTTTTCATATGGAAAATAATTTTTTCGTTTAAAATCTACTTTTGATTTATTTTTAATCATTACTTGATGATTCTTTTCTAATATTTCAAGTGATGATTGTATCGAATCCGAGTCTACAACATATTGTGATGATTCGTTGCAATTCATACATTTGTGATCAGGATTTGTGACAATCTTGTATTCTTTACAATATCCTAATTTTTTGAGAAACTCCATTGTTATTTTTGTATCGTGATGATTATTCACAGTAGCGTTAGAAATCATTAGAATAGTTGGAAGTTTATGCAATTCTAAATATTTGAGAATTTTTACTGCTGTTCTATAGTTATTTCTAGGATAGTAAAATTTTCTTGTCAGTTTTTTGGTCGTCGACTTTTTTGTAAGGTTTTTTATTTTCTCAGGCATAGATAGGCACAGAATTAGGTCATAGAGTTTTCTAATTAAAACTACCTAACTACAAACAGGCAAAATTGTTCATTGAACAAACAAAAATCATTAAAAAAACAATACAAAGTCAGTCGTTCAAATGCTGTTACTACTGATTTTGGTACAAGGAAAATTAGCAATCAGAATTTTTCCAAAGTGATTGCAATTCCTAAAACAGCAGTAAAAAATCTTGGAACGTCAACCAGAGTAAAAGTTGAACTAGTACAAGAAAATGGAGAAAAATTCCTCAAACTATCTCCTACAAGGGGTAAAAAGAAATGAGTACGGATGTAATACCATTTCTCAAATGGGGCGATTACACATCAAATGATGAGAACACTCCAGACATACTCGACATAAAAGTGACTGATCTTGAAACATTTGAGACAGAATATTCTGAAAATGTTCAAGTGTTACTTCAAACCCCTAATGGGTTAGAGTACAGAATACTTCCTCTAAAGTCCCATACATCAATGAATTCTGCACTGTTAAAACTCTGGATGCAAGGAGTACAACAAAAGAAAATCAAGATAGATTCAAGAATAAAGTTACACACTTGGCTTGGATTATCAAAAAACGGTTTCCCAATTAGACGGTTCAGGTTGAACCTCTAATTCTTTTTTTGGTGATGAATAATGAATAATAGAATTACAAAACTAAAACAAAGACTAGATGCTTTGAAAATATTCCCAAATAACAAAGAAGTAAAAATATTACGGAATAGAATTAAAAAACAATTATCTAATCTTCAAAAGAAAGAACCTAAAAAGAAACAAAAAGAAAAAACAAATCTTACTCGTTCAGGAAAGTTAAGACGATACCATAACTACATTAGACAAATCAGAAACAATTTTCCCGATCTAGAATACAATCAGATTAGAGGTGAACTAACCAAACGACGGCAAGGAAAACCAAGTAAAATACAGGATGCAATATGGCAAAACCCATCCCCGTAACGGATTACAAAGATCTCTCAAAATTGTATTGGAAGGCAATTCAAGATCGAGACAAGGGAGCTACAAATCTACATCCAATCAATGCACTTGACACTGAGACCCGTGACGGGAATATGTTCCTGATTGCAGACTCTGATGGTAGATTTGAGGACAAAATTACGCTTGATTCAGTCCTAAAATTCCTGTTTTCAAAGAAATTTGAGAATGCTTGGAATTTCTTTTACAATATTGGCTATGATGCAGGGGTAATTCTCAAGTTATTGGGAAAAGACTTTACTCTTACAAATATACAAAAACGCTCCATTTTGAATATGATAATTACACCATTGATTATCTCCCATCAAAAAGACTGAGAATATCAAAAGGACATCACTCTAGAATCTTTTTTGACATATGGCAATTTTTCCAAGATTCTTTATCGGTAGCATACCAAAAAAACATTGGAGAGATACCCCAGTCATACCTTGAGATGAAAGAAAAAAGAACAGAGTTTTCTGCTACATACTATAGACGAAACACAAGTAAGGTACGACAGTACTGTATTGATGATTGTATTTACACTAAACAACTAGCAGAGAAATGGATTACTCTATTTCATGATGCGTTTGGGTTTTATCTAAAACGTTGGATTAGTTCAGGATATGCCGCAGAAAAAGTTCTCATCAATCACGGAATTGACTTGCCAAAGTTCTCATCAATCCAATATAACATACAAGACTTGGCATATAGGTCATATTTTGGTGGACGTTTTGAAATGCTAAGGCGAGGATTCATTGGAACTGCACATCTTTATGATATTAATTCTGCATATCCGTATTCCATTACAACAATTCCTGACCTATCTCAAGGAAAATGGATTAGAAGAAAATCAATTAATGATAATGCCAAATTGGGATTTTTCAAAATACTTGCAGACATTCCAGATGATAAATACATCCCACCGTTTCCGTTTCGAGCAAATAACAATATTGTATTTCCATCAGGGAAATTCCAGACATATGTCACACTGCCAGAACTTCAAGCATGTAATAATTCAAAATATTACAAAATTCTAGACTCTTATCAGTTTGTTCCAAATTCTAATGCACAATTTCCTTACAAGGAGTTTATCGAAGAAAAGTATCAAAAAAGACTAGAATTAAAACAAAAAAATGATCCTTTGCAATTGCCATTAAAAATTACTCTAAACTCAATTTATGGAAAAACTGGAGAATATGACAAGGTTACAAAAAGAATAGGAAATCTGTTTAATCCTGTACTTTTTGCTCATATCACGGGATATACAAGAGCACAATTATACAAATTTGTGACTGAAAATGGTCTTGATCGAGAGGTGGTGGCCTTTGCAACGGATTCCATATGCACCACCAAAAAACTAGACATTGATTCGGACAAACTAGGAGAATTTTCATTTGAAAAGTCATCAGACAATGTTTTGTATTTGCAAAACGGGTTTTACAGGTTTGATAAATGGAAACAAAGGGGTCTGGGAAAACTATCTGGCAAAAACATTGAGCACTTGGAGACATTTGAGAAAGACAATGGTCTGTTCATGACATATGTTGAAAAGAAAAACACAACACTGAAAATGGCAATTATTCAAAACAATGAAAAAAATATTGGTAAAATTAGACCCAAAACAAAACAGATTGATCTTAATGCCGACAGAAAGAGACAATGGTTTGGGAGACTAACTGGGATTGATGATGGTTCTCGCAATAATTCAGTTCCTTTGTCATTGAACTGGATTGATAAAGAGAACATCTGAATTCCAAAATTGTAAACAATAATTATTGTTGCAATGATAAAATTATTGAATGTATATTGACATGATGATAAACACAGAAAGAGAATATGTCAATATAATGATAAACACAGAATGAGATAATAGTTTCCTAATGATTTAACATAAACACATTGAGTGATTGTGTTTAAGACTTTAATTTATGTAAATTTAGGCGTGAATTTACAGGATTTTATTCATAATGATTGTAAAATACATTCATACTCACATTTTGATTTTAGTAAAATAGTCACAATGTGATTTATTTTGTAAAGTTTTCTAAATCCCAAGAAAAATTGTTTTTCTATATTTTAGTAAAACCGTGAATAAAATTTTGAAAATACAGTAGAGTTTTCATTTTCATGCCTAAGAAAAATGTGTAAAACCAATATTTTACGCCTGTAAACTAATTCTATGAGAATAAAGTTTACAGATCAATTACTCCATTTTTCTAATACTGTAAAATCTTTAGGTTAAACTATTGATTAAGTCTAATATTGGTTTGATATTTTTAAGTGCGCATTCCATTATCATTGGAGTGAGATTTTCTCTATTACGAATTGCAGTTTTTAAGCTAACATCTTGCTTGTTAATAATGTCACTGTGAATTTGGACATTGTCACACGCAGTTTGAATTTTTGCCATATTTTTTCTAACAAAAATAATCCCTCCTCCTGAAATCTGGTAACGTGGTTCAGAATGACTTACATTTTTAATATATCCTGAACTTTCAAATGATTGTAATTCTGAATCTATTTGATCTTCATCAAGTGTTGCCATAGCAGAGTCACAACATTGTAAAAGTAACTGGTTCTGAGTAAATTCACCATCAGGATTCTTGAACATTAGAAATAATGACCATAATTGAAAAGGAGTTAATGAAACAGGCATGAAAATACTTGAAATCTGCCTCTATAAAAGAAATCATATGTTGATAATTATTTGAAGGATAATGTTCTTCGCAAAAGGACTATAATGAATAGTGTGATTTTATGAATAATGGGCGTCAAAGTAGAAGAATTCCTTTATGATTACTTTGGTGTAAATCAACTCAAAGATGCGTTATCGAATATAGGTGTACCTGCAGGAAAAAATAAGAAAGAATGTGTAGATAGAATTCTTGAAAAATGGACTTCTTACAATCGAAGTTGGTATGATTTACTGAATTTTCTAGACACTGAAGATTTGGAAAATATATGTGAACATTTTCTAATCGAATACACCGATTGGGATGATGAAGAATCATTAATGGATAAGATTGAAAATGCCCGAGTTTTAGATTTTAGGAAAACTCCAAAAAAAGAAAAAAGAAAAAAATCTGAAAAAACATCTCCTTCTCTGAACTTTTCAGAGAATAATTTCAACATACAAAACAAAATTAATTCAGACAACGTAACTAAAATTAATTCAGACAACGTAACTAAAATTAATTCAGATAACACATATCATTCTGAAACTAGAATTTCAAAATATCATCTAATTGTGGGAATTGTAGCAGTAATTATAGCTGCCATTACATTATATGTAATTACAGGAGTTGAAGAACCATCAAATGATTTACCGGTCATTACTGAACAAGACCTTGGAAATTTGTTAAAAGAAGGAAAAATCGAGGAATACAATCAACTAAAACGAGAGTGGGTTGGAAAATTAGATTTTGATGGAATGAAATTATCTAACATGGATTTGACTATGGTAGATTTACGACATACTTCGCTTCAGGGAGCTGAATTTGACAAATCAAATCTTACAACAGCTTTCTTTGAAGGGGCAGATCTTCAAAAGGCTAGTTTTAGAAATGCAAATTTGGAAAGAGCAGGTTTTGTTGAGGCAAATCTCAAAAATGCTTTTCTTAGAGGTGCTGATTTGGAAATGGCAAATCTCAATAGAGCAGATTTACAAAATGCAGATCTGTACGATGCTAACTTGAGACAGGCATCACTGATTAAAACAAATTTACAAAATGCAGACCTTCAACATGTTAACTTCTACTGGGCAAATTTGGAAGATGCAAATTTAGATGAAGCGTTGTTGGATAATGCCGATTTTAGAGAATCTCAAAATTTGCCAATTTCCTTAGAAGAAGTTAAGAAAAGAAATGCGATAGTAGATTGATCAGCATTTTCAAATCAGAGTTAAATCATTAAGATTTTTTCAAATCACGGGATTTTCTGTATTTTCTGATAATTGTGACAATACAAGTAATTATTAACAGTGGAAGTAGTGTTAATGGAATCAAAAGAGGTTCTGGGATCTCCATTTTAGGATTACAGTTTAACAATTCCACTCCAATAGAATTTATCAAACCTGCAGCTTCCGAATAATTCTCTTCAATGTGTAATTTTGCCTGAGATTGTAATAATGTCTCTTTTATTCTCACAAATTCGTCTTCAGAGAACCCACAATTTGGTAACAGTTCTAACAAAGAATGAAGTCTTTCAGATAATCTATCAACTTTAGTTTCTTGATGAAACCACAATGTAAAGAACAATGCTAATCCTCCAAGGATTATGCCCACAATTTCTTTGAGGATATCTGTGAACTTCATACCTCATCAGATGCAGTGTTGATGTTAAATATTCCACAAAAAACTTCTTTGATCTTCTTTAGTTACAGCACAATTTTACTCACAAAGAGGGGGCGTTCCCTTTTTAAAGATTATCTGTAATCTGTTTTGTAAATTCAGTAGTACTTGTATCACCACCAATATCTTTGGTCTTAACACCAGTCTTTACCAAATTAAAAATAGTAGATTCTAATTTTTGACCAACCTCAATACATTTAGAATCATTGTGTTTGTTCCCTAACCAATCAAGCATCATCTTCATCGATAACAAGAAAGATGAAGGATTTGCAATGTTTTGGCCTGCAATATCAAATGCTGCACCGTGAACGGGTTCAAACAATGCAAAATTATCTCCAATGTTAGCAGCTGGGGCCATGCCCAATCCACCAACTACTTGTGAGGATTCATCAGATAGAATATCTCCAAATAAATTAGTAGTAACTACAACATCAAACTGTTCTGGTTGACGAATTAAATTCATAGCACATGCATCAACATACATCTCTTCAAATGTAATATCAGGATAATTCTTGGAAACATCAGCACATGCTTTAGCAAACATGCCATCTGTAACTCGCATCACATTTGATTTATGAACACATGTTACTTTTCGCATAGAGTCACGTTGTTTAGCAGTTTCAAAAGCATATTTTGCAATTCTTTTTGAAGCGGCTTCAGAAATTATTCTAAGAGCAACAGATGAATCACCTAAACTAAATTCCTTGCCAATGTAAAGATCCTCAGTATTTTCTCGAACTATCACCATGTCAATATCATCACGCAATGCAGGCATGTGTGGATATGATTTTGCGGGTCGAATATTTGCATACAAATCAAGCATTCGCCTCAATACCACAATCACATCAGCAGCACTTTCACCAACGGGTGCCTTCATACATGCATCAGATTTTTTTATGGATTCAACTGTCTCATCAGGAAGTGCTTTTCCGGTTTCAGATAAGGCCTTGTCACCAGCAGATAAAGTTCCAATATCAAATTTCAAATCAAGTTTATCATGAATTGTATTTAAAACAGAAATTACAGATTCTGATAGTTCAGGTCCAATTCCATCGCCGGTAATTAAAGAGATTTTATACATATCAAAACATCACAGCAATGGAATTTTAGGTTTATCTTACTTGTTTTTCGCTAAGCATCTTTTTAAGCATAATTCTATTAATTGCATCAATTACTGCCTTTACAGAAGTAGTTACAATGTCTTCACCAACAGATTTTGCTGAAACCTTGTTTCCTAATGGATCCTCTACCTTTACTGTAACTTCACATAAAGCGCCAGAGCCCCCAGAAATAGATGCCAATCCATAATCTTTAATTCTGATCTCAGAAATCTTACCTGTGATTTTTTGAATTGCATTTAATGCCGCATCAACGGGTCCAACACCGTAATCAGTTCCAATATGGTCTTGACCATTAATATTTAATTTTACAAATGCATAAGGCATTGTCCCAATTCCAGTAGAAACTGAAAAACCAGTTAATTGTACAATTCTTTTAAGTTCTTTTTCACCTAAAACTTCACTTGCCATAGATAACAACTCTACATCAGTAACTTGTTTTCCTTGATCACCAAGTATTTTCACTTTTTCTAAAATTTGTTTTGCTTGTTCTTCAGTTGGTGTTATTCCATATTCTTTCAACATAGCATTCATCCCATGGACTCCTGCATGTTTTCCAACCTTAAGCCATCTTTTTCTCCCCACTAACTCAGGACTAATTGGTTCGTAAGTGAGGGGATTACTCAATACACCATGAGTGTGAATACCAGACTCATGACCAAAAGCATTAGCACCAACTATTGCCTTGTTTGGTTGTACAATAATTCCCACAGTCTTTGAGATAAATCTAGAAGTTTCATAGATTAATTCAGATTTGATATTAGTTTCATAACTTTGTTTATGAGGTAAGCATTTGAGTGCCATGGAAAGTTCTTCCAATGATGCATTTCCAGCTCGCTCACCAATTCCATTTATAGTCACATGAGCACATGAAGCTCCTGCATGAATTCCAGCCAAAGAATTTGCAACAGCCAATCCAAAGTCATTGTGACAGTGAACACTTACTGGAAGTTTTGTAGTTTCAATAGTATCCTTTGTAATCTCAGCCATGTATTCAGGAGTAGAATAACCTACAGTGTCAGGAATGTTAACACGATCAGCTCCTGCTTTTGCAACATCGCCAAAAACTTTTTTTAAAAATTCTCTGTCGGTTCTAGATGCATCTTCAGCTGAGAACTCTACTTGCAATCCACGTGACTTGCCATACTCTACTGCCTCAATTGCTTTTTCAAGGGCTTGATCTCGAGTCATTTGAAGCTTGTATTCTAAATGAATATCTGAAGTTGCAATGAAGGTATGAATATAATTTAATCCAGCATCAACTGCAGCATCAATATCTTTTTTGATTGTTCTAGTCAATCCAGCAATTTCACAAGACAAACCTTCAGAAGTAATCATTTTTACTGCTTTTAATTCACCTTCAGAAATTACTGGAAAACCTGCTTCAATTGCATCAACCCCTAATTCATCAAGTTTTTTTGCAATTGCTAATTTTTGTTCTGGGGATAAAGATACACCGAGTGTTTGTTCACCATCACGTAATGTAGTATCAAAAATTCTAACATTTACCATTATGCGCCACTTCTCTGTAATGCAGCAACGCCAGTTCGTGCAACATCAAGTATTCCAAATGGCCTTGCTAATTCTTCAAATGCTTTAATTTGATCAGGCGTAGCAGTCAATTCAACCATCATAGAATCCTTTTTCACATCATGTACTTTGCCACCATAGGCATTTGCTAATTTGTTAACTTCCATACTATCATTAGCATTACTGAGTTTTATCTTAAAAATACTGAGTTCTCGAAATACAGTTTTGTGCTCATCTAAATGCTCAACTTTTACAGTATCAATCATTTTATCGAGTTGTTTTACTATCTGTTCGATTCGTTTTTCATCACCATATGTGGTAATAGTCATTTTAGAATAATCAGGATTTTCAGTAATACCTACTGAAATACTATCAATATTGAAATTTCTTGCTCTAAAAAGATGTGTTATCTTGAATAAAATCCCAGGTTTGTTTTCAACTAAAATAGAAAGAATTGCCCACATCATAAATCACCTAAGAGGGTAAGATCATATCCGATAACGAAGTTCCAGGAGCTACAAATGGCAATACATCTTCTTCAGGATCAATTGGAATGTCAATAACTGTCGCCACATCACTGCTTAATGCATTTTTGATTGCCTTGTCAAGTTCATCCATTGATTGTGCACGAATTCCCTGAGCACCATAAGAATCTGCTAATTTAACATAATCTGGACAACTGTGTTGTTCTACACCAGTCATTCGTCTATCATAGAAAGTTCTTTGCCATTGGGCAACCATACCTAATGTGGAATTGTTTAAAATAAATACAATTACTGGGATATCTTCCAAAACTGCTGTTGCTAGTGAATTTTCTGTCATACTAAAACTACCATCACCTGCAATATCCACAACAGGAACATCAGGTTTTGCAACTTTAGCACCAATAGCTGCAGGGAATCCCCAACCCATAGTACCAAGTCCAGTAGAACTAAAGAAAGTACCAGGTTGAATTACATCATAAAATAAAGATGCCCACATTTGATGCTGTCCCACCTCAGTAGTTACAATAGATTCTTTTGGTAATAATTCACGAAGTTTACGTAAAATTTTGGCAGCACCCATTTCACCTGGATGAATTTTCAAGTTTTCTTTCCAATATGCTTTAGTTTCTTTAACATGTTTTACCCAAGGAGATTCATCTGTTTTTTTAATTGCCTTTTGTAAAAGTAACTTTACCATAACTCTAAGATTCACCTTTACATCTCCAACAACTGCAATCTGAGCATTTTGATTCTTGCCAATTTCAGCAGGATCAACATCCATGTGAATAATTTTTAATCGTTTTTCAAAAGCCTCAAAAGTTCCAACAGACCTATCTGAAAATCTAGTTCCAATAGCTAAAACACAATCAGCTTCTGCCATCATTTTATTAGCTTCTGCATGTCCATGCATTCCAATTGGACCTAATGACAAAGGATGAGTTTCAGGAAATGCACCTTTGCCTTTGAAAGTAGTAACTACTGGAAGCATAAGAGTTTCTGCAACAGCTTGTAATTCTGCAAATGCAGATGAAATAATTGCTCCACCACCAGCTAAGATAATTGGTTTTTCAGCATGAAGTAACATATCGATTGCCCTCTCAACATTAACAATATCAGGATCAGCCCACGGATGATATCCTTGAATTTTAAATTCATCTGGAAATTCCATAGGAGCTTCATTAGTTTGAACATCTTTCGGAATGTCAATTAGTACGGGTCCAGGTCTTCCAGTTTCTGCAATGAAAAATCCTTTCTTGACAACTTCTGGAATTTCTGAAGCAGTTCTTGGCTGAAATGCATATTTTACTACAGGATTTGCCATTCCAATAATATCACTTTCTTGAAATGCATCTCTACCGATCATGTTAACTGCTACCTGTCCAGTAACTGCAATCATAGGAGCAGAATCAGCTTGTGCAGTTGCAATGCCAGTTAAAATGTTAGTTGCACCAGGGCCAGAGGTTGCAAAGCATACACCAGGTTTTCTGCTGACTCTTCCAAAACCATCAGCCATGTGAGCTCCTGATTGTTCATGTCTTACCAAAATATGTCTAATATCACATCTGTTAAATTCATCATACATTGGGAGATTTGCACCGCCCGGTAATCCAAATACTTGTTTGACGCCTTCTTTTTCCATAGCCTTCATCAAGGCCTTTGCACCTGTCATAGTTTCCATTTTATTCATTTAATTTTTCTCCATAATTTTAAGCTAGTAAATTTTTGACACACTAAAGTAGAACAACAAGAGACAAATCATTGCCAAATATTTTAGTTAATTTTGTGTCCATTGAAATCATAAAAACAATCAATTGATAATTAATAAAGATTATCTGAAAAATAATCAGATATTCACGCTATATCGTGCAGAAGACTTAAACTGATATTTTCTGCATTCGAAATGGACCATTTTGAGCGATAATGAAGAAATAATCAACATCATAGAAACATTATTTCAATCAGGAATCAGTAAAGATCTTTCAAAACTTAGAGATATTCATCTAAATGATTCCAAATTTTCTAGTTTCAGTGATTTACCACCATATGATCTCAAAGACTATCAAACAACAATTGAACTTGAAGAATTAAGATTTATCAGCATATCAGATTACTCATATGAAATTAAAAATCCAAAAATTAGTTTGTTTGGAGATACAGCAGTGGTTGCTTTAGAATTAATTCAAAAAGGAATGCTAGTAGATAACAAAGCATACACAGGTGAACACATGGTAATTACTGGACGTGCAACATTTGTTTTAGTAAAACAACCAACATGGAAAATAGCACACATTCATTTATCAAAGATTGAAGGTTAATTTTTATTTTTTAGTAACATCTGGTTTGTTTTGATTAGGTTTGTTTTGATTAGGTTTGTTTTGATTAGGTTTGTTTTGATTAGGTTTGTTTTGATTAGGTTTGTTTTGATTAGGTTTGTTTTGATTAGGTTTGTTTTGATTAGGTTTGT
>NZ_JBSWSO010000009.1:0-21307 GCF_054095835.1 Candidatus Nitrosopumilus sp. bin_7KS | reverse complement strand
AAGAGACAGATTATATATATTATTAAATTATAATAGTAATATGTCAGTGCAAGACAATGAAGTTTTAGTAAAAATCACATCTGCTGGTACAATATCCATTCCAAAACAGTTTAGAAAGTATATGGACATCCAAAAAGGTGAATATGTCAAAGTAATTCTCGGAAAAGATAGATTATTGGTTAGAAAAGTAACGATTTCTTAATCAATTATTGTTGTTTTTGAGGTATTTTGATAGTTTGGTATGTCCATTCTCGACCATTTCTGGTTCTATTTACCCTACCTTTTGTAGCAAATCGTGACAAGTATGTGGAAATAATGCTAAGTTTCACAGGTTCATTATACTCATCCTCATATTTCTCAAGAATGTTTGTGGAGGTGAATTTACCCATTGGGAAAAACTTGTCAACAATATTTGAGATTTTAGAACCTACTGAATCCATATTTGTTGGTTCTTGTTCTTCTTCAATATTCATCAAATCCATCATTTCAAAAATTTTAAGAACCTTTTCTCGGGTTACATTACCATCTAATTTAATATCATATCGAGCGCCTTCAGAATCTTCCATATTGATTCGGATGTGTTTTTTAGTCATCTTTGAGATCTAATTGATTAAATGTTAACAGTTGAAATGATCCCAGAATATTTGTTAACTAAGTGGTTTGTTAACATTGACTGCCTGAGCCACGCCTAGCGTATATTTTGTTATTAACAACTAATCCATAATTAACCTACTAAATTATGATAATTTCATGCCTGGAGTGGAAATAAAGGGGTTAGATTGATGATATTCACAGTGTTAACATCCACCTTAACGCCTGGAATGGAAATAAGGGGGTCAAAATGGGCTTTTTTAGACATTTCTTAACACCAAATTAACAATAATGTTAACTCATACCTAATTTAGAATTTAACCCACACACCTATCTTTCCACTCTATGTTTTTTTTTAATTTTTTTTTAATAGAAAATCTAAAACTAACTAAAAATAATTAATTACAAACTAAACTACTCTTACTATTCTATACTATACTCTCTTAATTCAGATGTAGTTGTGTTAGTGTTGAGAAGAAATGAAGGTGTGTGAGTATGTCTGATCCGATAGATGACTTACTTGATGCAGCTGAATCTGGAAAATCAATTATTAAAAATCGTGATATTCTTCATTTTACATATATCCCAACTACTATCTTACATAGAAAATCTGAACAAGAACAAGTCACTCAATCCCTATTACCAATTTTAAAACAATCAAGACCATCAAATCTTTTGGTTTATGGAAAACCTGGAACTGGTAAAACTCTAGTTGTAAAAAAAGTACTATCTAAAATTCAAGAAAGAGTTGAAAAATCAAATTTCCCAATTAAACTCATTTATTCTAATTCCAAAAACGAGACCACATTATATGGATTATTAGTCAGTCTAGGCAGGCAATTAGGCCTAGAACAGGATGAATTACCCTCTACTGGACTTGCTATTAGTGAAGTTTTCAAAAGACTACTGATTAAAATTGATGAAGGAAAACTTAATGCAATTATTGTAATTGATGAAATTGATTATCTTGCTCAACTAGTTGCAAAAACAGGCAAGGACATCTTATATCAACTTACAAGAGCAAATGAGCAATTAAAACAAGGTTCTCTAACTATGGTAGGAATATCAAATGATCTAACATTCAAAGAAAAACTAGATCCTAGAGTTATCAGTAGTTTGGGGGAAGAGGAGATAGTCTTTACAAATTATAATGTTGAACAAATTAAAAAAATTCTTGAAGAGAGAATCAATGAATCTTTTATTGAAAATTCCGTAGAGGAACCAGCATTAAATCTCTGTGCTGCTCTTGCAGGAGGGGAACATGGTGATGCAAGAAGGGCTATTGATCTACTTCGTGTATCTGGCGAACTTGCAGAAAGGCAACAATCTAGCAAAGTCACAATCGAACATGTCAGAGAAGCCTCTCTCAAAATTGAAGAAAACAAAGAAGAAGCCTCTCTCAAATCATACCCACTTCATGAAAAATTAGTGATTATTGCCATAATGAAGTCTAATGGCTCTTCAACTGGTGAGATTTACTCTTCTTACAAAAATCTCTGTAAAGCACTAGGGAAAGATGAACTTACTCAAAGAAGAATAACACAAATGCTTAGTGAAATTGAATTGTCTGGAATTATTTCTGGAAGACTAATTCATCAAGGCATTCATGGAAGGACAAAAAAATACAAACTTACAATATCTTCTGAAATGATAAAAAAATCATTCAAAGATGATCTAAGTTTGCAAGATATTGTCTAAATTAGAACTATAATTTTCATGGAAGACTTGGAAGGTTTTTAGATTAACAATTATAGCAATACCTGGATTTGGGGTCATTCCTACACTGGCCTGAAAAGGGGTTTGTTTTTGCCAAGAACCAGAATTTATCAATAAAATTCCTTTGTACATGTCTAGTTGGGCTCTATGAACATGACCTACATGAAAAATATCAGGAATGTCTTGGATCACCATCAAATCCTCCATTTCAGGAGCAATTGGTGTTTGACTACCATAAATTGGGCTAAGATGTCTTGCTCTAAGCAGGTGTTTCATTACATTGGTGGGTCTGTCATAACTAAGACCTGGTGTAGTCTTTACAATATCGTCTATACTTTGTCCATGAAACATTGAGACGATAACTCCGTTTAATGAGACTACGGCTGGATTCCCAACCATTATCACATTTTCCCTCTCCCATAAACCTGAATTGTATTTTTTAGGGATAGCAGGTTGAGGTAATGCTCTTCTACCTGGATCGTGATTTCCTGGCATAATGATAATTTTTACATTTTTTGGAATTTTGTCAATCAAATCCTCTGCTTTTTTTAATTGCTCTTGGATTGTCTGACAAACTAATTCTTTATTCTGATTTGGATAAATTCCAACACCGTCCACTATATCGCCCCCAATTAGGACAAATCGAATTTTTCTTGCAACAGGATCAGGACTGGATATCCATGATACAAAATCTGAAAATTCTTCTTCCATGAAGTATTTACTTCCTATGTGCAAGTCAGATAGAAAGACTGCATAAGCATCGCTTTCTGACTTGTTTTTTGCCTGCTCTGGAATATCTGGTAAAATTATATCTTTAATGATATATCCTGAATTTTTAGCAGAACCAATCCTTGCCATTACAAACTGATCTATTAGTAGGGTTCCTGCAGTTTTTTGCAATTCTTCATCAAAAATTATGCCCTCAAATGAGCCTGAGGGATCTTCTAAAACTATCTTTGTGATATTTCTCTCAGAATTTCTAATGGAAACTAATCCACACACATACTGGTCATCATCTATTTTTGCATTTTTCAAAGATGCTGCAGATTTGAGTAGTTTTGATTCTGGTCTATCTGAGATGATTCGTTTAAGCTTGTTAAAACGACTAGAAAACAAAGCATTGTACCCTTTAACTCCCTCTCCAGATGTAATCTTGCCAGTTGGATCTGATAATATTTTGACTTCATTTTTTAACGATAAATCTTCTTTAATTCCAAGATATGTTTCTAAATCATCTTGGTTAATTTGAAATAATTTTTGTCTTGTCTTCTCTCTCACAATTTCTTTAATTATTTTTTCTAATTTTTTAACATCTACATTTTCTAATATTTTAAAAGCATCTGGATGGATCTGAAATCCTTTGTTTAATGCATAGTTTAACGCAAAGGACAGCTCCTTTTTCATATCAAAAAATATCATTTGGTTTAATTAAATCTGCGCCTACACCAACCCTCAAATATTGTTCATTAGGTGTGGGTTTGTGAATAAAATTAGAATAATTATATTTTTTATATTTTTAGGATTATTTGCAACTGCATATCAAATTGGTTCCATGTCTACTGTTAGTGAAGAAGAGGCAAATGCATTCATGGCAGAATTTGAAGAACTTGTTTTAGATATTGATGCCTTTGGAATCTTTACTCATAACTTGACTATTGCATTACCAATGTTTATTCCAGGTTTTGGGGTAGGATGGGGACTTTTCGCTGCTTGGTCTACAGGATTTGCTTTTGCATCAATAGCACTAACTGCGCCACAAATTGCTGAAATTCCCCCACTCTCAATACTTTTCCTAACTCCTTTTGGATTGATGGAATTAGTTGCCTACTCTTTTGGGATTTCCAGAAGTTTTATTCTGATTAGAGCAGTAATCAAAAAAACTGATCTAGTTCCATTCATCAAACCAACAGTAATTGAGATTGGAATTGTAGTGGGTCTTCTTTTAGCTGGAGGATATCTTGAATTCTATATGATAGAATTAGCTCAAGAAAAAGGGCTAATGGGCATGCCTGAAATCTAATTTTTAGATTACCCTCAAATTTGTTTATTCAGTCTAAAATAATTTAGTAGTAAATTATAAACCAAATCAATCTAAAATTGATTATGAAGGCAACTCTTACACTGCTAGCTTTACTTGCCGTTTCATCAGGTTATTTTGCAAATGAATCATTTGCGGAAATTTCAAAGAATCAAGCATTTCTTTTAGAGGGTTCAGGTTTTGCAGTAACTGAAGAGATTATCAAAACATCTGAAATTGATTTAGGTATATCTTCTCAAGATCAACGTGGAAGCACAATTAACTTTCTTACTGAAGACGGTTTTATCACTTTAGATGATGAAGAATTTGTCATTTCTAATTTAGAAGGAAAATTTTTGCGTGAAGGTAAATACATTCGAATGAATGGTGAAATTGAAAGTTCAAGTGGATTTGATTCTTCAATTAGCTTTTTTGGAAGATTAGTTGATGAAAGTAAAAATGCATCAGTTTATGGGTTTACTGGTAGGATTACAACATCAGATGAAACTTATAAAATAATTTACACTGCAAAATTATCTACTTTATCAAAAATTACTCCAACTACCACAACTGAAGAATCAAATAACATCATAGTTCGTATTCAGAAAGGTTCCTATTCACAAGGAGGCACAGGAAGTTATATTGAATCTGGTAGCATTAAATATTTCTCACAAGACCGAATTTCAGTTCAACCTGGAACTACAATTACAATAATCAATGACGATACAGTAACTCATAACATTATCAGTGGAAAAGAGAAAAATGATCGTTACATTACTTTCATACCTGATGGAAGAATTTCAACTGGTGAGATTGCTGTAGGCGGTTCAGCTAAAATTACATTTGACAATGCAGGCTTTTACAGATTATATGATCCAGACTATCAATGGATGAAAATTGTAGCATATGTATTTCCAACTAATGATAATATAATTTTAGGAAAAGGCCAAAACTTGGGAAATTAATTTTCCCATTGCCATCTATAATTCATGTATGAATCTAAACTGGTCTGATTAAACACCATGACAGACAAATCAGAAAATTCTTTTCCTTCTAATTCTTTTACTGTTCCTTCAAAACTAGTTTCATTTTCAGTAGTTATTGCTTCATAAACATGAACTTTTATTTTATCAGTCTCAAATTTATGCTCTCGAAGATAAATTGCAATTTCTGAAGGCATGAAATGTTTGTCTGGCTGTTTTGGCCATGGTCTTGGTACCAAAACCACACTAAAACCATCAATCAATGCTTTTTGTAATTCTAATTTCTTATCTTCAATTGGGGTTGTAACATGCATTGTAATTACTTTGGATTTATCAAGAGGAACTTTTGCTCTTGATGCAGCAACTTGTATTGAACTAATTCCTGGAACAATTTCAACATCACCGAAAATTTCTATTAATCTATCAACAACTTCTGATTCTGAAAAATTTACATCACCAGTGAAAGGTATGACTAGAGTTCTTTCACCAAGTTCTGGAAGAATCTTTTGGTAAGAATCTTCTTGATCATTCATGGTGATTTCATAGATCTCTTTACCTTGTATCAAATCTTCAATTGTTTTTAGTGTGTATTTGTAACCAATAACAACGTCACAATTCTGAATTATTTCTTTTACAAATTCTGTAACATATTTTGAAGAACCAGGGCCAACACCTACAGCGTAAACTTTACTCAATTTTACTTGGTAAATTTTTGCCTTTCTTTAATATATTGCACAAAAGGCTCCCAATCCACTTTCATGTATTTTGTAGGCTCTTTTGCAGGATATTTTACCCAATCTTGGGCTATGGAGTACTGAAATTTCTCATTTTTTCCATCTTTTTGATATTCTAATTGTAACGAACTACCCCAATTTTTTTCTGTAAAACTAATACTAGTAATATCATCAAAACCTAATTCAATATTTCTATCATCTTCACAATCATTCATCAAATCTTCCTCATTGTATCCATCATGGTGAATCATCGTATTTTTTGACTTGATAAAATTAACAACCTGTCTTTGAGTGATGGCTTTCCACCAATTCATTTTAGATTCTGTCTTATGGACAAACATCAAATGCTTGTTTGTTAGTACCAACATGCCTTCCTTCCCACCAATCGATAAGAATTTTTTAGATTCTCTCCACACTGAAACTAAATGTGCCTGAATCTTTTCATCAGGTTCCATAATGGGTGATTTATTGAACTTTGTTAAAAATCAATACAATTAGCTTTTAAGTGAGCATTTATGGAAAAAATTATTGAATAAATTTTCCATAGTTTTGATATTTTCATTATTTATTGTAAGTTCAGGAAACCATATCTTTGCACAATCAGTTGAAAATAACGAAATTAACATTATGGATTCAGTAGTAATTTTAGAAACTAGTTTTGGAGAAATTGTCATAGAATTTTTCCCAAATGATGCCCCAAAACATGTAGAAAATTTCATTATACTATCTCAAACAGGATTTTATGATAACACACTCTTTCACAGAATAATTCCTGGCTTTATGATTCAGGGCGGTGATCCTAATACAATTAGTGGTGATCCTAATACTTGGGGAACTGGTGGTCCAACTACGAGTGTAGATGCAGAATTTAACACCATTAAACATAATCGTGGAATTGTTTCAATGGCAAGATCTGCTGATCCAAATAGTGGTGGTTCTCAATTTTTCATAGTACATGCAGACTCTAATTTTCTTGATGAACAATATACTGTATTTGGTAGAATTGTAACTGAAGAAAGTTTTCAAACTCTTGATAAAATAATAGCAGTTGAAATAGGTACTAGTGACAGACCTAAAGATCCAGAACAGGTAAGAATCACAAAAGTTACAGTAGTTAGTATTTCTGAGATTCCAAATCTTCTTGATTTACCAGAACCAGAACGAACACAATCAACTGTAATTACTCCTACTGGTAATCAAAAATATCAAAGTCCTGAACATGAGATTTCATTTAGTGTTCCTGAAGGATGGTTATTACAAGAACCAAATAAAACAGATGAAAATTCTCCTGACATAGTTGCAGTTGGTCCAAAAACAGGCTCAATGAATCCAAATATTTCATTAACAATACAAAATAGTGATGGAAAAACTTTTGATGAAATAATTTCTGAAAGAAATCAAAGACTTCAAGGAATTTTAGACTCTGGAAATCTAGAAATAATTTTACAGGAAAAAACAACTATACACGGAAATCAAGCATATGTAACTGACGCTGAAGGAATATTTTTTTCTGATGCAGAAAATTTCAATGTAAAATTTAAAGAAATTATTATTTATGATACAGACAAATTCTTCATTCTTGTATATGCAAATTCATTAGATGACTTTGATTCACAACTTTCAAGATTTGAAGAAACAATTGATTCCTTTGAAATATTATCACAAATCACATCAAATGGTGAAACAATGAATGAAATTTCAAGTAAAGAAGGAGGCGGGTGTTTAATTGCAACTGCAACATTTGGCTCAGAACTTGCACCTCAAGTTCAACAACTCAGAGAACTTAGGGATAACATAATTTTATCCACTGAATCTGGAATTGCATTCATGTCTGGTTTTAACCAATTTTATTATTCATTTTCACCTGTCATTGCTGATTTAGAGCGTGAAAATCCTGTTTTCAAAGAAATTGTAAAGCTCTCACTTACTCCAATGCTATCTTCATTGTCAATTCTAAATTATGTGGATATTGATTCTGAATCACAAATGATATCTTATGGAATTGGAATAATTTTGATGAATGTCGGAATGTATTTTGCAGCACCAGCAATAATTATCTACAAAATTAGAAAATAATTTTATTATTTTACCAAACATCATCTACTTCATCGAGTAGTTTGTATTCTTTTTCAGTTTCACGTTTCATTAGTTTTAATCTTGAGATGTCTCTGTCAAAGAACAAATCTATTACCCAATCAAGAAATACACGAGTTTTTTTATCAAATGTTGTAATTTTTGAGAGGTAAACATTTCTCCAAATTAACCAAGCCCAAAATCCTGAGATATTCATTCCCAAAAATGTGGCAATTCCTGATCTTTTTCCAATAATTGCCATCTGTCCTTTAGAATGATAAACAAATTTTTCTTTTGTAGAATTTTTGATTAGAGAAATTAAATTTTTAGCAGCAATTTTTGCTTGAGCTTCTGCAATTTGAGCAGTTGGAGGCAGTGGTCGTTGTGTTTTAGGATCTAAATGTAATGCACAATCACCTATGGCAAAGACTCCTGGAAAATCAGTAACTTCGAGAAAATCATTTATCAAAACTTTTCCTTTTTCTGTTTTGAACATTGATCTTTTAATGGTATTAACTGGGGTAACTCCTGCAGTCCAAACCAATGTCTTTGTTATTATTGAATCAATTTCAGATGAATCAATTGAATCCTTTAGATGTTCATCTAATGATTTGGTAGTCACTTCACTTCCATCAAAACTAGTGACTGCTGTTTTTAATCTGATATCGATTCCTCTTTCCATCATTTTTTCTTTTGCAAAATTTGCAAGTTTTGTATTAAATCCAGGCAAAATCATCCCTAAAGCTTCTAGCACAATAACTTTGATATCGTCTTTGTGAATTGTTGGATAATATTTTCTTGCATCCAATAAAAGATCCATCAATTCTCCTGCAGTTTCAATCCCTGCAAATCCACCACCTACAACTACAAAATTTAGAAAACTTTTTCGAAGTATTGGATTGGTTTCATTTTCTGCTTGCTCTAGCATATCAATTACCCTATTTCTTAACATCACAGCGTCATTGAGTGTCTTCATTGTGTATGCATTTTTTTCAACATCAGCCATTCCAAAAAAGTTAGTTTCACTACCTAATGCAACAACTAAAAAATCATAATGTAATGAGATACTTCTTTTATCTCCAGTTCCCCACAGTGTTACGATTTTTCCATATGGATCAATATTTTTAATTCGACTTTCATAGAATTTTGTTTTTTTACAAATAGTTCTAATTGGTAAAACAATATGTCTAGTTTCAATCATTCCAGATGCCACCTGTGGTAACATTGGTGTGAATAACAGAAAATTATCTTCACTTACCATTACCAGTTCTATTTCAGGATCATTTCCAAATTCTTTTTCTAACTTTCTGGCACATTCTACTCCTGCAAATCCTCCTCCTAAAATTACAATTTTTTTCTTATTTCTTGCCAATCGTGTCTTTTCCACAAATTGGGTGAATATATGCTATAAGAATAATTTTTACTGCTATGCTCAGGTTCTCATAATATCTGAATGTAAAATTTCATAGGCCCTTGATGAATCACGCTCATTGAGAATTATTGTAATGTTATCTTGACTGAAAAATGCATTTACTAATTCTACTCCATTTGCATGTAATACCTCAGCTACATAGGATACTACATCTGATTGATTTTGGGAGTTTGGTATTGAAATTCTAATTTTTGCAAGACCAGTACTGAACATATCATCGTTTTCTGGCACATTTCTAAAAATCTGTCTTATGTCTTCCAAATCTTCTGCCAAAAATCTAAAGGAATCAGACATTCTAAAAAAATCATAATTATTAGTAATCTTTGAGAATTTATCCAAAATTTCCATGGGATCCATTCCATTTGATTCCTTTACTGAAAACTTGACATCCATTATCCCGTCAGTTAAAGCCAATCTTGCATTTTTCAAAATTGATTCCTCTTTGACTTCATCTTTAATTTCAAATGAATCAGCATATCTCTTAATTGCAACAACTACAGTATTGAGGTTAACAGGGTTTCCTAGAATTTTTTCAATGTCTGGCTGAATCTTTACTGCCAAAGCTGTATAGTTGATCAAATCCATCTTCATACAATCATAAATTGAACGATTTCTAGTAATGATCTCTCTAACGACTTCAGGTATGGACACATTTGTAGTCCTCATCAAGTTATTATATTATGTCAGTTATAATAGGATTATGTAAGAAATCAAAGAAATATGGATAATCTTTATATAATGTCATATACATTACATATGGTAGATAAATATGACAAACTTCTTTGATAGTGAATTTGATAGAATTTTCAAAAAAATGTCAAACTCTTTTTTCAATATAGATGACGTTTTCGAGGAATTCAAGGGAAATGGTTCTGAATCTGGTCCATATTATTACGGTTATACAATGACTGTTGGTCCTGATGGAAAACCTGTTGTAAACGAATATGGAAATGCCAAACCAGGCCTTGCTCCAACTTCTGATACACGAGAACCACTTGTTGACACAATTGTTGATGAAAAAGAAAAAGTAGTAAAACTCATAGCTGAGATGCCAGGAGTTGAAAAATCTGATGTCAAGATTGTTGTTGAAAACAAAATAGTTGATCTTTCAGCAGAACACAATGATAAAAAATATCATGTAAAAGTTCCTGTACAACATAAAGTTGATGAAAACTCTGCAAAGGCTTCCTACAAAAATGGAGTTTTAGAGATTGTCTTCAAATTAGTTGAAGAGGAAAAACCAATAGGCAAAACGGTGGAGGTTGAATAATCCTCTCAATAATTTTTGAGGTAATGATATGACAGAAATAATTTTAAAAGTTGAAGAAAGTCCACAACAACATATTGGAAGAGGTAGAGCCATAGTTGATCCTAAAATTATAGAGGATCAAAAATGGAATACTGGACAAATACTAGAACTAACACACAACAAAAAAACACATGTAAAACTTTGGCCAGGTTCACCTGAAGAATATGGTTCAGGTATTATCAAAATAGATGGAATGACCAGACAAAATATTGGAGCTGGAATTGGTGATAAAATTTCACTAAGAACAGTTGAAGCTGTAAATGCTGAACAAATTATTTTGTCTCCAACTGAAAAGATTGCTGCAGAAGGATTGCAAGAATATATGATTTACAACTATCTCAATCATGTATTTACAACTGGAGATTCAGTATCTCTTAATACACAGATGGGTGGACGTGTTCAATTTTTTGTAACAAGTACAAAACCATCAAAACCTGTGCTAGTAACTGAAAATACGGTATTCAAACTTGGAGCAATGACTAAAGCAGTAGATTCTTCTGTTCCAAGAATAACATATGACGAACTAGGAGGTCTGAAAAAAGAAGTTCAAAAAATTCGTGAAATGGTAGAACTACCAATGAGACATCCAGAATTATTTGAAAAAATAGGCGTGGAAGCACCAAAAGGCGTTCTTTTGTATGGTCCTCCAGGCACTGGTAAGACATTATTGGCAAAGGCAGTAGCTGGAGAAACAAATGCTCACTTTATCTCCCTAAGTGGACCTGAAATAATGGGCAAACATTACGGAGAGAGTGAAGAACGAATTAGAGAAATCTTTACTCAAGCTGAAGAAAATGCTCCTAGCATAATTTTCATTGATGAGATTGATTCTATCGCTCCAAAGAGAGATGAAGTTTCAGGCGAACTAGAGAAAAGAATTGTTTCACAATTACTAACTCTAATGGATGGAATGAAATCTAGAGGTAAGGTTGTTGTAATTGCAGCTACTAACAGACCAGATTCAATTGATCCTGCACTTAGAAGACCAGGTAGATTTGATAGAGAAATTGAAATTGGAATTCCTGATGATGAAGGAAGATTCGATATACTATCAATTCATACGCGTGGAATGCCAATAGATGAAAAAGTAGATCTAAAACAAATCTCAAAAACTACACATGGATTTGTAGGAGCTGATTTGGAAGTATTATCTAAAGAAGCCGCTATGAAAGCTCTACGTAGAATTCTTCCCGAGATTGACTATGACGAAGAAAAAATTTCATCAGAGATACTTGAAAAGATCCAAATCACAAGCGATGACTTTAGGGAGGCATTGAAAGAAGTTAGTCCTAGTGCACTTAGAGAAGTCCAAATCCAAGTTCCAAACGTAAGTTGGGATGATGTTGGAGGTTTGGATGAACTAAAAGAAGAACTCAAGGAAGCTGTTGAATGGCCAATCAAATACAAGGATGCATATGATTATGTTGATGTAGAAGCACCAAAAGGAATTCTACTGCATGGCCCTCCTGGAACAGGTAAGACAATGATAGCAAAGGCTCTTGCAAAAATGACAGAGTCTAATTTTATCAGCATCAAAGGTCCTGAACTACTCTCAAAATGGGTAGGAGAATCTGAAAAAGGTGTCAGAGAAATATTCAGAAAAGCACGACAAGCAGCTCCATGTATTATTTTCTTAGATGAAGTTGACGCACTTGTTCCAAGAAGAGGAAGTGGAGGTTCTGATTCACATGTTACAGAAAACATAGTGTCTCAAATCCTTACTGAAATTGACGGCCTAGAAGAACTACACAACGTGTTGATAATTGGTGCAACAAACCGATTAGACATTGTTGATGAAGCACTACTAAGACCAGGCAGATTTGATAGAATCATCAAAGTTCCAAATCCTGATGAAAAAGGAAGACAGCATATCTTTGAGATTCATACAAAGAAAAAGCCACTTGATAGTGATGTGAAGATCTCAGAAATTGTAAAGTTGACTGATGATTTCAGCGGTGCTGAGATTGCAGCAGTCACAAACAGAGCAGCTATTGCAGCTTTGAAGAGATATGTCTCTGGCAAGTCAAAGAATGTCAAGGAGATCAAAATTACACAACAAGATCTAATTGATGCTGTGGATAAGGTAAGGCCTCAAAAGAAAGAGGCACCTATACCTCAATCCATAAAATAGTCTAAATACTAAGAAAAATGACGAGAAATATGAAACTCTATCTTGACTTTGAACCGTGTAAAGAATGCAATGAGATGATGACTGGGTTGAGTAGTCCTGAAATGTTATTTGCAGATGAAAAAACTAGAGCAGATGAATCAGCAAAGTTTCTCAGACATCTTACGTACAATCACAATGAAGTAGTTCAAGCTGTTATGGAAGATCTTCCTAAACAGAAAAGAGATCAAGAACCTGATTTTTACAAATAATTCTTTGAAATCAATAATCATATTCATATACAAAACTGCTGTAATGTTTTTGTGAAATTATAAAATGAAAACTAGTATTGTTTTTGGGATAATTGCCCTACTTGCATTTGTTAGTTTTTCACAAACTACATTTGCAATTGAAACAGAACAAGAACCAGGACCACCCCAAATTCCGGAACCTAGTCCCATCCCAGATCCAATCAAAATGCCAACTCCTGCACCTGCACCAGATCCCTTTCCAAAAGAGTCTGAAACAGAAAAAGTAAAACGATTAACTGAAGAAAATGACAATCTAAAACAACAAAATAAAAATCTGCAAAATCAAATATCATTACTCAATAATGAAAAATCTAGATTACAGGCAAAAATATTAGAACTAAATAATTCCATACAAAGTCTCAAGGAAATTATTTTGGAACAAATTAGAGTAACGATCGATTTGGTAAATCAACTTAAAGAAATAATATATGAAAAAATATTTTCTCCTACAATACAATTATAGGATATTTTTGGAATAATCTACTCAACTAGCTTTAATGTTTTCTTAATCAAGACTACTCTGTTTCTAATTGTAACATCACTTACTCCAGATTCCACTGCAAATTTTTTCTGACTAATTTTTTCCCCATTCATTATACATGAGATATACAATGATGCAGCAGCCTGTGCTACGGGATGTTTTCCTGCAGTAATCTGTTCTTTTTCACAGAGATCTAGTATTTTGAATGCGTCTCGCTTTGTCTTCTCTCTTAATTTCATGTTGTTTGAGATTTTTGAGATAAACGAGGATGTATCATACTGATTAAGATTCAGTTCAAGCTTTTTGATTATGGTTCTCAAGTCTCGGGAGAGTATTCTTCTTTCAACATTTCCAGCTTTTGCAATATCATCTAGTGTTCTAGGGATGTTATTTTCTCTACATGCAGCGTATAACGAGGCTGCAATTAGTGAGGCCATTGTTCTTCCTCTGGTTAATTTTGCACTAACTGCTTTTCTGTAGATATAGGCTGCATTTTCTACAACATTGTCTGATATTCCTAACTTTGTTTTCATTCCATGAAGTAAAGTGAATGCTTTGCTTAAACTGGCAGTCTTTCTTGATTTACTTCTTTGATCCCATGTTCGTAATCTATTGAAATCATATTTTGTTTTGCTAGAAAGTGTTTTTCCAGTTGAATCTTTATTTGAACCAATTACGGTTGATAATCCCCTGTCATTCATTGTTAATGATGTAGCAGGACCCGTTCTTGATAGCTTCATAAAGTTCTCTGAGCTGTAACCGCTGTTTTCATATGATGCGTCGGCCATATTTTGCAATAAGATAAGACCGCATCCCCCACAAACAATTTCTCCTCTTTCAGAATCTGTAATCGCAGGGTAGGTTTTGCAAGTATCTAGTTGACACTTGACATCATAATCGTTTGAATAATTTTCTACCACTATTGATTACTATGGGTGATTATAAAATAAAAATAATGTGATTCAGGTAATTTTATAATCAAAAGTAAACTTTACAAACAAAAATTTCCTAGAATTTTTCCAATAACTAATTCTTAATTGAGATACAACACACATTGTAATAAATGTTAAAAATAAAAATAATTTTTTCCTAAGTTTATTTCTTAATTGATTCTAAAGAATGTCCACGATTGGTTATCATTTGAGTGACAGCCTCAATAGTATAATCAATTCCATGTTCTTCTTCAAAATGATTTCTAAGCTTTTCAATTAGACCTAAAGTTTTTTCTTCATCAAGAATGTATTCGCATTCAAAACCATAGTCTTCACATCTTAACTTTAATGTCATTCTGTCTGGAAAAAATATTGAACCTATAAAAACTGTGAATACATTTTTCTAAATCAAATATGTTTAGGCACAAATTATGCCTAAAATCTATCCAAATAGCACTAATAATGTCAATTAATTCAGTTGTGTAGATGAAAGGATTAGAGTTTGTTTTTCTTGCAGTCGGGTCCGTACTTGGAGCATATCTAAGATTCAAAGTTATTGAATCTCCTTTACTATTCAACACAATACCTGTTAATGTTTTGGCAGTCAATGTCTTTGGAGCGTTTATTCTTGGTGCCTTTATTGTAATGTCTCAACAATGGCATCTTGATGGAAAATATTCTTTGTTTGCAGCTATTGGATTTTGTGGTTCACTTACCACAATGTCCGGACTTGCACTTGAATCCAATAACCTTCTTGAACAAAGTCACTATGGCATATTTGCAATAAACTTGATTGCCAACATTGGTCTTTCAATTGCAGCTTTAATTGGTGGAAAGTCATTAATGAGTGCAATAATTAACAATTAATTAGAAATGGTCTATTCATATCAAGTTGTAAAGTTTCAAACAATCTCTTTTGTTCAAGGAACTCACTGGTCTCAATCAGTAGGGGATAAAGGAATTCTTTACAAGTCACTAAAAGATCCATTTTCAAAACTTATCGTTCAATCTTCAAACGGTTCAAAAAAATTATACCATGTTCCAAAAGATAGGACTGTGGTTGTAACAAATTATACTGTACATTTCCTAGGCGAAATAGCTTAATTATTTAAAAAACTGATCAACTTGATCTCTATATTTTAAAGCAATTTTTCCAAATTCTGTAAAATCATCTGCAGTTGGATATTTCATTTTCAATGCGAATTGATTGATAAATATCGATAATGCGCTTCCAATAATTAGGTTGTATACTCCATCTGCTACATTATTTGAGTATGGAAATGCTACTCTGATAAATGGAAGATATGTTTCAGTTTGAGAAATCATTAATTTGATATGTTTTTCTACAAATTCTTCAACATCTGCAGGAATTGCCATGCCTATCCTAACATTTGATTTCTTATAAGTAGAACTTTAATTTTTAGGCATAAATTTTCATCTTACATTTTGTTCCATGTACTTTTCTTTTCCCTTTCTGCTTCTTGGGAGGCATCTGAGTTGTCTATTGCAACAAGGACAAACTAATCCATCATATTCTACAAACACTTCACAATAGTTGCATCTTTTTTGCCCAGCAGCATATCTACCAATGTCTGATGGTTTGAGGGCCTTGTATTTTTTGCATTCTCCTATACAATAAGTCATGAAAATAGTTAGAAATTATTTACAAATAAAACGTTTGATTGCAGTGCACTCATATTTTCAAATTTAATAAAAATGAAATTGAATTTATACTGCTAATTTTACTTTTCATTATTGCTTGACTTGGACAGAAAGGTATTTGGAAATATAACAACTAAAGAAATTATAGGCGCTGATCCGCCCGCACTTCCTAATACTAAAGAGAATCTTGAAAAAGAACTGATAACATTACTTGCAGAATTAGAATCAGCACCAAAAGCAAATCTTGAAAAACTCTTAGAAGAACAAAAAAACTCTGAAAATCATATCAACAGCCGACCTGGCGCAATGGCTCTAGCTCAGAATAAAATTCAGTTATTCAACGAATATAGCGAAAAATACGTTCAATCAATAACAAAAAAGTTACAATCCTAATCCTTGTCTAGTTCTGTATAGTTAACAATTCTATTCTTTTAGAGACTTTTCATCTTCAGGTTTCACAAATCCACCTTCAATTTTTTCATCCAAAGAAATATCAGATATTTTTTCTATTTCTATTATATCCTCTGTTACATCATCTTCAGGTTTCACAAATCCACCTTCAACAGATTCTGGTGGAGGGATTTTCTTTGATTTTGCTAATCCTAGTGTTGTAATTATTACTGATGTTAAAATAATAAAGAATATCAGTTGCGGATATGCTTCAGCATTAGGCAATCCCATAGTAATTGGGTATGTTGCAAGTACAGCAGCAGCTAATCCTCTTGGTATCATAGAGTTTGTTACAGCTCTATCCAAAAGTGAAAATCTTTTTGTTAATGTAATTTTTCCTACTAGTATTCTTCCATAGTAGACAGCCACAGTAATCAAAACTCCAAATATCAGATATTCTATTTGTCCAAAACTTGCCATTAATCCTACAAATACAAAGAAGAATGATCTCACCAAAAATGTCAGTTGGTTATGTGTCGGATCGTCAAGCTCAATTCTTGGAAGTTTGAATCTGAGAATTTTTGCTAGATGAACTTTATTTCCAATCATCAAACCAAATACTAATGCAGTTAATGCACCTGATTCTCCAAATGAATTTGCCAAGAAGAATAAAACAAACAAAACACCTAACGTAAGCATATAGGCGTGCTGAGCATTTCCAAGCTTTGTAGAAACATACATCCAAGGAATTCCAACTCCAAATCCAAGAACTAATCCAACTACAACTGCACGTCCTATGGTTTCTTGCAAAGTTTGGAGATCGAAATGACCTGCTAGAACCGCTTCAAATAATATGAATGCAATAATTGTAGCTAAAATATCAGTTAATGCAGATTCAAAACTTAGCATTGATTTTGTTTCTTCTGAAATTTTGACATTTCTAACTAAACCAAACACAATTGCTGAACTGCTTCCACCCACAATGGATCCTAAAAGAATACTTTCTAACCATAACCAACCTAAAGCAAAATGAGCAGCAAGAGTAATCATCACAACTGATAAAATAAAACCTAGAACTGCAAGTGTCACTGAAAAATGAGCAGTTTTGATAACATGTTTGATATCTAGATTTAATCCGCCATCAAACATGATGATAATTAGTGCAAGAGCTGCAAAATATGGAACAACTTGAATTACAGCTTCTGTCTGAATTAATCCAAATACTGGTCCAATCATTACACCTAGAATCATTAAAAATGCTACATCAGGAATACCTGTTTTTTTAAAGAATGCTTCTCCTGCTACTCCTAGAAAAATTACTACACCTGCAGCAAGTAATATGACATGGGCTTCAGCAATTGGTCCATTACCATCTGATAATGTTCCAATGGAAGTTTGTAATTCAGTTAATTTATCAAATATTATGTTTATATCTAATTTGGGTAATTCGATTGAATTGGTTTGTCCGCTAAACAAATTCAAAATTGATAAAATTACTGGATTCATTAATAACTGAATCTAAATTGATCTGGATAAAAATTAAACTCGATTAATCTACATTCGTTAGCTCTTTACTGATTTTTAAATAACGTAATTGAGAGTGAATATTGTGAGTGCGACAAATCAATTACGTGCTGATCATGATCAAGTTCGTAGACTAGAAAAAATAGTATCAAAATGTGCTGCTGAATTATACAAAGGAACTAAAATCCCCTTTTCAGATCTAACAAAAATTACTATAGTTATTTCAGAATTTGTTGATACCATTCATCATTCAAGAGAAGAAGATTCGTATTTTCCATGTGTTGCAAGCTATGATTCTTTAAAAGAACAAATTCGAAAATTTATGATAGAACATGAATTTGGAAGAAATATTGCCAGACAAATATCACACCATCTAAAAAGATGGAAAAATGGTGAGGATGCACAAGAACCCGTATCAAGATATCTTAGAACATATGCTATTTTTCTAAATGATCATCTTAACAAAGAAAACAAATTTTTTGATATTGCAGAGGCTGAAGTTTTATCAAAAGAAGAAGAAATTGAAATGTATGAACAATATCGATCAGTTTTTGCAATTGTGAAAAAAATTGAGGAACTAATTGCAGATATTGATTATTTAGAAAATCAACCCTGGGCTAAAAATTAACGTAAGCTCTTTATGGGTTATTTAGAAATTTTATTCATGAAACCTTTCATTCTTTGGATGACTGGTCTTCCTTGTTCAGGAAAGACTACGATTGTAAAAGATTTGCAAAAAGATATTCCAAACTTGGCAATGCTTGATGGTGATGAACTTAGAGAATGGTTCTCTCCAAAAGATTTTTCAAAAGCAGGACGTGATGAGCATAACAAAAAAGTTGCTTATTTAGCAAAGCTTTTGTTAAAACATGGTGTTCCAAGTGCAGTATCTCTTGTATCTCCATATCTTGAGAACAGAGAAAATGCTAGAGAAATTATCGATGCAGGTGATCAGTTTGCAGAATGTTATGTAAAATGTTCACTAGAAAAATGTGAAGAAAGAGATGTCAAAGGTATGTATGCCAAGGCTAGAAAAGGAGAAATCAAAGGATTTACCGGAATTGATGATCCTTATGAAGCTCCAGAAAAAGCAGATTTGGTAGTTGATACAGAACATGATTCACTTTCAGACAGTGCACAAAAAGTAAAGGACTTCCTTAAGGGAAGAAACCTACTATAATTTTTTAAATTCTTCAATTATTTTATTGTGAACTAAACCATTTGTAACCAGAATTCCGTTTTGATGATACACGTCTTTGTTATTGTAAGTAAGATCGTTTCCTAACATGTCTGTCATTTTACCTCCAGCTTCTAAAATTATACAATAAGAAGCAGCTGAATCCCACTCTTTCATTTTGTTTGTTGTTGTAATGTATGCTTCAGCTTCACCAGAACTAATCTTTCCAACTTTCAATGAACTTCCTATACTTGTAAAATCTTCAATTCCTAATTTTTTAATAAATGATTTTTCTTTCTCAGATAAATGATGTCTAGAACCTACGGTTCTACATTTTGGGACTTCTGAAATCTTTGTTACTGAAATTTTTTCCCATTTTTCATCTGAAAATCTAAATGCTCCACTATCTTTTTGTGCAACAAACAATGTTTTCTCTGTAGGCCATCCAATTACTCCAAGAATTGGTTTTTTATTTTTAATTAAGGAAATCATAACTGTAAACTCACCTGTCTTGTCAATGAAATCTGAAGTTCCATCAAGAGGATCTACTATCCAAATTGTCTCTTGTGATAATCTACCTAGATCATCTTTATCTTCTTCAGATAATATCCAATGTTTTGTTTGGGATAGAATACCTTTAATGACTTCATTGCTTTTCAAATCAGCATCTGTGATTGGAGAATCATCACTTTTTGTAGATGTTTTGTAATCTTTTTGATAAATTTCTAAAATTGCATTACCTGCATCAATTGCAGCCTTGATGGCAATATCTAATTCAGGAATTTTGTCAGAAATGGGAATATCTTGCAATTAAAATTACCTAAGTTGTGAGTTCTGGTTTTAGAGTCCAAACCACTCCGAGAACAATGAATGGAATTGACATTACTCCAATGATGGCAAGTATAGTATTGAATTGAGCTGTTGATACTTCTGGATTATTAATTATCCATGGTAAAGGCAGTGTGATTACTACCCAAATAATTCCTAAAAGGATAATTAATTTTGCTTTTGCTTTTCTATCTTTCAATATATTTTCTCCTTAAGTGTTGTATTAAATCCCTGTGAATTCATTTAATTGATTCTCCTCCATCTACAGTCAATATTGCACCTGTTGTCCATGATGCATCATCTGAGGCAAAATACAATACTGCTTTTCCAATTTCATCTGGTTGTCCAATTCTACCAATAGGGTGTTCACTATTCATGAATTCCTTGTCTTTTTCAGTCTTCAAAAATGGTTTTGACATATCTGTGTCTACAACTCCTGGACAAATACAATTTACTCTGATCATGTCTTTAGAGTATTCTAATGCCCAACATTTTGTTAATAAAATCAATGCAGCTTTTGATGCAGAATATGCATCTGCATTAAATCCTTGATATGCCTTTATTCCAGCATCTGATGAAATGTTAATTATTGAACCAGCCGTTTTTTGTAAATGAGGAATTGCTTCCTTGGTAAATCTATACTGTCCTGTGAGATTTACATCTAATACTTCATTCCATTCATCCTCTTCAATTTCATGTAATTGTTTTATCTTGGGAAATATTCCTGCATTATTTACGAGAATATCTAATTTACCAAATTTTTCAATTATTTTATTTACAACATTTTTTACATCTTTTGAATTTCTAATATTAGCTGCAATACCTATTGCATTGGGAATCTCTTTTACCGCATTTTCCAATCTATCTTTGTCTTTTGCAGTAATTACTATTGTAGCACCATTTTCTGATAAAATTTTTGCAGTTGCTAATCCAATTCCACGACTTCCGCCAGTTACTAGAGCAATCTTACCAGTTAATCTCAACAACATTCAAACTAAAATTCGTAATTTATAGATCCATTAATGAAAAATAGTCATGAC
>NZ_JBSWSO010000010.1:0-52064 GCF_054095835.1 Candidatus Nitrosopumilus sp. bin_7KS | reverse complement strand
GTGATCTAATGAAAAATGAGCCATAACGCCTGCAATTTTTTTCAATTTTGTTTTCATCAAAACTTGACTAATTTTGCCAGCCATAGTAACTAATATGAAAATAGATATTCATAGTGTTCTACACTACCTCAAGGGAAAAGCCCAATGAATATTGGGACAATATTGTATCCCAAAAACATCTAGGAATCATTTTCAGGGTTTTGAGAATTTTTGTTATTTCTTTTGTTAATGATTTTTTTAATTAAAATCATAATTACAATAATTCCAATACCCGCTCCAAGTAGCAAATGAATTGGTTCATAGTTGGACTGGAATTCTGCTGTGAAAAAAAGAGAAATTATATCAATCATTTCTTCACCATTGGTTCATGCATCATTATCTTAAACTAGATTCCAATTCCAACGTCACCCAATATTCTAAAATAATAATCCATGCCATCCTGCGAATATCTGAATTTAGTGTATCCATCAGATGAATCAAGTATTGCATAAAATGACTTTTGATCAGAGCAGTATAATTCGATAATTTTGCAAATAGTCTGCGCGTGAATTCCGGTAATTTGAGATGATTTTGATATTTCTTTTTGTATTAACTCTCGAATTTCTCGGTCTGTCAATAACGAGGTATTTTCTGGTGAAGATATCGCAATAACTACAATTGCAATTATTATTGCAGACGAAATACCTACACCTAATAAAACCTTAGAATTCATATCAATTGTTATCTATCAAGAAAATGCCAACCCCAAGTTAAGTAATTTAGAGGCAGTGATTGGACTTGTACAAATAGGAGAGTTATCAGAGTATTTGAAAAGCAATTCATATCCATCTTTGCAGTAATTATCATCAGAGACATCACCCTCAGGATTTACATTGATTTCAACATCTGCAACTTGGGAAACAGAGTTCATTCCAGTACCTATAGATATGAGTGCCACATATTGTCCAGTTTCTTGTGGAATCCAAGACAGTCCAACATTAAGAGTCTGATTTGAATTTAATGTGCCTGTCACCCATTTTGAAGGCTGGACTGTAATGTTATCATTATTTTTTATTTCAACCATGTATATGAAATTCTGTGAAGCATCATCAAAATTTGTAATGTCTGCTGCAACTTGTAATACTTGTTTTGATTTAATCTCATCAAACTTGTGGCCAAATGAATTAACTAGATCAACATCATCAAGATGTATTTTATTTGAATGTTCATGAAATGATACTTTGACAGGATTTGTTTTCTTTTCTTCAGTTATCAGTATAGGAGAGATCAGTGTTTCATTCAGATAATTCCAATCCACATCAATGCCAGGATTGTTCTCATAGCCTTTGACTATTTTTAATATTGAATTTTTTAGTTCCAGTTCAATGGAGGCCAGTTCATTAATCATCTCACTACTAATTTTTTCTGTGTTAGAATCAGATATTGCCCTTATTTCTGAAATAAGTCTAGTTACATCTTCCTTTGTGAGGGTTTCACCAATTTTGTAGTCTTTGATAATTTCTTGCATTTTTTGTTTTGCAGATAATTTCTCATCCTTGAGTTTATCATCATATTTTGTCTCCAATGTGCTCTTTTTGAGGTCAAATTCGGCATTAATTTGGAGAATTTTTTGATTTATTTCATATATTTCATCATGTGTGATTTTTTGTTTGTCTTTGCCAAGAACATACTCTGTAATGGTATGGACCTCTGCAATATTATCATCAATCATTTCTGTTGCAATAGATTCCAAAACACATTGGTATTTGGATGATTCAATATTGTAAATTACTCGGTAGCCTAAATCACAGTTTGTTCCAGGATTTACTTTTACATTTGAAACAGATGAAATGGCATCAGAGAGATTTTCATCGTGAACTATAATTCCCTTAATTCCATTATGAATCCATTTTTTAACAATAGATTCATCAACACAGGAAAAAGTCTCAGAAGTTACTCTAGATACCAATACCAAGCCATCAGCACATTGTGTATCCATATTTATTTCTGAATTTAGTTTTGATACATCATCTGAATTTGCCAATATGTAATTGGGTTGTAATTTATAATCGCTATACAAGTTACCCAACTTTGATTGTGTTGCAGCTGACATGTGTACTTGTCCTGTAGAGTTGAAGACTTGTTGTTCTGCATAATCTGCCAAATTATGTTTGACATTAAACTGTGAATTCATCTCTATTAATTCAATTTTTGGGGCAGATGCTATTTTGTGATATGCTTTTGTTGCCTCTTGCATTGTTCCGCCATTCATCAAAATGTTATTCATTGCAGTTCTTCCTGCATTTACCTTTTGTTCTTTAAATTCAAACTGATCCCAAAATACGCCTTGTACATAATCAGGTCTATTACTTACAAAATTATTAAATACATTTCTTGAAGAGAATCTTTCCCACTGTCTTTCCCATTCATCAAGATCCTGAGTTAATTGTTTGATTGACATCTCGCGCATTTTTTCTAGATTTTCTTGTGCTTGGTTCATCTCGTATTCTTTTTGTTTTAATTCCTCAATCATTTTTTTAGTCTGTCCTATCTTTTTGAGAATGTCTTGAGCTAAGGGGTTATTTTGAAGATCTTTTGAAAGGCTGGTCTGCTCTCCAGTATTTGCCGAATCTGCAAAAACAGGATTCATGATAAAAAATAGTGCAAAAATAGCTACAATTCCAAGAATAGCCAAACCACCCATGAAGGATCGATCGAATTTATGTATATAACAGGCGCTGATGATTTATCAGTAAAAATTTCAGTTTTACGCATAAGGTGTGAGATGATGAATATAGAAATAATTACAATATCAGTTAAAGTTCAATATCACTTGTTCGGCTGAGATGATTTCATCTTCTGCATAAGCAATTATGTAAAGAAGGGCATTACCATTTGCAAACGATGCAACATCATATAGGATTATTTCATCAATAGTGGTATTTTCTGAAAAATTAGGCATGCAGCTTACACATCCAACTTTATAATTAGACACCGAATCATCATGATTCCAGTTTATTTTTACAGTTGCAGTTTGCCCATCAACATCTAGAACATTTGTAACTATTTCATCAAGAGGTTCTGCAAATGCAGGCTGCATCACAAAAAAGAATGCAAATATAGCACTAATTCCAAAAATCCCCCAACTATTCATAAATTACTGTTTGAGTTTATCTATATAACAAGCACGTATAATTTATCAGTAAAAATTTCAGTTTTATTCATAAGTCTAAAGTAAAAGTCTAGTTTGTATTTTTTACTCAAATTTAATTTCAAAACTATGTTCCAAAATAGATTGGAATTCAGTCAAATCATATTGAAAATTATGTTATAAGAAAAAATAATCGTATATTTCCAGACAAATTATAAATACAGTTTTGTTTCTTATTTGCCGTAAACTGTTTGAAGTACAGTGCTATTTTCAATAACTTCATGTGTAAACTGTACGTTCACAGATACTTTGTTACTGAAATCAATATTCACATTATCAAACAGAGATTTGTATTTGTCAACGGTTCTTCGATTTTCTGTAAATTCATGTCCTGATTGTAGTAACAATCCTTGTTTGATTAAAGAATTGATTTTTCTATATCCTGATGTTTTAGGAATGTCCAATTTCTCTAGAATCTCTGCAATAGTCCATGGCTCTCCAATTGATGCGTTGAGAATCTTGGACATCTCATCATCGCTGAATGCCTTTAGAATGGATTGAGTGAGTGTAGGATCCGCTATTGTAAATCTGTTTTCAGATTTGTCTTTCTTAGATTTAATAGTACAAATCCCTTCAAGGAATTTCTTCTCTAAACCTTTAGCACCTGCCCCAAAAAATTCCCGTAAAACAGTGTCTAGTTTTTTAAAATCATTCATGGATTCCGTAATTGATATGCCATATTTTTCAAACAATCTATTTTGAATACTGCGATATGTTGTATCTCCCAAATGAACACAAATCATCCTTTCAAGGGACGTTGCAAAAAAAGTATCTACATCAGTCACGATATTCATCTCTTAATACTTTCATATTAATATTCATGCAAATCAGGACTGTTTTTTCAGTCAATCTTGTACAATCTCCGACAATTTACGAATATGGCTAGTATCGTTTTGTACAACCAACTCCAGTGCCCTTTGCATTTCATCTTGGTAGGATTGAATATTTTTTTTGGTGTTTACAATGTTGCATTCTTCAATGACAGGCAACTGTTTGAAGTTTCTATATTGAGGGTAGGTCACAGTACACGTGTACGAATTAATGTCATCTTTGAACTTGTATTGAATTTCAAATGGTGCAACAAAATAATTCTCCTCCAGAAAAATATCTGTGATGATCTGTTTTATTTCATGAGTGTCAAATGGCTTGTTAATTATTGGAACATGCAACAAATCAAAAAGATCAGAGTCACCTGCATCCATATTTCCTGTAACTACAACAAGTTTGGCATCAGGGTTCAAGTCCTTGATTGTTTCAACCACATAAGCCCCGTCATATTTTGGCATCTGCAAGTCAGTAAATACGATATCTGGCTTGTATTTTTTATAAAGCGGTGCTGCATCTTTTCCACTGTCAGCAGTTGCAAGGACATTCACATTAATCACACTCAATAATTCACAAAATACATCTACAATATCTTGATCATCATCAATAACAATGCAACTAGTCATTCCAGATATTCCTTGAATTCATTTTCATATTATATTCCCTTCATACTTTATATTATTATATTATTGTACTATTTCCCAATTTTGGGATTTTGTATAAAATCATGTCTGTCTATTTAATTACATTTTGATAAATATCACAATATCATAGAATATTTATTGAAATATTCATTTGATGAAAACCCTTTTTATGAATCTGAGGTGTCGATATCGATAAAAAAGATTGTTTCGTGTAAGGAATGCCTTTCAAGTGATGTTCTTTGTTGGTTTCATACAGAATCATTAAAAGAAAGTATTATCACAGATGTTCAAAACTGGATTAACGATAGTAAAGGGATTCAGAAAAAAGAAGTTTCTTAATTATTCTTTATCGATTATTTTATTTAAAGCGAAAAAGAATGAATCTTCCAAGATGTGGATTTTTAGTAGATTGTATAATCGCAGGATCTACAAAAACAAGATTCAAATGAAATATAACATTAAAAGGAATACGATTTTTGATGGAAATTAGCGATTTAGACAAGAAAATTAACAAGCCGTGGGGGTTTTTCGAGAAATTAACAGATAATGAGAAAACCACAGTCAAGATAATTTCAATTAATGCAGGTAACAGAACCAGTTTGCAGTTTCATGAGCATAGATCTGAAAAATGGTATGTTCTAAGCGGTGAAGGATATGCCATGAATCCAGATAAAAGAAAAATAATACAAGGTGACAAATTATTTGTTTCAAAAACTACCATTCATAGATTAGAAGCGAAAACAGATATGAAAATACTTGAAATATCTTTTGGAGATTTTGATGAATTAGATATCAAACGATTAGAAGACGATTATAATAGATAGACTAACTCCAAACTTTTTCTTGGAATGTCCATTTTTTGTTCAGTATAAAATTACTAAATGCTGCAGTTCCAACTGCCAATACTAATGAAATTGGATATATCACACTCAGCTCATCTACAAGATAATACACCATTCCAAGCTGTACTAACGCACCAATGGAACTAAATCCTGTAAACTTTCCATATTGAATTAAAGTTCTCTTCGTAGAAAAATCTCGATCCTCAAAAGTCCAATACTTGTTTAGAACAAAATTACTGGTAATTGAAAAAATAATTCCCATCATAGTAGCATGAAGATACCACATATCAGCATTCAAAGAAAATACCATTGATGCAAGATAGTTTATTCCAAGTCCTGACGCTCCAACTGTAAAGAATCTTGCAGCCTTTGAGAGAAATCTTACTGATGTGCGTTTTTCTTCTTTTCTTACTTGTCGTCCATACTTGTATAATTTCCAGACTGATTTACAATAATCTAGAATAGTAGATGCTCCAAGTTTGCTGTCCCCATATTGTCTGTCTGTAAACGTATAGGGCACTTCTTGAATTTTTACACCCTTTGTTTTTACCAAAATCTCTAGTAACATCTTGTATCCTATTGCGTCAAATTTCAATCCAGAAATAATATTTTTCCTGAATAAGAAAAATCCAGACATTGGATCTTTTGATGAAATCCCCAATCCTTTCTTTGCAATGCTTGTTGCAACTTTACTCATGAGTTTTCTCTTAAATGGCCAGCCCTGAATAGAGCCGCCCTTTACATATCTCGAGGCAATTACAATGTCACAACGGGTCTGCCTCAACGTATCTATCATTTTGGGTATTATGTGGGGCGGATGAGAAAAGTCTGAATCCATCACTACAATTGTACTGCCAGTTGCCTGCTGAATTCCGCTTAGTATTGCAGAGCTCAAGCCATCTTTTGCCTTTCTTTTGATTACATTAATTGTATGAGTTGTTTTTTCTTTTATTGAATGAAAATAGTCTTCAGCTATCTTTGCTGTCAAATCAGGTGAATTGTCATCCACTACAATTATTTCAGCCGTTAGATTACTCGGAATTGATTTTTGAATGCGCTCTAAAATTTCCTGAATGTTCTTTGATTCATTATATGTTGGTACAATAATAGATATTTCTGCTGACTGCAATAGAATGATTCTCAGCACTTTGGATTAAAATGTTTAATGTGAAATTTAGTTGCCTTCATCCCATTGACCTGCTCTGACATCAATTAAGAATCCTTCCTGATACACTTTCATGCCTGTATGGGGATAAACCAGATCATCATAGTCATTTATTTTTCCCTCAAAATATTTTATTGATTGAGTGTTGTTGTATACTCTTTTGATTTTTTCACCTCTGTTTTGATCCATTACAAAATGTTGATCTGCAATAACTGTGATGTTTTCAGTCTCTATAGGATAGAACAAAACTGATGAGTAATCTAATGGAACGTTATCAACAGTAAATACATCATACAGAATCCACGAATACACAGGTCCTGCCAAGATTGTACTCTGTTCATTTTGATTTTCTAAGACAAATGATAGTGCTTCAAACTGATTATATGATATGTCGTTTGTTATGACAAGCATTGTACTTGTAAATCCAAATGCTAGAATTATTCCAATTATACTATAATGGATGGTTTTAGCTTTCAGGTATCTTATCTTCTTTGGCAAATCCAATAACCAAATGCTTGCAGCAATACACATGATTGGAATGACTGGAATCCAATGAAAGTATTGTTTGAATCCAACTAAAGATAAAAATGAAACAAATGGAACAAACCAAAACAAAACAAATTTGTTTTTTGTAATCGCACCATAAATTATGCCTGCAATACCAATTGTAAACAACACTGGATCAATAAAAAGAAAATATCCAACAATTTCAAAAATACTATTACTTCTTTGACTTTGCCACAATACGTCTTTAATCCACAAATCAAATTGATCTAAAAATATGCTGTTTGCAGGCCACAATAGTGGAATCAACAATACAGGAATTATCCAAATTAGCATGTGTGACAACTTTCTTTCCTTTTGGAAAATTAACCAGATTACAAGAGGGATGAAAACAAATGCCGGAACTTTGGTAAATATTGCCAGCCCTAACATTATTCCTGAAAGTGGAGCAAGCCACAACTTACCTTGCGCTTTTGCAAAATAGATTGCAAGTAAAATTGATGCAAGTAAAAATGGCAATAAAATAGAATCAAGTAAGATTCTATCAAATATCCAAGTGTATGGCATCACTGCAAATAGTGTTGAAGATAATAATGCCACAACACTACCAAATTTCTCTCGGCTAATCTGATATACAAGTAAAGTACTCACAACTGCAATTATTCCCATGAACAGTCTAGGAATGAGGTAAAGATTTTGAAGTGATTCTGGATCAGTTGTTGTGACTGGCGGATAATTTGTAATTTGTAATACTCCTGCTAAAACTATCTGACCAAAATATGGATGATCATAAAGATAACTCTCTTGTGGATTTCCAGTATCCATCATATTCATTGCTCTTCTCATATAGATTCCCTCATCAAAGAAGATGTCAGGAAATCCTACCGGATTTACAAGATGGATTACTGCTGCAAGCATGAAGGGAATTAAAATATAATATTTTCTCTCCATTTTTCTAAATTCTTTTTGATGCATAAATTAGTTGCAATTGATGTCTATTTTTGGTGTTGCGCGGTCTTGTTCTTAATGTAAAATTGCAACAAGGGCAATGTTTCCCGTCCCAAGTCACAAAAATCTCACACACTGTACATCTTTTTTGTCCGGCATGATAACGATTAGCACCGTATGGCTTGATTGCTTTGTGTTGATTACAGATTCCTTTACAAGTCACAATATTATGAAAAAAAATACCATGTATGAACTACCCGTATTTTGAATTAAATAAGTTGGTTTTGCGAGCTTGTTTATTTCAGCGATCCGAACAAAACAGGATCTAGTCCTCAATGGATATTACTTTGCCATCAAGGCACCAACCAGATTCTAGTTTTTCCAAGACATCTGCAAATCCTCCAACAGAAACATTATCTCCAGAACATCCAATGATATATGGAGACGGACTGCCAAACGCATCAAATTTTATCTGCATGTCTAGTTTTCATTTTAATTTCCAATCACATGTATGTTCATCAAAATAATATTCGTTACTTGGTGCAGGACCTGACTTACATTTTGATGGAAATGGTGCAGGTTCTGGTTCAGTCAAAACGGCCCCATCTTGTGCAGAAAGGAGAATTTTGCCGTCAGTTGCGTTGATGTGATATTGATATTCATTGTTTTTTACCAGAAAAACCAACCAGATGTATTGCCCGTCATGGTATTCATTAAAACGATTCATGTGTAGTTCTCTTTCCTCGAGCGTATTAGGATCTATCTCAAATGCAAATCCGTTGTTTCTTATTTTAAGCAGCGTTGCACGTGAATCATATTTTTTTAAATCTTCTTCTATCAGATCTCTTTGCTCTGCCGCGTAGAATATGGCAAGAGATTTTGATATTAGTTTTGGTGAGTGTTCAGGTGTTGGTTCGAATTTAATTTCAGATGGTGGTTCATACATGCCTTGACTTACAGGAGTGAATTCCCATTTCAACATTTCATTAATTACAGTTTTATCAAGTTGTCCAGTTTTTGTGCAATAATCAACTAGTGGAAAAATCTGATTTCCCCAAGGAGGATAGCGTACAGAAAAGTCTTCTTGCAGCGTTATCTTTTCTTTTTGATGTTCCGTAAGCCAATATGCATACCTTTGACAATTATCCAGGGTCAAAACAGGATTTCCAGTACCAATCTCTGCCAAAGGAGAACGTGGTCCAAACACAGGATAATATTTGTCATAATCATACAAGTCGACTTGAGACAAAACCCCAATTGTGATTCCAACAGATATAATTATAATTCCAACAATTATCAAAAGTCTAGTTTTCATTTGCCAATCCCTTACATTCATGCGATGTTATAGTGTTGATAAAATAATCAGAATAGCCTTCATGGTATACTATTTCATACTTCACATAAGGTATCTGTGAAATTATCTTTTTTTCAGGTTCAGAATCTTTGAAGAATTTATGCAAGTCAATTGTAATTTTGTCATCATTTAGTTGTATATCACAAATGCTATAACCTAATCCCAAAATATTTGATTTAATATCTTCAAATAAAGATTGTGTCAATATAATATTTCTAGTCCATTCTCGCTCAACCAGTTTCTGTTTGGTAGATTCCGTTACACATGCAGGAGTATCGTCATGTTTGAAAGCCAATTCAAAATCATCTTTGCAGATTACCTCATCAAAAAATAATCCAGACTCTATCTGCTTTAGTGGGGCAGGATAGGTTACATCAAGCCAGTCAAGGCCTGAATTATCTCGTCCTACCTTGTCCATAAACTCTGACAGACATGCATCATAGACGTATGTGCTGTTGTGCAGTTGCGAGCGTTCAGGCCATGGCTCACCCCACCTCTGCTGTGGAGACAGTGCGCCAATAGTCACTAAAGTTTCAATTACTTGTTTTTGGTCAAATGGGACTGTTTCATCTACATACCTTGCATACAACACATCTCCCTCTAATGCGCGTATTCTTTGACTGAATGATTCATCATATGCATTGAGAAATACTGCAGTCTCAAAGATCCCGGTGTCTGGACCGGTCTCTACTGCATTTGGATTACGGACATCAACATCAGTGTTAGCCCAGAGATATACCGGTACTGATTCTGTTTTTTGCGGGTCTGCATTCATGTCAGGATCAATTACCCTTACTGTTCTAACATCGACGGATGAATAACACCTGTCGGGGAGATGTATCTCGCCCACAGTATAATCATTTGATTGCGCAAAAGCCAGATTGCCAGCAAGCATCAAAGAGAAGACGAGGAAAACCACATGAGGAATCATAATGTATGAAATCCTATTCTATCATTGAAAAGTGCTTCTGATGTTTTGGACTTTATTGAAGCGATTCTGCAACCAAGATCAACTCATCTAACGGCAAGGAAGTCTTTAGCATGTAGTTTATTCCGTTTTCATCAATGAATTTAATTTTCGTTTCAGTGGAAGTTGATTTTTGGATAAATGTTCCATCAGCAAAGTTTGCAGTTTGCATTCCACAGTCAGGACAAGAGTCAACTGCATTTGCCAGAATTTCGTTAACTCTGATCAGTTGTGGTTGTAACGAAGGGTTTGACTCTATTACACTATCATAATCTTCTTGGATTCTCTGCTCTGCAGTCCCAAGGGTTTCCAACTTTTCTGCATCCAAAATATTTCTCTCATCGATTTGATAGATGAAAATTGCGCCATCACTTATCAATTCAGGGATATTCCAGTTTAGAATTTCTTTATGATGATACACAATGTACGATTCAGAAGGGGTGCCTGACTGCGAGCATACATGAGAATACCCGTTAGGCAAATATGCAGGAGTTTTGAAAAATGGTGCAGTTTCTTTGTTTTGTTCAAGTGTCATACAGTTTGCACTAGTCTTTAGTATTGAATCATCTTCTGCAATCCATCCCAAATCAGCATCAATTCCTTTTAAATCAAGAATTTGTTTTGACAAATCTTCGGTATAGGAATAATATTGATACACGTTCCAATGAGAGTGATCATCTTTAGTTTGATCAATCCATGCATGAAAGGTATCATTCAACATGGCTTCAATCATTTCCTGTTTTTTTGTCTCCATCCACTCTCCTCCCTTGTATTCATAGAACTGAATTGATGTTTCAGGTAGGCATGGAGCATGACGATTTTTTTCTTTGTTAAAGCAAGGTGCAACGTCTGCAAATGGGGTTTGAAGTAGAATAAGAAATGATCCAACTGAGAGGATTGTAATTATCCCAATAATTATCAAAAGCCTAGCTTTCATTTTCTACTTTGTAGGATCCATTACTCTGCCCATAAACAAAATATTGTCAGTTTCATTGTCCTGAATTATGAAAATAAAAGGATGATCTGCCCTGAATGTCTGCCCACCAGACTCATCTGTAACTATCACAGTAGCTCCTGCAGCTTCTGTGCCTTTTTCATTTACTTCAACAAACGCTTTGTGGATTGCCTGCGACACGTACAGACTCTTGTAGCCAGTGATTCCGCTAAGATCTGCATGAACTGGATTAAATACAGTAGGCATGCCCATGTCAGGAAGATGTTCTTTTAGATTGTACTCGGTTTCCAAAGTAAACTTTGGGATGTGAATGTTGATTCCCCTGTTTACTGTAGGAAAGTCTGTCCACATCTTTAGGTTATCAACTGTAATGGACTCTTCAACTGCTCTAAGATCATCCATCTCATTTGGCAGAATAACCAATAGGGACAAGGTGCCATTTCTGTATGGCAGTTCTATCATTTCCATTGTTTCAGTAACAGCATAGTTGACTTGCATCTTGTGAGGAAAAGTCATCATTTGTACGTTCACAGAATTGTCCTTGTCCACCATAAATTCAGAGTCGTATGTATCTTCAGAATCAAAGGGATACTCCCATAATCCCTTAAAGTATATTGCATTTGTAATTACCATTTTTGTGTCAGAACCAGTAGAGCCTGGTTTGAGAATATCGGGAATTTTTCCTTGTGTTTTCTCATCAACCCACCCGTTGATTTTGTTTATCCCATCATTTGATGCAAAATTTACAGTGTCAACTGTGCTGTCATAAAATGTTGTTGCAACATCAATGTATTCTGCAAGTGGTTCAAAGTTTTCTGCAAGCCACAATGCATTTGCAATGGACATAGAAGTGTCAGTGTTGCTTTTTTCGTTAATTGATTGGTGTAATGACAGATATCCTGATCTTCTTATCTGTTCATCTTCTGGAAAGCCAAAGACGTTTTGAATTTCTTGGGAAGTATTTTGACGTGCACCTTCATACAGTATGGAAAACGCAGCAGAGATGCTTGTAGGTGAAAAGAAGACATTACTTGTGCTGTCATGCTGTGTGAGGTCTGAGTAAAAGTCAATGGCAAACTGATTGTTTACAGAGGAAATATCCACAGGTTCCAAGTATACGGTTGGCGCTTCTCGATTTACAGAAACAAGAAGAGGTGCATCCCATCCCCTCTCCTTTAGTTTCTCGCGAGTTTCAGTAGTCACGCACATCGGAGTTCCGTCATATTTTTTTATTAAAAGTAGAGTTTCTTTGCATTCTATTTCAGAAATAGGAACACCTGACTTGAATTGCTTTAGCGGTGATTTTATATTTTTCAAAACCATATCACCATGAATGGTTTCAATTATGTTTGTAGTGTCAGCATACAGCAACTCACATTTGTTTCCTTGAACATAGTCTACTGTTTCTTTAAATTCTACCGCATTGTTTTGCAGATTTATTTTCTCAACGGTGTGATAAAACACTCTTGAATATGTATCATGATGATATGAACAGCCACTGGTAATTACATCACCAACATTCACTATGGCAAGAGCAGTCATCTCAGGTTTATCATGTACTGCATATTGAGTATCCATAGTATTATCCAAAGTGATATTGACGGAGCTATTATCACGTATGACTATGTCGTGTATGAAGTTTTGACTGTCTAAATTTGCTCTAAATATTTGAAATCTTACGTCAGAAAAATAACCATGTTTGATTATAGGTTTGCCTGAATTGAAACTCCCATCCAATGGAACTACATTGATAGATATTTTTGCATCAGTATTTGATTCATCATAGAATGTATAATTGCCAACCCTGTCTAGGACTTGGTATCTTATGTCATTAAACGGAATGGAAATTGATTCATAGACTGCATCTTGGTTTGAAATAGTTGTTTTAAAACTGGTGTTGTGCCATCGTATCGTGTTGTTTATTCCAAGAGATACTGTTGTTTCAGTAGGACGGAAAGTCATTTCTTCTCCTGTCTCATCAACGGATGTCAAAAATACAGTTGGTTGAAAAGCAGATTTGTGTGCACACTCATAATTTTGGGAATGTTGGATCTTTATGCATGTATATGGATTGACGGATTCAGTGATTCTATCTTTGCACGATTCATCACAGGTTTGTTTTTCTTGTAACGGTAGTTCTACTGGTTTTTGCGGGGTTTGCGGAACAGTACTGCCAAACAGTTCATAGTAATTCCAAAAATTCAAGTTATTAGGAGCATAGTCATGACCTTGTCCAATCCAATCACGTAAGAGTTCTTCAGAAAACCCATCACTCATCAGGGTTTCAAATTCGTTTGTCTTGTATTCTATCCATTCAGAGCCTTTAAAATAATAAAATTCTGCCCAGTCTGCTCTTCTTTCCTCGTCTGTCTGCATAGTGTCATGACAAGGCAGATCAAGCCAATAAAATGCAGCATCATACGGTGCCCCACAGGATGCAAATGCTGAACTTATTGGAAATATAGAGAGAAAAATAAGAAAAATCACAAAATACTTCATACCGTATGAAACTTTATCCCATCATTGAAAAATGCTTCTGATGTTTTGCATCTAATTTTCATTTTCTTTTTCTCCTAATCAAAACAGATACAATAACAATAACCATGACTGCAAAAATACAGGTAACTGTTATGATAAAATATGGAGGAAATGCAGCATATTTTCCAACTTCGTCATCAAACACAAAAGAATCGTACTGGTTTTGAATTTTGTCTACAGAAAGATAATAAAAATACACATTAGAGTTTTCACGATTGCTTTTCCATTCATTAAAAGTTCCATCACTTATTGCCTGTTTCATTTCAACATATTTTGATTCCATTAATTCTGAGCCTTTGTAATCATAGTACGGTGCCCAATCCTTTTGAAACTCTGTCCTGTTTATTGGAAAATTATCCATGCACGGAGCATCAGACCAGTCTTGGTTTGGCATACATATTCCCTCTGCATGTTGTTGATTGATTATAAACAGTCCAACCATCAACATTCCAATTGAAAGTATAATCAAGAATCTAATTTTCATTTTCTTCTTTTAACAAATAGTAAAACTTGGCTCATAATAATTACCATCATAATAGAATATGCGGGCATACTCTTCTGCATCTAGGCCGAATTTCTCAGTATTTTTTTCAAACAGATAACTCTGATATCGTTGCTGCTCGCTTTCCAAAATTCCCGTACTGTTTCTCACAGACACCTCCCATGTTCCCATCAACTCGATTGCTTGGACAAATTTTGGGATATTACCTGTTTCATTATTCAGTATGGTGATTGCCTTATGATCATAGTCGATATTGGCAGGAAACATCTCTACTGTAAATGGAGTGTCCGCATAATTTTCATTGTATCTTATTGTATAGATTTTATCACCATACAAAACATAGTTGCTTTGCAAATCAGACTCGTAATACTCATCGTGCTGTTGGTCAAACTTTTCTTTGAAAAATATTTTATAATCATTCCACTCTTCGATAAATATTGGCAGGCGTACCCTGTCATTGTATTCAGTTCTAGATGTTGTCGCATCAACCATTTCTTTGAGAACAGGAAGTTGATTCAAATCATCATCTACCAGTTCATAATAAAGCAATTCACCAACACGTTCCTCAATTTTTTCAATGTCTTGTTGCGTTAGTTTTGATACTCCTACTCCTGCACAGCCAGGTATCTCCTTTCCAGTTATCTTTATTGTGTCTGCATTCACAACATCACCCGTAACTGCATCCACTTGGATTTCAAGATGAAAATACATCTTACTAACAGAATAAACCAAACGATTGTCGATTGCTTTTAATTCGACAAATGCAAATTGAGGTTTGCCTATGACAATATCCATATCTCGTAGTTTAGGATCTGCAGAAACAAACTCTACAAGATAGTCATGTGCAATGTTTTTTGCATCATTTGGGCTGTATTTTAGATCATATTCATCCAAGTTATCATACCAATGTGTAATTTCAAGTAGTGTGCTTCTGTCTCTGAATTGAAACCTGTTCATCTCATTTGCTATCTTCATACCATCTTTTGTTTGATGAATTACAATTTTGGTATTGTGATAAGATTCTTCAACTTGCACATACTCAGACCCGTCTGTTTCGTAGCCAATTTTATTCAACAATGATTTGACAAAGTCTTGGGCTTGTTCAGGTGGGATTGTATAGTTTCTATCAAATATGTTATAATCAACATAATGAGACAAACCAGTGTTTCTAGGAGCACTGATGCTAAGTTCCGCTTTGGTTGTCTCGTATCTTACTTTTTTTGAATTTTGATAGACTTTTTTTGCATCAGAATCATCAATTAAGGGCAAAAGTGTATCTACAATTTCATCCTCAGTAAACTCTACAAAAGGTGCGGGTACAAGCAACGTGTTATCAGAATTGTCCTTAGATTCTGGGATGACTAGTGGTACAAACTGACAGCCAGGTACATCAAAGTAGTGGGTTGTATTTTGCCACCTTGAACCATCAATCATAGATACAGAGCCATTGTTTTCATTTTGTTTGCATAGATTCTGTAATGCTTTAAGATACTCAAGACTAGAAGGATCTATATTTTTATCAGAATCATTTGGAAGTGCCATCAGTACGCCTGCAACAATTCCTACAACAATTACAATGATTATCAAAAGCCTAGTTTTCATTTTCTTTTTCTCCAAAGAAGAAACACGACAATTATGATACCTACAGGAATCAAGAAAAACACCATGTGGAAAATTATAGTAAACAATCCATGTAGAGACATTGTAGGAGCAGTGCAAACATTGACTTCGTTTTGTGGCCCATATGCATAAACAAAATAAGTTTCACCTTCTACAAACCCACGATACCCTACAGAAGAATGGGGCTGTGTCATCACACTATTTTCATCTAGTTCCCCTTTCAAAACATAGTGTACTGTAAAGGAAGTGTATTCAGGGGAAGGGCGTATTATTTCAGAGTTATACGGATCCGATACGGGAGGAGATTGCACATGTGCATCAGTTACAGTTCCAAAAAATACTACTGATGCTTCATCATATGCTCTAACATTGTGAATAATAGGAAAAAACCCATCACATGATGCATGTGCATCTGAGAACGGGATTAAAAGTAAAACCAAAGATGAAATTATCAAAAGCTTAGTTTTCATTTTCTGCAAATATTGTCTCCAAAATATTTCCGTCAGAATCTACATGTTCTACATACATAATTTTATCTGCATACCCTATCCAAATCTTACTAGAATCATTTAGTTCATACACATAGATATGAATTCCACTTCCAATGTCATTCACAGGTTTGCCAAATCTGTAAAATATGTTGTCAATATCAGGTGAGTCTGATGCAAACTTTCTAAAATCATCAATTGTGGGAACTATTTAGTCCATGTATGATGATGTAGATAATTGTGATTCCATTTGTCGATAGTTGTCATGGATAAATTCCAAGTCAGGAAAATCTGGACAACTTTTTTCCACATATTCAAACACTGATCTTTTGTGCAAATCTGTTGATTCACGTTCAGCAAGAGACATTTCTGGAGTACGTGACAACTCTCGTATCTCTTTGTAAAGTCTCAGGCATTCTATCTCTGTTTGCTGTGAAAAAGCCAAAATTCCCAAAGAACCTGCAAAAATTGCAATCATTACAACAATCGCAATTGTTATCAAAAGGCTAATCTTCATTTTCTATCTCTCAAAACCAGTAAAAATCCAATTAATTTTTCCATCAACAGTTGTCATCTCAAAGACTCCAACATCAGCACAGTAATCCATCAAAGGAAATACCTGATTTGCCCATGCAGCATCAAAGGTTGTGGTTTCACGTGTGAATAGTTTTGGTCTTTCTTCTTTTGTGTAATTATCTGCAACTCTTTGGCAGTTATCAATGTCTAGTACAGGAAGAAAAGAATCTTTGTAAATCAATGGAGAGCCAGGTGCAGGAAGTATGTTATGATGAACGCCATCAATAATGATGTCTTGTGATGGTTCATAATTTGAACCAAGTTGCCCATATGTTGTATGAGAGTTATCAAATGCACATGCATCAATTTCAAGGTATACCTGCTTTCCATCCTTGATGTCATACCAGTATTGCAAGCGAGGCATGTCAGTCAAGTATAATGAACGCTCCACATGTGTAAAAATTCCTTGATTCAATTCGACCAGTGAAACTGTATCATCATGTCGCTGTTTTAGAGACTCGACAATATCTTTTCTCATTTCATGAGTAACAGGGTAACCGCACAATTCTTCATAGTCATCTGAATCCAAATCTGCAAAATAATTCATAGAAACATGGTCATAATATGTCGAGAAGCCAAAACTCTTCTGCGTGCTTTCAGAATCATATGAAGCTGTGGCCAAATAGCGTCCGCTTTGTTGCCATAAAGGGCCTGTGGCATTTATCGAATGTAGAAAAGTACCGTCTGAAGATATGGGAATCTGAGCAATGTCTATCAAGTCATCATTATAACTGATCTGAATTATAACAGGTATCTCTTCAAGATCATCTTTTTGCGTGGCCCAAATATGTCCAGATATTTTAATTTCATCACCTGTAAAATAGAAATCATCTGGAAAATCAGAATAGCCTAAAATGTCAAAAGATACATGGATTGTTTGTTCTTCATTGGAAGAGTCATGTTTCATTTCAGTAATGTTGTTGCCAACCCAACCTCTTTGGACTAGCTTTTGAACGGTATCATCAAACACACATACGGCTTTACCATAGTTTGGCGTTATTACAAATTTATGATCTGGGCTACATCCGCTTAGTGCAGCGTCAGAATATTCTTTGAAAATAACAAATTCAGTGGTTGCAGGATCTTGGATTGGTTTTCCATCAATCTCATATACATAATGAATGAAAAATTTGCCAGTGTTTTTCAAAAAATATGACTGATTAGTCACAAAATTGGAATTGGCATCTGCTGTACCTGTATGCTTTTTGTCATCCCAGTAATTTCCACTGTCTATATCTTCAAAGACAAACTCTATTGATGCAGATGTAGGAAAATCATATGGGTTTTGTATGTTGGCACCAAGGGATACTGCTGTTCCAACTTGACCATATGAAATGCCATGTGTGTCGTCAATGGGTTGAGCAAATACAGGATTAAAAAGAAAAACTAACCCCATAACAGCAATTAACCCAAATAATGGCACTAAATTATTCATCTTAGTTTCACCATCACTTGTTTTGCTGAGATGATTTCATCTGTATCATCATATGCAATGACATACAGCAGTGCATCACCACTTGTGAAAGCAGTTACATTACTTAGTACCAACAAGTTTTCAATAGTTACATCTGACAAGTTAGGCATGCAACTTACACACCCAACTTCATAGTACGATGCGCCATTATCATTCCATGAAATCTCAACTGTTGCAAATGTGCCATCAAATTCAATCACATCTGCATTAACTTCTTGCAGAGGTTGCGCATGTACAGTGTCAAAGATAGGAACAATCATGATTGCAATCAAACTTGCAATTGTGAAAAGTAAAAACCTAGAATTCATCCCAACCTTGCCCATTCTAAAAACTTCAAGTTTTATCTTTTAAGTATTTCTTATCATTCATACTATATGATGTACTTAAGATTAGATGTAAGATGTTACAATATCGCGTCCCACGATTTTTGAAAATACATATTTTTAACAAAATAACTAACATAAAATAATATTCTATGACTTGATGTATTCCTAAATTTTTCTATTTTTACTGATGAATCATCAGTGTTCATTATATAGTAAAATTCGATCAAGGTTCATGGACGGTCAGGTTATTCTTGGAATTGGTGTTGTATTTGCACTGTTTTTTGTTTTAAATCCTGCTTTTGCACAAGAACCTATCACAAGTGAGCAAATCACCATTTCAGAGGATATCAAAAACAATCCCGTAGCACAAGACATTCTCAAAAAAATAGAGAAAAGTAAGAGATGGATTGCACAATTAGAACAAAGAAACTTTGAAACACTAGAAAAGCAAAAAGAACTAGAGGAAAAAAGAGCAGAAGTTCGACAAATTCTAGATGAGAAATTAAAAAAATGGGAGGAACTTTGGGAATACTATACATTTGATAAAATGTTTGAGAGGGCACTTGAAAATAGCCCTGCAAAAGATACAGACACAATATATGATCATCCACTAAAATTTACTGCATCAAAAATTAATGCTGGACGCGATGCTTTACACAAATCCATACTTGAAGGTAAAGGACCAGAAGAAGCAAGAGATGCTTTTGTCAATGCCGCAAAAATGACCCGAGAAGAAATGCTTGCGGCCAATAGTATCTACAATGTATTGAGTGGCAATGCATACTATAACCAACAGATTCTTTTTAGTTCTGATGGTAATTTTGAGGACAGTGTTTCTGGAGAACAACTACGAAAATACTATCAAGACTATAGAACAAACCCTGCATATCTAAAGGCAAATCCATTTGACAAAGTATCTTGGGAAGATCTTGGCAAGAATAATCCAAATACGGAATGCAGGCAGGGTCAGGTGTTGGTATATAGAACACATGCAGATGACTATGTATGTACTTCTGAATACACTGCTGAAATGTGGGTACGTCACAATATGGGAAATGTAGTTACAGATACATTTTTGGAAACAAAGGATCCAGTGGATGTAAAAAAATTCCAACAAGACAGGATTTTTGAAAAAATAAAAAATCTCAATTCAAAAATCAAATTCATGCAAAAACATTATGATGAAAAACTTTTAGATATGAAAATAAAATATGATTCTCTTTTTGCAAATATAAAATTAGAACAAAACGATGAGGAAAAAGCAATAATTGAGAAATTCAACAATAACGGAGGTATGTCAAAGGAAACATTTAGTCAACAAATCACAGATATTCGAGAAAAATATATGCAACTGAGAAATACCCTTGAATCTGAAAAAGAACATGTTTTACAAATTTTAGAGGATCAGCATCAGACCAGTCTGGATACTTTTGTAAGCACTTATCGCTCTGATTCGGAAGTAAAGATAATCTGGAATTCAGATAAATCCAACTATGAGGCAATAAAAATATCAAATTAAAATACTTGACGTTAATTTGTACAATATCATTACTTGTGATATTATTTTTCGTTGTTTATTATATTCCATTTGTTGTAAATGTTGGTGCATGATGCTCCTTGTAGAGATTCCTAAGTCTCGTTTTTGTTAGTGTTGATTATTTTTAATAAAATATCATCAATAACCAGAATGATATTCTAAAGAGGATTTTTTGAAAAATCATAAGTTGTTTATATATAAAAATCGCATAATCCTTTAAAAAAATAATTCGTTAGAAAGATAGTAAAATTAAATTTTTAATAATTCTGAATCCAACTCTTTGGAACGTTGAATCTCTACATTCAAAACCGAATTAGTTTAGGCAGTATTTCTAAAGAACTTTTCTTAATGCTTCATTCAGTGCTCTAGAATAGCTGTATGACGTTTGCTTTTGTTGTATCATTTTTGCTTGACGTTGTCGTAGTTTTTTATCCAGGTCACCGTCAATCATGATTGTTACACGTTTACTCATACATTATGATGGCAATATTTTAGATATAAATCGATTCCAATAGTTCACATTTTGGGAAATACAAATCATGTTTAATCAGATTGCCATCAAACATAATGAAGTTGAGTAATATGCTAAATAATAAATTGAATTTTAATCACAATTGATCAAAGAAACTAGATATCAGTCAGTTTTTCAAGCGTAGTTAATCAGACATTACGCAAACTTGTCAAATAGTTTCAAAAGTCACCATTTATTGCAGATTTTTAGATTTGTGAATTGTTCTAATGTGTCTTTGTAAATGGCCTTCTCCCGCTAAAAGTTTTTTACAATAAGGGCATTGTAGTCTAGAGACCATCCTTATTTTCATATTTTATATGAAAATAATACTGTTACTGAACTATTTTAGCATCAATTCATTTTGCAATACCGACAACCATCTCGTTAGAAAGTCCCATCATTGGGAATTAATAAGATCATATAATAGTATAAAGTATGAATATCATATATTGGCATCACATATCAGACTAAACAAGAGAGAGATCATAAATGGTTAATTGTGTTGTGATCGATGATGACCAAGACATTCTTAATGTATTTTCTGAATTGTTGAGTCTCATCAAAGTAGATGTACTTGGTTCAGGAAATAACGGTAAAGAGGCAGTAATGTTGTATGAAAAGCATTTGCCAGATGTAGTTTTTACAGATTTGCAGATGCCAGAATATGATGGGATATATGCAGTAGAGAACATCAAAGATAGAAACATTGATGCTAAGATAATAATGGTTACAGGTGAACTTGATGCTGCAAACTCTATTATTCTTAATTCATTGAATGTTCCTGTAATTCAAAAACCATTTAATATTCATAGTATAAAGCAATCAATTACAGATATTTTGTTGGTAGAAAGTACAACACCTTCACCATTTGAAATTCAGTACAAATTCAAGGGGGATATTAATTACTATTCGTGTACGCTAGGATATGAACAGTACAGAAATTTGAAAAAACTTCCAATCATTGAAGAGTGCAACATTGTAAACTATGCTCAAAACAACATCGCACCGCTACAACATAACATAGAAAAAGCATTAGTGTTGGCAGGTGAAAATAAAACGGAATACATTCGAGAGTTATCGGAGGTTGTAAGGTGATTTTTAATTGGGAATTATTAATATGAAAGTAATAACCAATGAAAATATGTCTGGAGTAGACTCCCTTTTTGCAGAATCCTTTGAGAGGATAATCATGGAAAATTTAGGCAAAGAAACGGTTTCAAAAATACAGGACAGATTATTTGAAAAATTTGGAATGTCTCTGACTACTGCCATGGGTGAATTTGAAAATGTTGATTCTATTTTGAGGGAATTTTTTGGAGCAGGTGCAGAAGGACTGGAGAAAAAATTTCTCAACAACATATGTACAATTAAATCAAAACAGGACAAGGCTGAAAAAAGATTTACAATATCAGATGAATTAATCAGTCAGTCAATTCTAAAGGCATTTAGTGATGATGAAATGTCCAAGATCCTTAATGCATCAATTGGGGAGCCGTGGACTATTGCTGAGATCTTGGAAAAACTGAACATCCCAAAGACATCAGGATATAGAAAAATTAACTTTTTAATTGAGAAAGGATTGTTAGTGAAAACAGGATATGAACTTACAGAGAACAGGAGGAAAGTAGAGCAATACAAGTCATTGTTTGACAATGTAAACATTGACTTTAGCAACAGGGTTTCAGTTAATGTTCAGTTTACACAAGAGATTGCCAACAACAGTTCCATTCTTAAAACGGTTTATGGCCAATAACAAAAAGTAAATTACAAATTAAATGACAGAAATTATACAGCAAATACATAATAATTTAAAAATACAAAATAAAGTTATTTAAAAAAGTCTCAGAATTTCAAAAAGAGTAATATTTTCATCTGACATCACATTATATGATATCAAGATAATCATATTTTGGGCATGTTTAGTTGTGTTGTAGTTGATGATGATCAGGATTCATTAGAAGTATTCTGTGAATTATTGGATTTGTTTGGAGTAAATATTTTAGCCAGAGGTAAAAACGGCAAGGAAGCCAAAAAATTATATGAGAAATATCAACCGGATGTGATTTTCATAGATTTGTTAATGCCAAAATATGATGGATTTAATGCAATTGAAAAAATAACGCATATGGACCCAAAGGCCAAGATTGTGATTGTAACAGGAGATCTGAAAATAGGAGAGGCTAGTTTACTTGACACATATGATGTAGAAGCAGTACTCTACAAGCCGTTTGAGACAGATATGTTAAAGCGGGTGATATCATATGTTTTTTCAGTTCAATCTTTAAAATAAACATCACATTCCCATCCCGAAGGATCACAGAGATTAGCATCTTGATTAAAACATGCCGTTCTGTCACTAGTGCAAGGAGGAAGTTTTCCATCGTCAATGCATTGCTCATCACAATTTCTTTCTGGATGTTCTTCCATGCGGGGAGGAAATGGCCACTCAAAATATCCTGTTTCGATGTAACATGGTTTCATCACACCTTCTGTATTTTCAAAAAAACATTCATTATCACTTGGTAAGCTAAGTGGAATCAGGTTAAATGGTGGCAGATTGACACCCGTAATTCTTGATGTGCACATCTCTTGTGAAACAAAATCGCAGTAAACATTGCTTGCAGTTACAGGACCAAGAAATACTCCGAAATATGCACAAACTGCAATAATAGTAATTTTGTATCTAGTTTTCATTTTCTATATTGAAAAGAATGGTCCATTTCATCATGGTTGTCATATAGTGTTCCACATCGCTTGCATCTGTTTTCAGAGTCATCTAGTACATTCATTGGTTTGGCACGATACTCAATTTCTCTTTTTTTCCTAAACAATCTTGGTGGATAATATTTTGGACAAGTACATTTCTTGCACATTCCATTGTCTAGTTGTGTTGGAATAAAAAATCCCCTTTCAAGAACTGCCAACTTTGTCATACTTTTCTGAATTATTGCATGGTCTTGTTGAGTATGACCACACTCGCAATTTTTTCCAGAATCACTAGTTTTCATTTTTCCTCTTTTTTATTTTCATGATAACATATGCTGCAACGATAAATGCAAATAATGCCAGTCCAGACCACCCAAACAGATTTGTAAAATTACCCAGAGTCTCACCTGTTTGCAAAGACTGGCGAGTAAATGTAGAATCATCTACTCTGAAAAAATTTTTATTTTCAATGCATAAACCGTCTTTAAGTATATTCTCTGCTTTACAAATGTCAATTTTCTTAACAACACAGAATCCATTTTTTTCAAATGATGGTGATTCACATGGAGGAGAGTCTCTTGTGGAGCACTGGACATGGTCAGTTACAAAAACACCAGTGTAACAAGAAGGAATCGCAAAATAATCCTCAGAGAAGGATTCTTGAATTTGAGAGAAACCAATAGCTGCAAATACTAAAATCAAAAACATGGTTTTCATTTTCTCTTTCTCCCAACAATAAAATTAATTCCAACTATGACCAATCCTGTAATCCCAAATATTTCTAAAACTGTAACGTACATTAGACCATAATCATAGTCAAGTGACGGTATTAGATTAGGAACGTTAGGATCACGATCATATGCTCCTGTCATATACCAAATCTCTTTTTGTATTGGCTCCATTTTAGAGACTGTTACTAGTGATGCAATCAACATGATGGTAAATACAAGCATTATCAAAAATATAGTTTTCATTTTCTTATCCTGTTAATGGTGTTATTGGTCCTCCAAATTCTATTGTAATTTTTACATCAAACGGGATCATTTCGGTGTATCGTTTCATTAAGAACGAATGTGCATCAGGATTTTCTTCCAAGTATTTTTTATCAATATCAATTCCTAGAGAATTTTCCGCATTGCCAATACCCAACCCAACTATAGGATAGTTATCACGATCTTGCTCTACAATAGCTCTTGCAATCTCTAGTTTTGTGTAATAGGGAAGCAAATCTGTATCATCAGAGACAAGGGCTAGTCTTCCATGACCTCGATCATTTGAATTCTGTACAAAATACTTGTAAAATCCAGTTTGGTTGAATATGATTTGTTTTTGCGTGTCTGGCTCTATTGTGTCAATTAACCACTTGTTCTCTTTTTCATAAACCTTAGCAGGAAAACCGGATTCATTAATCCAAGTTACAGTATTGTTTTTTTCGAGAAAAATAACGGATGTGGATGGGAGTGGAGTAGTTCTTATTTTATTTGGTGAATGTATAGAAGAAATCAAAATGGTGTTTGGTTCCAGATAACTAATGTCTGGAAAGCATTCATGCCCTCGTTGAATAAAATTTTTCCCGCACAAAAGAGATTTTGGATCAGACTCAGATTCTAATGCGATAAGACTGTATCCAATAACAGAAACAGTAATGATAACAAGTATTATAATTATCAAGAATCTAGTTTTCATTTTCTTTTCCTAAAAATGATAAATACAGACGCAATTCCCCCAAAGATTCCAAGCGGAATTAGAAGATACAAAATTCCGTTCATATCAAAAGTTTTTACAGGCTTGCATAAATCGGGCAACACCGAAGTTGCATTTTCTGCACTACATATTTTCTCCAAGCTGTCTCTATTCACATCTATCTCTCCGGTTGATTTTTCAATGAGTTGTTGATTATATACAAAAAAACAATTCTCAAAATAAGGACTATTCAGTATACTGACTATGGCTTTATGCTCTGGACTTTCAATAATCACAATACCTGTTTGAGGGTTCGTAGATAACGTTGCATCAGTAGAAACAGTATAGTTTAAGCTAGTATCCCTTAACTTGTTAAACACATAGACATTGTCTGCAAATAGTTTTTCTGCATGCTTCAAATCTTCATCAAAATTGCACGAATAATCGTATTTTGTTTTGTCATTTATGAGATTGTTTAGAAAATCATTTCCGCGGTTAATTTTAGTATAAAGATCCATTTTGGAATATATTTTTTTTAACTCAAAATTTGAAACTAGATCATACAGACTAAACACATTGTGTCCTGTTACCTTGCCATCTATGTAATCATCTAGAAATTTTATGATCTCTTTTGATGAGATATAGTTGCTTACACAAAGATCTCTGAAGTAATGATCATCTTGCTTGTCTGCAAACAAGACATATTCTTCTCCTAGTCGATAATAGTCATCCCAAGACAAATCGGCCTTTACTGTAAACTGATCTTGTGGCTCTCCTTTGTAGACGGTAATTGTCTCAAAGACCAAAGTGGTTTGTTTGGTGATTAATGGTGGATTAAATTTTTCAATTAGTTTTCCATGCAATAGTAAATCATGTCTTTTGTATACCTCATCAAAGGGGGGAATCCCACAGGATAAAGCAAATGTTTGAGGAGGTGCAATTAAAACAATAGAGACAATAAGAAAGATTACAAAATACTTCACAATATATGAAATCTATTCCAGTCATTGAAAAATGCTTCTGATGCTTTGTATCTAATTTTCATTTTTTCCAAACTATATGAAACCAAACAATTCCATTATCCTAATTGACGTGTTGTCACAAAATTGTTTTTGACCATTAGAACTGCAATGCCATATATAACCATCATCTATCTTGAGATACTCCCCATAATAGTACAAATTCATAAAAAAATTTGCTGTAAAAAACGCCACAACTACAATTGAGATTGCAATGATTATCAAAATCCTAGTTTTCATTTTCCATTCCACAATAGTATTCTTCTAAGGACATCCTTTCATAGCCAGAATCTCCTACAACAAGATATCTTCCAGTTTTATCACATGCAGGAAATGGTTCAAAATCAGCATCATCCCAAAATTTCAGAATTGGAAAATACGAAGAGGTCGGTTCAGGACAAGGATACACAATTTTGTTTTCGTAAATTAGTTCATCTGTTTTCAAGTCATACCCTGTTTCATTCTTTAGATAATACACCTCTAGTTTAGGAGACGTACATGTAGATGCATACCCTGTTTCAATAACAGTAAAGGTCGGACGTTCTCCGAATTCTAAGTGTCTATCAAAGTCTTTAATTCTGATGTTTAGTGAGGGAATTTTATTAGAAGATTCTTCATATCTGATCTTGATGTATTCTTTTTTCTCATCATAACTTAATTCCTCAGAGTCAACTGCTTGCATTATGTTATTTATTCCCAATTCTTTTGCTTTTTTTATAATTTCTTTTTCAGGATTTTCCATAGTTACCATGTTCCATCTTGATTTTGTAAATGATGTTTCAAGAGTACATCTCTCAAAGTCTTCTGAATTCATTCCAAAAGGCAACTCTACATTATCTATTACAAATTCTTCTTCAGAGGAAGCTATGTTGGAATGGGTCAGTAAGATTATCTTCATTTCATTAGTGCAAACATCGGCAAATGGCAGATGCTTTACATCTCCATCATAATCAATTGCATATCCACCTACATCTTCAGTTAACAGCCAATTTCGTTTTATGAGGTCTATGACACTGTTAGGCTTTACACATGCAGGGGAACCATCATATTTTTGGAGTAAGACCAATTCATCTTTGCACTGTATATTTTCAGTAATTATTCCAAGATGGTTTTGTTTCAACGGTGGATAAATTTTTGGAAAACCATCAGGAATTTTATCAAACTTGTATGTACCAGTACCAAATCTAGGAGTAGAAGGAAGCAATTCGACTTCATCAGAGGGTATTGGCGCATAAAATCTCCATGAGATAATATCACTGTCTTTGAATATTTGGTATGGTTGTTCGACTCCATTTATCAGTACCAACATAGACTCAGGAGTTTTTGCATAATTTGTCGCAAGTAACTCTGAAAATGTTTGCTCATTCAGGGTTATTGTATAAGTGTCAATAAAATCCTCAGATGTGGATGTTGAAAAAATCAAAGAGTTGGCTTTATTGTCATATGTCACATCAGTAAAGTGATTGGTGTTTGATTGAGATAGAACAGAGTATTGTTTTGACTCTATAGTCAATGAAAGGTGGTAAAATTCAACGCCTCCTAGATATTGAGCAAATGCAACTGAAGGAATCAAAAATCCAATCAACAAAATAAAAATCACAAAATACTTCATAATGTATGAAAATCAATCTAAGTCATTGAAAAGTTCTTCTGATGTTTTGCATCATATTTAGTAGTATTTTTTATAAAATATTTGCATGAAGATAGTAATTTTGAAAATATCCATTTTTTGTAAAATTGTAAGTAGTTTATATATAAAAATCGCCTAATCCTTTAAAAAAATAATTCGTTAGAAAGATAAGCAATTAAGATAATATTTCATTAGTGAAAATTTCTAAGATTATTCTATACAATGAGCCTACAGTTCCAGAAATTCAAATTGAAAAAATTAAAGAATTCATCACAGATACATGTCAAATCAAAGTTGAGATAAACGATAATTTTTTTAAAAGTTTAGAAGATGAGATATTTGAAAAAATAGCATCGACACGAATTTTTGATTTAAAAAATCAATTCAAAAAACATATTCCGACACAAGAAGAAATTCAAATTGAAAAAGAAAATCAAGATACAACTGAACAAGATACAATGACATTGTACGATGGATTTGAACTACAGAATATTATTGTAGAGAATATTTCAATTACTGACAACATATTACACATAGTTTTTACAAACAAACTTACTGCAACATTTGATAATGATGATTTCAGATATCATGCTAGAGCACTAATCAGTTCCAACCCTACAATAATTTCAACAACTGGAATGATAGAGGCACCTGCAAAACCCAAGCAATACTATTTAGATTTAATGACAAATTTTTCAGAAGCAAAGATAGAAGAAATCAAAGAAAAATACAAAGGGCAATTTTTAGAATATCACGATCCAAGATTAAGCGATATTGTAGAAGGGTATGTGCTACAAGCCATCATGTATTATAGTACAGGGGACGCATTTTGTGAAAATAAAGAATGCAGATTATTCAATTCCCATTGGCAAAAGGAACTATTCTATTCACAATTAGAAAATAAAAAACTATGTGACAATCATCAAGAGAAACTCAAGGAGATAAGAAATCAAGCACGAATAGATTGAATATCATTACGAATCTTCTCAGATGATTTTTTTAGAGAAGATGATTCCGTATCGTCAAGTTTCACTATCTGTATTTTACATACACCATTTTGATCAATTCTTACAGGTACTCCCATAGCAACATCATTTTCACCATACTCACCTTCAAGAACTACTGATGCAGGGATTGTGATTTCTTTTTTGTGTAAAATAGAATCAATAACATCAAAGGTATTTTTTGCAATACCAAATTGAGATCGACTCTTAAAACTTCTCAATTTCTTCCAGTAATTTCGAACATCTTCAGTGATGTCATCCCTACTATCAATCATTGAAAAAAGAGGATTACCGCCAACTGTAACACCAGAGAAAACAGGAACCATAGAATCACCATGTTCTCCCAAAACAAGAGCGTTAGAAACAGAAGATTGTGGAACAGATAGTTTTTCAGATATCAGATAACGAAATCGACTTGTATCAAGACTAGATGCAATGCCAATGACTTTGAATCTAGAAATTCTACTTATTTTTTGGAAAAAATAAGTCAAAACATCAAGAGGATTAGACACTATCAAAACTATTGCAGATGGGCAATACTGTTTAATTTTTTGTGCAATATCTTCGATCATTTTTACCTGAGATTGGATATTTTCAGTTCTATTTTTCATGTAAACACCAACACTTGCAGTAATCACAACAATTTCAGAGCCTGATATTTGAGAATAGTCATCAGTTCCCTTAACAGTAAATTTAGAGTTTGCAGGAATTGCACTTGCAACATCTAATGCCTCACCAATTGCCTTTCTTTTATCACGGTTTACAAGCAGAACATCATCTAATCCATGTGATACACAAAGAAATCCTATAGATGTGCCAACACGACCACTACCAACAATAGAAATCAAAATTCTTTTTTACGAATACTGTCTCTTTGTCTTTTATTGTCATTTTTTTGTAATTCACCCTCTAATTTTCTAGATAAATCATCAGCAATTTTTAAAATATCCCAACCAGATTCAGTATAAATTAATCTATCATTAGATGTTTTTACAGTAGCTGTAACTTCATAATGAGTTCTAGTACCTTCAGGGTTTTGAGATTCAACTGCAATTTTTGCTTCAATGATATGAGGCAATACTTGTTGAACTTTCTCTAAAGCGTCACCGAATTTTGATAAAAGTACTTGATTTGCAGGTTCGTCTTTAGGTAAACCAATAACAAACAAAGGTACTTTTTCTGCCATGTTCCAGTAAAACAAACTAGAAGTAAATATCTATCTAATAATCACCAAATCTGATTTTCAGTATTGGTATTATTAGGAGAAATAATTAATCAATCATAGATTAGAATCATAATGAATGTTAGAGACTTGCAATTATCGGAGTTTATTACAAAACCAATTACGGTTTCACCTAGTACAACATTACTAAAAACAAGAGAAATCTTATTACAGAAAAAAGTAAAACGAGTAATTATAACCGATAAAAAATTTCCAATAGGAGTAATCACTGAAAAAGATATTGCAAAAAAAATTTATGAACTAGGAACAAAGCCAATAAAATCAGTAAAAGCTAAAGATTTCAAATTAAAAACATTGTATACGTTAAGCAAAGAGAATTCTATAAAAGAATGTGCAAAATTAATGAAGAAACATAGAATAAGTTTAGTCATCATACTAAACAAAGATAAAACACTAGCAGGAATTGTAACTGAAACAGATCTCACTACAGCAGTTCTCACAAAAGGATCAGATTCAATATTAGTTTCAAAAATAATGAAGTCAAATGTCATCACTGCAGCACCAAGTGATCCAATATTATTTGTAGAAAGTTTGTTATTAAAATACGGAATTTCTAGAATCGTCATTAAAAGAAATCAAAAACCAGTAGGAGTAATAACATTCAGGGATTTTGTGCCTGCAAAAATCCCACAATGGATTGCAGAATCAGCAGATCCTAAAGAAGTTCAAGAATATAAATTCAAAAAAGGATTGGCTGAGACTCACGCCAATCAAATGAGCTATCTATTCCCATTTCATGCAACAGACATCATGTCCACAAACCCAATCACAGTCAATAAAGATGATGAAGTTAAAGTTGCCATAACTAAAATGATAAAATACAACATCAGTGGCCTCCCAGTTCTAAATAATTCAAGACTGGTAGGAATAATTACAAAGTCAGATATTGTAAGCACCTTAGCAAGTTAGGTCTATTTTACTATCAAAACAGAGCAAGAAGATGATTGTGAAATTTTATTTGAAACACTTCCAAGTAATAGTCTAGATACAGAACCTAACCCTTTATTTCCAACAACTATAAGATCACATTTCTCTTTTTTTACAATTTTTTCAATTTCATTTACAATATTTCCTTCTTTTAAGAAAATTTTTGCAGTGATTCCTTTTTTCAATAGTTTCTTATTTGCTTTTTCTAATACATTAGTTCCAAACTTTCGAAGAAGCTCAAGGTATTCTTTTCTATCAAGAAAATTAATCGGGATTGATTTTTCTACAACATATATTAAAATTAGAACCGAACCTAACGCACCAACTAATTCACTTGCACGGTCTAAAGACTTTTCAGAATATATTGAGCCATCAATTGGAACAAGAATACTTTTGAAACTATTCATTTCACTACCAATACAGGTTTTTTTGACTTGTGCAAAACATAATTTGAAACACTTCCCAAGAAAAGCTCTTTGGCAGAACTTCTTCCACGAGCTCCAACTACAACCATATCAATTTTGTTTTTAATGTTGTTTGCAAATCTTACAATGTCATATCCAGGATCACCAGCAATGGCCTTTCCGGTTAAATCAATTCCCTTCTTTGCAGCTCGGACTTTGGCATCACCAAGTAATTTATTTATTTCAGTCATTGAATTAAAATCCAAAAATCCTAGAGGATGAATTGCATATATTCCAGGCACAGTTTTTACAGCTAAAGCAACAATAGTCCCTTGAGACTGTCGGGCAAGATGTATCGCCATATCTAAACCACGAATTGAATTTTTTGAACCATCAAGTGGGACTAAAATGTTCTTTGTTTTAATTACCATATTTGAAATGGATTAACATTCAATTTTAAAGGCCATACAGATTGTCTATTATGATTTTCAACTTTGACATTACAAGTGACTGTCAAATATATAATTTGACATAATTAATTTGTAAAATGAGTAATTCAAAAAGAGAACTATTGTGAGACCTAGAAAATATTCAATTTTATGGTGTCTCAGGGTTAGTAACATATGTCTGAATTAAAGCGTCACATGGGTCTGTTCCAACTTACAATGTATGGAACTGGTTTAATTCTAGGTGCAGGAATTTATGTTCTAATAGGTGAAGCCGCGGGTTTTGCAGGAAATGCCGTATGGATTTCATTTGCATTAGGGTCTGTTGTCGCATTGTTTGCAGGATTTAGTTATGCTGAGCTATCATCAGTATTTCCAAAGGCAGCTGCAGAATATGTTTTCATTAAAAATGCTTTCAAAAATAATTTTTTTGCATTCATAATTGGATGGTTGACAGCAATCACATCTATAATTACAGCTGCAACAGTCGCATTAGGATTCGGAGGATATTTCGCTGAATTTGTAAATATTCCAATAGTTATTTCAGCAATTGGTTTGTTAGTGATTCTCTCAATAGTAAATTTCATAGGAATTAGAGAATCTGCTTGGACTAATACTATTTTTACAGTAATTGAAGCAACAGGATTGATACTAATCATTGTAATTGGATTTACATTTGCTAGTCCAGAGCCTATAGATTATTCTGAAAGTCCATCAGGATTAACTGGAATTGCCATTGCATTTGTATTGATATTTTTTGCATTTATTGGATTTGAAGATATGGCAAATATGGCTGAAGAAGTAAAAAAACCAAGAAAAACACTCCCCAGAGCAATAATTCTGTCAGTTTTAATATCAGGTATAATTTACATTCTAGTTTCTTTAGCTGTAGTTCGAGTTGTAAATTGGGAGGAACTTGCCAATTCAGCTGCACCGTTAGCATTAGTAGCAGAAAGAGGTTTAGGTTCAGAAGCGCACATCATACTTTCATCTATAGCACTTTTTGCCATAACCAATACAGTTTTGATCACACTTGTTGCAGGTTCTAGAATTTTTTATGGCATGGCAAAAGAAAAAGTATTCCCATCCATTCTAAAAAAAGTTCATTTTAAAACAAAAACACCTTGGATAGCTGTAATTGTAATCATGATTACGGCCATATCGTTTACATTTATTGGAGATATTGTAATTATTGCAAACATTACAGTTTTTGCAATTGTGATTACTTTTGCTGCAGTAAATCTAGCAGTGATCGTTTTACGTTACACAGAACCAGATATTGAACGAAAATTCAAAGTCCCCATCAATATTGGAAAATTTCCAATTCTTCCATTACTGGGATTGATAGTTTCAGGATATATGGCATTACAGTTTGAAATAGAAGTAGTACTTGTAGGAGTAGCAATTATCGGAATTGGAATCATATTCTATGTTTTAAAAAATAAATTAAAAAGAATGAAATCCATATAATTTAAAAGAGATATTCACTTAAATTATTGAAATTAAGACCATTAACATTATGATGTCAGGAGGAGACGCAGGGTCAGCAGTTCTTGAAACAAGAGACGATGAAATCAAAATATCAGATAAAACTAAAACAAAATACGATGTAATCATTATTGGTGCAGGTCCATCTGGATATACTGCAGGAATTTATTGTTCTAGAGCAGGTTATGACACTTTGATTTTATCAGGATTACTTCCGGGAGGACAACTAGTCAATACAACAGAAGTTGAAAACTATCCTGGATTTGAAAAAGGGATTATGGGTCCTGATTTGATGATTGATATGAGAAAACAATCACAAAGAATGGGAACTGCAATCATTGATGATGTAGTAGTTGACGTAGACTTTAGACGTAAACCATTCAAAGTTCTAACAGCATCAGAGGAATTTGAAGGTCGTGCTGTAATCATTGCAACCGGTGCTAATCCAAGAAAATTAGGTGTTGAAGGTGAAGAAACTTTCAGTGGAAAAGGAGTATCATATTGTGCAACATGTGATGGTCCTTTCTTTAGAAATCAAGAAATTCTTGTTGTAGGAGGGGGAGATTCTGCAATTGAAGAAGCAACATTCCTTACAAAATTTGCATCAAATGTTCATCTAATACATAGAAGAGAAGAACTGCGGGCAAGTAAAATCATGCAAGAAAGAGCATTTAACAATGAAAAAATAAAATTCCATTTTGATTCAGCAGTTACTGCCATCAAAGGTGATCAAAAAATACAACATGCAGTTTTGAAAAACCTAAAAACAAATGAAGAAACTACACTTGATGCAGGAGGATTATTTGTTGCAATTGGTCATGTGCCAAATACACAACTATTCAAAGGTCAAATTGATTTAGATGATGAAGGATACATCGTATTAAAGAATAAAACACATACCAACATGGAAGGGATTTTTGCTGCAGGCGATGTACATGATAGAAGTTATCGACAAGCAATTACTGCAGCAGGTTTTGGATGTATGGCAGCAATTGATGTGGACAAATATCTCACTGAAAGTGCAGATAAGCAGTAATGAAAAATGCTCAATGTAAAAAATGCCTGAATAAATTTCATCAGAAAGATATCTACACTATTCAACAATTTCAATATAGGAAATTACCCTCATACAAATGGTCTGTAAAATATTTCGAGGGATTAGGAATTACAGAGTGGGATTCATTCTGTGAAGTATGTATGTTAGAATATACAAAAGAATCTGAGAAAAAATGGAATGAATCAAAAATCTAAACTCTTTATTGAGAGAGCGCAAACTATTGAATAATGAGTCAAGATCCAGAGAATCTAAAAAAAATAGCTAAAGAACACAGCGACAAACTAGCTAAATTAGGAATGGATTTGGGGGAAATTCAATTCAGTTATAGAATTGAAGAAAAAGTAACTAAAGAGTATTGGAATCAAAGAATGAAGGATTTTAAAAAATATAATGAAAAAGGTTTAGAATATTACAATCAAGTTCATGCAATGATGGACTTGGTAAACAAGGAAGAATCACAACGATTTCTTTTACGCATTAGTAAATTCAGACAATTAAGTACAACACTATCTGAAACTATGGAGAAAATTAAAGAAAACCCAACAATAATTGATTCAAAAGATAAACAACAAAGCCCATGGAGTAAGGAAATTAAAAATCAAATCACAGAACAAAGTAACGAATGTTTACGACATGAGATGGACATGAATGGATCATTTAGAGAATTTTATGAAAAACATTTGAAAAGTATTCTTGAATAACTAGTATGCCAATTCAGACATGTGTTTTGCATCTTTAAGGCAATCATCAAACTCTTCCTCAGTCATAACATTTTGAGTTGCGTAAACACTTTTGAATTTCCTACCATCATCAGCAAAAATTCCTACAACACATGCATCTCCATCAATAGGATATTTTTTCATGCATGCATAAACTGCAGCAGAAGATGGACTAATCAAGAGTTTGTCTTTAGCAAACACGTCTTTTACAACTGAAAATGCCTCATCATTATCAGCAGATACCCAATCATCAACAACATTTTCTCTTTTTAAGAATAAATCAGGTTTTGCAGATTCTTCAAAATTTCTCCATCCTTGAATTAAGTGATTTTGTTGCGGTTGACATCCAATTATTTTAACATCAGGATTTTTTTCTTTCAAATATGCACCTATTCCGGTAATTGTACCTCCAGTACCAACACCAGTAAAGAAATGAGTTACCTTACCTTCAGTTTGCTTCCAAATTTCAGGTCCAGTTCCAACATAATGTCCTTTGAAATTTGCTTCATTCGCATATTGATTTGGAGAATAATACGTATCAGGTCTAGATGATGCAATCGATGTAGCAAGTGCAATGCTTTGATCAGTTCCAGCACCTACTTTGGGACATAAATCATCACTGGTTTCAAACACTTTGGCCCCTAGTTTTCTTATGATATCTTTAGTTTCATTACTTGCTTTTTCAGGAATTACAATCTCAACTTTATAGCCCAAGATATTTGCAATTCCTGTCAATGCAATTCCAGTATTACCAGAGGTGGGTTCGATGATGATGCTTTTCCCTTTTGTTAAAATTCCTTTTTCTTCACCATCTTTAATCATGTAATATGCTGCCCTGTCTTTAACAGACCCAAATGGATTATGACCCTCTAATTTTGCAAAATATTCAACGTTATCATGAGAAAGAGAATCCAAATGTACCAGAGGGGTATTACCTACACGATTCAAAACATCTGTATCAGTAACAGTAGTCATGATTGGGATTATTTCACCTTTTTAATTTTGAATGTAATAGTTTCACCGTCTTTGGACATGTCTAATAATTCATGGCCATTTCTTGTAACCCATCTTGAAATATCATCTTCAGCTGCTGGATCATCAGCAGATACAACAATTATTTCACCGACTTGCATTCTTTCAATTTCAATTTTGGTTCTAAATACAGGTTCAGGACAAAACAATCCTGTTGCATCTAGTTTTTTTTCAGTAGATTCAGACATTACTAATCCCTAAAGACCAAATTGTCATATTAAAAGCTATACGAGTTTATCTTGTCCTATTTCACAGTAGAATTAAATTTTGAAAAAAATTATCTAAAAAGGTCTTCATGTTCAGGGCGAATTAATTCATTAATTGTATGATCTTCAATCTTAAATGAATAGTCACGAATTATCGCAAAGGGGCATTTCAAAGATTTACCCATAACTAATTCTGATGCAGATGTAATCTCATCAGCAATAGCTATTGCAGTTACTCGTAAAATTTTATTAAAAGAATCCAAAGTTCCCTCATAATCTAAAATAGGATTTAATCCAGATACTCCAATTGCATGATTAGTTTGTCCCATTCTAAAAGGTCGACCAAACGTATCAGAAATTATTACTGCTACATTTTTGTTTGATTGCTCGAGAATTTTTTTTCTAATTTGTTGTGCAGAATTATCAGAGTTCACAGGTAACAAAGTTGCATATCCTTCTTGGATATTACTTTCATCAATTCCAGCATTTGCGCAAATAAATCCCTGATTAGTTTCAACTATCAATATCCCATTTTTCATTCTTACAATTCGTTTTGATTCAGATAAAATTAATTCAATAATTTTAGGATCTTTCTGATATTGAGAACTAATACCCTCAGCCAATAACGAAGGAGTCACAGTGGACAAATCTATCAAACGCCCTTCTTGTTTAGAGATTATTTTTTGTGCAATTACTAAAATGTCACCATCATTTAATTTTTCAGATTTTAAAATGATGTCAGAGATATCATCAGATGGTTCGATCTCTTTTTCAACATAAATAGGAATGATTTGCAAGCAATGTATCTCAAGTAAAGGACTAAAAAATTGTTTATGCAGGAGTTGCAGCTTCTAATTCAAGTTTGTAGTGTTTGTTGATAATATCAATAATTTTTGATAGATCTTTTTCTTCTAAAGTTGTAGTAGCCAAGTCTTTGACAATATCTTGGGCACGATATGCAATTCCCAATCCACAAACATCAAATAACTTTATGTCATTTGCACCATCTACGACACAAACTATATTTTCTTTTTTCTCACCCCATTCTTCAATTTTTATTTTTGCAGATTTTGATTTATCAGAATCAACATTAATTGTCACACCATCCAGTTTACCATCTTTGAAAATTAATTCATTTGAAAAAATATAATCAAGATCCAATTCTTTTTTCAATCTATGCATCATCAGGGAAAAACCACCAGATACGGCCATTATTTTCCATCCTGCTGCTTTTAATGCCATACATGCCTCTTTTGCACCAGTCATGATGGGTAATGCATCAGATACTTCTTGACAAGTTTGTTCATCAAGACCCTTCAAAGCTGCAACTCTAGTTCGTAATCCCTCTTCCCAGTTAATTTTTCCTTGAATTCCTTGTTTTGTGATTTCCCAAATTTCAGATTCTTTGTTAAGTTTTTCTGCAAGAATTGGGAGATATTCTTCATCATACAAAACTCCCTCAACATCAAAAATAGCTAACAATAGTAATCTGATTTTGAAAAAAATCGCTAATTATATTAAAGTTTAAACTTTTTTCAGATCTAAAAAACGCTAGTAATAAATCACCGAGCATATCATACTAAGTATGGCAGAAGAGCTAGAACGCAAATATGATGTAAAAATTGAAACAACCGAAGATAAAGTAAAATTCCCTGCCGAACTCAAAGAAAAATTAAAAGACTTAGGTTTGATGGATGATAAAGGAAAATTGAAACTCAAAGGAGTTAGTCCAAAAATGCTCAAAAGAATGAAACAAGAATTTGTAAAGTGCCCAGTTTTAAAAGAAGATATCCAATTTGTTCAATGTTTCGTTTGTCCGAATTTCCAAAGTAGAGTCATGGGCGAAGTATTATGCAAAGGCGACCCACTAAAATAACAAATTAGTTTTAAAACAAAAATCATCACGAAAGGCTCATTAGTTAAATTAATTCAATAAATCTTAGTTTGGGTAAAGAAGACGTAGGAATCACAGTTTCAAAGAAAGATGATTTTAGTGAATGGTACACACAAGTAGTTCTAAAGGCCAAACTTGCAGATTATGCTCCCGTTAAAGGATTAATTGTACTCAGACCAGACGGTTATTCAATTTGGGAATCATTAAGAAGTACTTTTGATAAAAAATTTTCAAGAAATGGTATTAGGAATGGATTTTTACCAATCTTAATTCCAGAATCACTATTAGGTAAAGAACAGAAACATTTTGCAGGATTCAATCCAGAAGTATTTTGGGTAACTCATTCAGGAACTAATGAAATTGGAGACAGACTGGCATTAAGACCAACATCTGAGACATTGGCATATACCATGTATGCAAAATGGATCCAAAGTTGGAGGGATTTACCATTAAAAATAAATTTTTGGAACACCGCATTAAGAGCCGAAATTAAAGCAACAAAACCATTCCTCAGAACTTCAGAATTTTTGTGGCAAGAAGGACATACTGTACACAGTACTCAAGAAGAAGCAGAGAAAGAAGTAATGAAAATTTTAGATATTTACAAAAATACAGTTGAAGAAGAACTGGCAATTCCAGTGACAACAGGTAAAAAAAGTGAGAAAGAGAAATTTGTCGGAGCAGTATACACTACTACAATGGAATCAATCATGCCAGATGGGAAAGCATTACAGATGGGCACATCTCATTTCTTAGGTCAAAACTTTTCAAAACCATTTGAAGTTAAATTTGCAGATAAAGATAATGTAGAACATTTTGCATGGCAAACATCTTGGGGAGTGTCTTGGAGATTAATTGGAGCCATGATCATGGCACATGGTGATGATAAAGGATTAGTTTTACCACCAAAGGTAGCTCCAATGCAAGTAGTTATCGTTCCAATTTACAGAAACGATGAAGGAAAAGAAACAATACTTCCAAAAGTAGAAGAAATCAAAAAAGAATTAGAATCAAAAGATATCAGAGTACACGTAGATGAAAGAGAAGGACTATCTCCAGGTTACAAATTCAACGATTGGGAACTAAAAGGAGTTCCATTAAGAATAGAAATAGGACCCAAAGATATTGAAAAAAATAGCATGGTAGTTGCAAAAAGATACAATCTTGAAAAAATCAGTTTGAGTTTTACAGAAATTGAGAAAATCCCCACAATATTAGATGAAATTCAAGTAGAGATGCTAAAAAAAGCCAGAGAAGAAGCTAAAAGTAACTCTTTAGAAATTTCAGATTACTCTGATTTTAAATCAAAAATTGAGAAAGGAGGTTTCTTCAATTCACCTTGGTGCGGAAAATTAGAATGTGAAGAGAAAATTAAAGAAGAAACAGGAGCAGAAATCAGAGTTATTCCATTTGGAAGTGAAAATACAAATCAAAAATGCATCTACTGTCAAGAACAAAGTATAGCAGTTCCAATCTTTGCTAGAGGATATTAAAAAAATACCCACAAATATAATAATAGAAAAAAGATTATTTCTTAATATTGACATCCAACCCAGAATTACAGTCAGAGAATTCATTACTATTACAGTTTAAAGAAACACGCAGTAGAACGCTAGAACTTGTAAAAACATTAGAAAAAGATGATTTTGTAGTTCAAACTGCATTTTTTATGAGTCCACCAAAATGGCACATCGGACATGTGAGTTGGATTTATGAAACAATAATGAACAAAATTGATAAAAATTATGAATTTTACTCTAAAGAATTTTCAGAATATCTAAATTCCTATTATCAGCAATTTGGGGTACCTCATGACAAAGGTTTGAGAGGAGTTGTTTCAAGACCAACGACTGATCAAATTTTTCAATATTTTAATACAATAAATCAAAAAGTAGAGAAATTTATCCAAACCCAAACGCTTAGTGAGGAAGATGTCAAACTTATCACTACAGGATTTCATCATGAATGTCAACATCAAGAACTTCTAGTGTATGATTTACAACATTTACTTGCAGAACAATACAGACCTGTAAAGAAAAATAAAATTGTAAAACAACCAAGCGTTGATAGAAAATCAATTCAAATTAATGGTGGATTATATGTCATGGGAAATATAGGGAAAGAGTTTTGCTACGACATTGAATTACCTGAACACAAAGTTTACCTTAATGATTACAAAATAGATGAATTTCCAGTAACAAACAAGCAATATCTAGAATTCATGGAATCTGGAGGATATGAGACCTACAAATATTGGTTATCAGACGGATGGGAAAAAGTCAAAGAAAATAAATGGAAATCTCCAATGTATTGGGAAAAAATTGATGGTAAATGGCATACAAGAGACTTTTTAGGAATTAGAGAAATCAATCCAAACGAGCCAGTGTGCCATGTAAGTTTCTACGAAGCAGATGCATATTGTAAGTGGGCAGGAAAAAGACTCCCAACAGAGGCTGAATGGGAAAAAGCTGCTTGTTGGAATGAGGACAAGCAAGAGAAAACCATATTCCCATGGGGAAATGAAAATCCAACAAATGAAAAATGTAATTTACTTGAATCATATCATTGGGGATGTTCGGAAATTGGGACATACCCAAATGGAACTAGTCATTCAGGATGTCAACAAATGATTGGAGATGTTTGGGAATGGACATCATCAGAGTATACAGGATATCCAGGATTCAAGTCAGGATTTGACGAATACAATGACAAATGGTTTACAAATCAAAAAGTTTTGAGAGGAGGTTCGTTTGCAACACCAAAGATGTCAATTAGAGGGAGTTACAGAAATTTCTTTAGACTAGATGAAAGATGGTTATTTTCAGGTTTTAGATGTGCTGAAAATATTTAATTTTTTGATACTAGAGTTAATGAAAAATTAGTATTCTCATCTAACCAAGTATGATTGATTTTGAATCCAGTACTTTCAAAAAGAGTTTTAATTTGATCTAGAGTAAATTTATGAGAATGTTCAGTATGAATCAACTCATTTTTTTTCAAATTTAATAAAAGACCAGATTTTGAAATAATTACAGATTGATTCACTAAAGATTTTAAATACATTTCAATTCGCTGATCCTCTTTATTGTATATAGAATAATGTGAAAAATTATTTAGATTAAAATCGGCATCAAGCTCGTCATTTATTCTAGATAGAACATTGAGATTAAATTCAGCAGTAATACCTTGTGTATCATTATATGCGGATTCTAAAATTTGTGAATCCTTTACCAGATCCAAACCAATTAAAAATAAATCACCAGATTTCATTGTAGAGTTTATTTTTTCTAAAAAGATTTTACCATCAGCAGGAGAGAAATTGCCAAAGCTAGAACCTAAAAATAGAATTAAATTATTTTTATCATCATAATTTTTTAAAAATTCCAATCCACCCTCATAAGTGTCAATAATTCCAGTAATTCGAAGATTATCATAATCTTGTAAAAGTTGTTCTGAACTTTCAGTTAGTATTTCAGAGATATCAATTGGGAAATATTCTGTTGTTTGTTGCATTTGAGTGAAAATATCAAGTAATAATCTAGTTTTCACGGATGCCCCACTACCAAGTTCAACTAATCTAAAGGAATCATCAATAAATGAAGGTAATTCGGTCTTTAACTTCTTCAAAATGGTAATTTCAGTTCTTGTGGGATAGTATTCAGGAAGGGTACAAATTTTTTCAAACAAGTCAGAGCCTTTTTTGTCATAAAAAAATTTAGGCACAATAAATTTAGATGTCCTATTCAAGCTTGAAGATATTTCTTCAGCAAATGTTTTCTCTATTTTACTAGCATGAGGTTTAAAATATTGAAGTTTAGAATCGATTACATATTTTTTATAATCAGGATGTTTTTGGATTGATTTATTCAAGTATTAAACCGGTCTTTGTTTAACATAAATGCTTTATCACAAATTTTACGCATGAAAAATATTTCTTGATATACTTCTTTATTCGACAATAACTATTGGGTGAAATTCTCAGAGTAGAGCATTTGAAAAAATATTTTACAAAAAAAGGCATATTTGGGAAAAAATCAGTAACTGTGAGAGCTACTGATGATGTATCATTTTCATTAAATAAAGGCGAAGTTTTTGTATTAGCAGGAGAATCAGGTTCTGGAAAATCAACCATTGCAAAATTAATTCTTAAATCAATCCAGTTAAATTCAGGAAAAATATTTTTTGAAGATCAGGAAATTGATGATAAAAAAGAAAATTTAGCAAAAATTAGAATGAATTGTCAAATGATACACCAAGATCCATATGACTCTATCAACCCCAGAATGAAGATTGGCGACATCATATCTGAACCACTTGAAATTCACAAAATTGGAAACAAAGAGGATAGAACCAAAAGAGTAATCGAAGTACTACATGAAGTAAAATTAGAACCAGCGGAAGATATTGCAAAAAGATATCCACACATGTTGTCGGGTGGACAAAGACAGAGAGTGGTACTGGCAAGAGCTTTGGCACTAAAACCCAAAATAATTCTGGCAGATGAACCAGTTTCCATGCTAGATGTATCAATTAGAGCTGAAATGTTAGAATTGATGCAAGAATTACAAAGAAAATACAACATTTCATTTATCTACATTACACATGACTTAGCTACTGCCAGATATTTTGGTCAAAGGATAGGAATTTTGTATATGGGGAAAATTGTTGAAATTGGACCAATTAATCAAGTGTTGGTAAAACCAAGGCACCCTTACACTCAAGCATTAATGGATGCCATTTCAGAGCCTGATCCTGACAATTTACACAGGGAGAAAAAAATCAGAATCAATGACCCGTTAGATATTGATGTGTATCAAGGATGTAGATTCAGAGCAAGATGTCCATATGCCATTGAAAAATGCATAGAAGAACCAGGATTAGAAGAAAATAATGCAGGTCATTACTCGGCCTGTTTTGTAAAACTAGACTAGGAAGTTTTCATTGAAGGGATTCGTTTATCTTTGTAAGTAACAACATTGGATACCCCATTCTTTGGAAATACTCCGTAGATCAATTTTGCTTTCTGAATTACAGAATCTTTGAGGGACACCATAATGAATTGACTTTCCTTTGATCTTTCTTCTAAAATTTTTGCCAGTCTTTCTGAATTTGGTGCATCAAGGTGAGCATCAACTTCATCAAAGAGATAGAATGGAGATGGTTTTAGTTTTTGTAATGCTAGAACAAATACAATTGCAGCTAGTGTTTTCTCACCACCACTAATTGACGTAGACTCTCTTTTGGGTTTATTTGGGAATTGAATTAGATATGAAATTCCAGAATTGAATATATCATCTTCATTTTGTAATTCCAACCATGCATTACCATCAGTCATTTTATTAAAAATTAAACGAATTTCTTTATCGACTTTATCAAATGCATCTAAGAATGTTTGTCGTTTATCTTTTTCAATATCTTCAATGAATTTAACAATAGAATTCCTTTCAGCTTCAAGTGAATTCTTTCTTGTAGACATTGAACGATATCCATAAGATACCTCAAGGTATGTTTCAGGGGCTTTGGCATTTAATGCATTTAGCGAAGATAGTTCAGTATTCAATCCATGCACAATTGATTCAACATCAAATGTTTCCATGTCTTTATCAAATCCAAACGTAGATAGAATTTGTTGTAGTTTAACCTCATTTTCAACTAAATCTTTAAGATCACGAGTAAGTGAGTCTGTTTGACGCTCTATAGTATTGATTTGTTTTGTCAATTCTCTATCTTGTTCAGTTAATACTTTGAGTTTATCATCAAACTCTTTTAGATGGCCAATAGATGAACCAGACGTAGAAATTAATTCTTGTTCTTTTTCACGCAAAGATACAAGAACTTGGTTCTTAGATTCTTTCTGAATTTCCAAGTCGTGTATTTTTGTTTCAAGTTCTTTGTATTCTAGATTTAATGAATTTGTTTCATCATCAAGTCGATTAGATTGAGATTTTTCTCTATTGTATTGAGTTTGTAAAGTTGTTTGTTGTGAAGATTTATCACGGTATTCATTCATTATTGTGGTGTATAATTTTTCAATATCAGACTTTTTAATATTAATCCTAGATAATTCAGAAGCAATTCTATCTTGCTCTCCACTTGCATAATTTTCCTCAACAATAGTTATTCGTTCTTGTAGTGACTCTACATGAGATTCACAAGTATTTACTTCAGATTCAATTATATTATTTCTCGAAGTAAGTTCTGAAATTCTTTTTGAAAGTTGTTCCTTCATACTATGTGCAGAAGTGAGTCTAGATTTCAAATTTGAATAATTTTCAGTTGTAGATGTTAGTGAATTTTCAGACATGGAAAGTCGGTCATCATAAGATTGGATAGAATCCTCTAATTTTTTTAATGAATGTTTTTTCTTTAACATGTATTTTTTAATTATACTAATTGACTGGAATAATCCATCAATATCACTACTCATGGAGATAAGTTTTGTGAGTTTAGATATTTTTGAATTAATATCAATGATTACAGTGCCATTTTTTTCTTCAAAGAATTCACCATCAAGTGTTACCGATTTGTAGCCCTTTTGAGAGACATTGTAGGCAGATTCCCTATTCTCAGTAAGCACAATATTGCCAAACAGGAAAGTTTTGAGGGAAGCATAGGCAGGATCACATGTAACATAGTTAGCAAGTATGCCCATCACACCAGGTTCATTTGGTAAAGATAGTTTGAATTGTGGAATTGCATCTAGTGGAATTATTTTTAGTTTTGGAAGTTTTTTACTTCGAGCAACTTCAGCAATTCCAAGTAAAGTTGCAAAGTCTTTTACAACAATTGCCTTAATCCAATCAGAACTTACTGCTAAAACCGAGCGCTCATATTTTTTATCCCATGAAATCATTTCATAGACTAATCCATCAATACCAAGTTTGTCTGCATCCTCTTTTAATTTAGCAACAGTATAATCTTCATGCATGAAGCCTTGTACAGTTTTAATTTTTGATTCATATTGATTTGCAGCTTTATTTGATTTCTCTAAAATAAATTCCAACTCATCCATATCATTATGTATTTTTGATTTTCTATCATGAAGTTTTTGAATTCTTGATTTTAATTCAGTAATAGATGCATTGTGATTATTCAACATAGATTCCAGTTTGGATTGGTAACCAGTTAATGAAACAATATCATTTTCTAATTCAGAAAGTTTAGCAGTATTTACGTCAATTTTAATTTTTGATTCATCTTTCTCATGTAAAACTTTGGATAGTTTTAGTTGTACATTATTGAGTTGACTTGTAAGAGATTTAATTTTATTGTCAATTTCAGATTTTTTAGCTGCTGCTTCTGATTGTTCTGTAAGTATTTTATTTCTTTGAGAGTCAATAATTTGTAAATCATCATTGATTTTATTTTTCTTTAAATCTGTTTCATCTATAGATATTTTTATTTTTTGAAGTTGTGTATCAATATCTGTTCTAGCTTGATTGATTTCATCAATTTCAGTTTGTATTTCAGGTAATCTTAAATTAATTTGCTCTAATCGTTTCTTTGATGCAGAAATTGCACTATTGTCTATCTCATATTGTTCCATTGCAGAACTAATTTCAACATCAAGAGTAGCTTTTGCTTGACTGTAATCATTAGCTTCTGCCATTAACTTTGTCTTTTCAGTTTCTAAAGTAGTGATTTCTTCTCTCAAAGCATTTCTTTGAGTGCTAAAAGTAGCGATTTCAGCATTTAATGCATTCAAATTAGATTCTTTTGCCAATTTTTGGCTTGAAATTACCTTCATTTTATTTGCTGCAGCAATGGCTTTGTAACGATTTAACTCACGTTCTAAAATATCATGACGTAATTTTTGATTTCTTTCTTCCTCTAATTCATCTATTCTTTTTTTAATTTCACCCATTTTGGCAAGAGCAATTTCTAAACGTCTATCTGCCTCATCTAATTGTTTTATAGATTCTATTTTTTTATCATCAAAGTATGATAGACCAATTAAATCTTCAATTGTTTTTCTTTTTTCTTCTGAAGTGAATTCAGATATTCTAGTTACAGTTCCTTGTTGGACAGCATTGAGTTGACCCAAACCGGCATTTGCCATATCAAGTAAATCAAGAATATGACTTCGATTTGTTTTCTTTTTGTTTAGATAGTATGTGTTTTCACCGTTGGCGTCCATTTCTCTTGTAATTTCAACTGCATCAGAATCTACTGGAATTTTTCTATCAGAGTTATCAAAATGAACACTTGTTCTTGCCATTTTTGGTCCATGTCTTGCTCCTTCAATATCATGAATTAGAGATCGCAGTTTATCCACTCTCATAACTTTTGGTTTATTTTCACCCATTGCAAAAATTATGGCATCCAAGATGTTACTTTTACCAGAGCCGTTTGGACCTGAAATTGAAACTAATCCTGGTTCAAACTGTACAGTAGTATTCTTAAACCCAAATGATTTGAAACCGAAGATCTCAACTTTTTTAACATGAACCAATGATAATAATTTCTCATTACGTAGGATAATCGATGCTTAACAAGTTTAGTTGACAGAATTGATTAATTTTTCTTGTTGTGTTATGATATTTTTCGTAGCGGTTGAAAAGAAAATAATAATTTTTTAATTATTGATCGCATAATTACGCCTACTATAATTACTAAGAAATAATTCTAAAAATATGGTTAAGCTTGGGTTAATCCAGACCACATCACAAAGTACTAATCAAAAAGGAATTTCTCATGCAGTAAAAATTCTTAAAAAATTAGGAAGGAGTAACACTGACATCGTGTGCCTGCCAGAACAATGGCTGAAAAATAATGAGATCAGTGATTTTGAGTTAGAGTTTTCAGAATTTAAAAAAATAGCAAAGGAATTCAGTATGACCATAATTCCAGGAGCATTTTATGAAATTACAAAGAAAAAAACATCCATCGTATCTCCAGTGATTGGACCAAAAGGGGAATCCATAGGCAAACAAGAGAAAATCCATCCTTTTGACTATGAAAAAAATAGTGTAAAACCAGGAAATGAGGCTAAAATCTTCAATACTGCCTGCAAATTTGGGGTGATAATTTGTTATGATATGGTATTTCCAAAGGTAGCAAATACGCTGGTAAAAAAAGGAGCCCAAGTTTTGTTTTCACCTAGCAGAATAGTCAGAAGAGGAATTGAGCCTTGGCAAATGTATGTTCAAGTCAGAGCATTAGAGAACAGAATTCCAATCTTAGCAGCAAATGTTGAGAATAAGAGATTCGGAGGAAACAGTCTCATCATAGATTTGAATGAAAATAACAAAGTAGTCACAACTAAAGTTATGAAATTAAATGGAGAATGCGGAGTTAGTAAAGAATTTGATTTGAATAAATATGAAAAGAGTAGAAAGATAAGATTTTCAGATTCTAATAATTTTCAGTGATTAGTTGCCTGCAACAAACTTTTCACATGCATCTTTTGCTAAAACATCAGAAGTTTGTTCTATAGGGTGTTTCATCAAGTATGCACTGGCAGGTTTGATTGGGCCACCAACTCCTCTATCAAGAGCAATTCTTGCTAATCGAATGGCATCAATTACAATACCTGCAGAATTGGCTTTATCATCAACTTCTAAACGAACTTCCATATTATATGGAATGTTTGCCCATTGTCTACCTTCAATTCTCATAAACATGAGTTTAGTATTACCTAGAAATGGAATAAAGTCTGAAGGACCAACATAGATTTGATCATCATCTAATCTTTCCTTAAGTTGACTTTGGACGCTTTCAGTCTTAGAGATTCTCTTAGATGCCAATCGGTCTTGTTCCTTCATGTTTAAGAAATCAGTGTTACCTCCAACATTGATTTGGTATGTTTTTTCAATTTTTGTTCCTCTATCACTACAAAGTTTAGCCAAAGTTCTATGTACAATAGTTGCACCAACTTGACCTTTGATGTCATCACCAATGCAAGGAACATTTGCATCCTCAAACTTTTTTGCCCATTTCTCATCTGATGCAATAAAAGATGGAATGCAATTTACAAATGCAGTTTTTGTATCTAAACAAATCTGAGCCCAAAATTCAGTTACTTTATCAGAGCCGACTGGTAGATAAGATACAATAATTTCAACTCCTTTTTCTTTGATAATTTTTTTTACCTCTTCAGCAATTTGTTCAGTTGTTTTTGTGCTAACAATAGGTTTAATTCGATTTTCTACCCAAACACCTACTCCATCCAAAATAGGACTTTCATAGACCAGTGCCTCATTTTTAGGCAAGTCATCTTTAGCAATCCAATCAACCATGTTAGGATATTCATAAATTGCTTCATGCAATAATTTGCCAACTTTATTTTCGCCAACATCAAATCCACAAACAAAGTCAATATCATGAATTCCATATCCTGCTAGTTTATCGTGAATAATACCAGTTACTTCTTGGGAAGGGTTTTTTCTATAATATTCAATTCCTTGAATTAAACCTGAAAAACAATTACCAATACCTACTAAACCAACTTTAATTCTATCAGCCATTTGAATTTCATTGTCGAAGGGGAGGTTTAAAGTTTCCCCAGATAATTGAAAAATCTCAATCATTAAAGGCAGGATTTTATATTCGGTACCGACATAGAATATAATCATGATAGATCCAGGCCGTCCAGTAAAAGATATTCAAATTAATTCAAGCATGTCAATTGAAAAAATTTTTGAAGAGTTGTCTCAATCAGGAGGATTTGAATCAGTGAACCTATCAAGCGGGTTAGAGATTTTAACAGAAATGATTTCAGATAAACAATGTTTAAGATTTATTTCATTTGTCGGTGCAGTAGTATCTACAGGGTTAAGAGGAATAATCAAAGATATGATAAAAAACAAATGGTTTGATGTTGCAATTACAACATGCGGTGCATTAGATCATGATATTGCCAGACACTTTTCACATTACAAAGAAGGTTCATTTACAATGGATGATATGGAACTGGCAAATCAAAACATTCACAGATTAGGAAACGTCCTAGTACCAATGGATAGTTACGGACCACTGATTGAAGAAAAAATGCAGTCATTCTTAGAAGAAGAATATCAAAATGAAATCAAAGAGATGAGCACATCTGAAATTTGTAAAATGATTGGAAAGCATCTTGGCGAAGACTCTTTTCTATACTGGGCATACAAAAACGATATTGATGTAGTAGTTCCAGGAATTATGGATGGGGCAGTAGGAAGTCAAATTTGGTTATTTACACAAAAACATGCAGATTTCAAATTAAACATGATTGGAGATGCAAATTTACTATCAGGATTAATTTTCAAAGCTGAGAAATCAGGAGCATTCATGATTGGAGGTGGAATTTCAAAACATCATACATTATGGTGGAACCAATACAGAGAAGGATTAGATTATGCATTTTACATCACTACTGCTCAAGAATTTGATGGAAGTCTGAGTGGCGCACTTGTACGAGAAGCAATTTCATGGGGAAAAGTTACACAAATAGCAAAACAATCAACACTTCATGCAGAAGTAACAACAATTTTACCATTCATTTATGCAGCATTACTTTCAAAATTACAAAAATAAAATTAGATAAAAGCTATTATTTGATCAATACAGAAAATATTCATTGATTCCAAAAATTAGAATTAGAGAAATTAAAAAATTAAATTTAGAAGAAGGGTATTTGATAGATGGATTTCCTTCAGTAGGATTCACCAGTGCAATTGCAACTGAATCAATGATCAACACATCACAATTTGAACTGGGAGGAGTAATGGACTCAGAAGCATTTCCTCCAATTAGTGTAATTAAAAATGGAAAACCAAATTTCCCAACAAGGATTTTTGTAAATGAGAAATTAAAAGTAGGAATATTTTTGTCATATTTGACTCTAGAGCAGTCATTACATAGGATTACAGCAAAAACAATGCTGTCATGGGCAAAAAAACATAAAATAAAATTAATTGTCAGCAGTGTTGCAATCAAGTCAGTAAACGATGATGAAGAGATGATAGGTATTGGAAGTACAGAATCTGCAAGAACCAAAATAAAAGAAGCAGGTCTCAAAGTTTTAGATCATGGTACAATTCCAGGCATCCCAGGGATTTTACTAAATGAAGGAAGAATGTCAGATCAAGATGTTATCGTAATAATTTTTCATACAAATGGAAAAGGGCCAGACTTCAAATCAAGTGCAAATCTATGTATGGCAATGTCAAAATTAATTCCAGGTGCATCTTGTGACATATCATCACTACAAAAAGAAGCAGAGAAAGCTGAAGGTATCATTAAGGAAGCTCAAGAAGAGTCAAAAAATCTCAAAGACTCCATGTACAGATAAAAAATCACACCAAGTTTATTTCAGAAATAAATAATTGAAAAAGAATGATTCAGATTTTTGAATTTGCAATTATTGTAATCATTATTTCGGCATCAGGAGTCATGGCCCCAGGGCCATTATTTACTGCAAATGTATCATATGGATTACGAGAAGGAACCAAATCAGGTGTTAAAATGGCAATAGGCCATACAATTGTAGAATTCCCTCTAGTCATCCTATTAGGAATAGGAGTTTTTTCTTTAGAATCATTTCCAGAATTTAGAACTATAATTTCCATTGTAGGGGCGATTACACTTTTTATTTTTGCATTTGTTCAAATTAAAAATACGTTACAAAATAACAAAAACATTTCATCAATTCCAAAACACGGGCCATTATTTACTGGAATTGTATTTAGCGCACTAAATCCATTTTTTATTATTTGGTGGTTAACGATAGGATTCAAACTAATTTCAGATGCAATGTTAATTTGGGCATTTTCAGGCATACTAATAGTATTTTTTCTGCACATATGGATGGATTATGTGTGGTTAGGAGGGATTTCATTGTTAGCATCCAAAAGCTCACAAATATTATCAAATAGAAACTACAAAGTCATAATGATTGGGTTGAGTTTATTGTTAGTATATTTTGGAATCACATTTTTACTAGACGCATCATATTAACCACAATCTAAAATCTCTATTTCGGATGTACACATGTCATTATAAGAATAAATTTGTTCAAGAATATTTTCACATTGTTCGGGATCTAAAGATTGTTCATAAGATAGAATCTCATTTGTGATTATCAAATAATCTACATTACATGAATCACCAATAAAACTAATCACTAGAACAATAAATAACACAACAAATAGAATTAATGTTAGAAATTTTAATCTAGTTTTTTGAAATATCAATTTCCATGTTGGAAACATTACGTTGTTTTCCATCTTGTGAAGTTAAAGAATCAGATGAAATTCTAACATCACTAATTACATAGCCAACTGAATCCATTCGTTTTACAATCATTTGGGAAACATCAACAGCCTGTGTAATTCTTTTACCTCTTGCTTTGATAGTAACAGTAGGTCTAGTTGAAAGTTGTGTTAATGTTGCAGAAACATAAGTCATGATTGGTTTTGTACCAATAAAAATAACATCGCGTTCCTCTGTACTGTGAGGAGAATCTGAAAAGTGTTTAGGATTAGGTGTTTTATGTTCAATATTATTTGATTCAGATTTGTCATCAGGTTCTGGTGTTGGTTCAGGTTCTGGTGTTGGTTCAGGTTCTGGTGTTGGTTCAGGTTCTGGTGTTGGTTCAGGTTCTGGTGTTGGTTCAGGTTCTGGTGTTGGTTCAGGTTCTGGTGTTGGTTCAGGTTCTGGTG
>NZ_JBSWSO010000001.1:0-54156 GCF_054095835.1 Candidatus Nitrosopumilus sp. bin_7KS | reverse complement strand
CAGAGCTCGTCGGCAGCGTCAGATGTGTATAAGAGACAGAAATTTACTAGTAAAAAATTAAAAAATATCTTATTGCACTAAGAGATTATCATCTGTTTGTTCTACTTTTGCAATTCCTTTTTCAGTAATTGAGTAAGTATATGGTTTAGATTCAGTATTTCTTTGCACATATCCTTCTTCAAATAACTTTTTCATCAGGCGTGAAGTATGCTCACGACTTTTCTTTAATGTGATTTGTATATCACGTGATGTCATAGATTTGGTTGTGATTAGATGCAACACATAATCAATTGGATTTGTAGGCGTAATATTTTGAATAATAGGTGTAGAATCCTCCTTTTGAGGTGTAACTTCAGCCTTAGGAACAACCTCAACTGGTCTTTCTTGAACTTCATTCTTTGCTAATTTTTCTAAAAATTGTTTTAATTCTAGGTTAGGATCCTCTACTTTTTGCTCAAGTCCTTGCATTTCAAAGGCATCTAGGCGTATTTTCATATCAATTAACTGTCTTTCATAATATTCTAAGCGTTCAGCTTGTGAGGCATCAAATACATCACTTCTAGTTTTTACAAAAGGACGTACTTTGAAGTAGGTATACAATCCAACAATACCAATGATAAATGCTAAAATCACACTTAAAATCACTTCAGGTTCAGGAATTTCTACTAACATCACAACTTCTATGCCTACAACGTGATTTATCGTGATTGAACAATATTATTTCACTCTTTAGATTAACAATCTCACACACATTATCACATAGAATTTGAATAGCCATAATATTGAATAATCACATACATCACATGTTGCATGCCTGACGAATGAGCCTATCAATCACATCAATCACTTCATCTTCCCTTTCAGGAAAAATATCACTCTCATTAATCACACTAATTTGTTCTGAAAGTTTTGATATCACATCAATATCATCAGGCAAAAGTATGCCTAAGCCACGAAAAAGTATGATTGAGTAGAATAATCCAATTAATTTATCTCTGGATTGACCAACCTGCCTATAATACGCACCTTTACTAATAGAAAAATTGGATTCAAGAAGATCTTTCTGATTTAAAATAATTTCAACTTGTCGCTCTGTAAACAGTGATTTTTTGATGATTTTACGGATAATGTTGTTAAAATTAGATTCTTCTAACTTGTCCATAGCTATACAAATCTGTATACAGCATTCCAATTAAACTTTAAAGAGACATCTACAAACTCTTTCTATGGCTGGAGACAAAGTTGAATCATTCCTAAAATCTGAATTAAAAAAGAAAAATACATTACTATTCGTATTAATTGATTCAGAAGTATCCAACTTGGAGGCATCAAGTAAGCTTGCTAAAGATGTTGAAAAGATTGGCGCCTCTGCAATTCTAGTTGGAGGTTCATCAGCAACTGATCAAATTGAGATGGCTCAAGTTGTAAAAGGAATCAAAAAAGGCCTAAAAATTCCAATTATTCTATTTCCAGGCAATGTTACAGGCGTTGTACCTGATGCAGATGCCATATTATTTAGTTCACTGATGAATTCTGAAAATCCATATTTTATTACTCAGGCACAGGCTTTAGGTGCTCCAAGTGTTCTAAAATTTGGATTAGAGCCGCTTCCAACTGCCTACTTAGTAATAGGAGATGGAACGTCAGCATGGTTTGTTGGTTCAGCAAGAGGAATTCCATTTGAAAAACCAAAAATTGCTGCAGCATACTCTCTCGCTGCTCAATTTTTAGGTATGAGATTTGTTTACTTGGAGGCAGGATCTGGTGCAAAAACCCATGTTACTCCTGAAATGGTAAAAACTGTCAGACACGCATTTAATGGATTTTTGATAGTGGGTGGAGGCATCAAAGATGTAAAAACTGCTGAAAGTTTGGCTAAAGCCGGAGCAGATGCATTAGTTATTGGAACTTTTCTTGAAAAAGGCGGAAGTATCAAAAAACTCGAAGAAATAGCAAAAGCAATTCAAAGAAGCAAGTAGTAGGAGGACTAATGTCTGAAAACGATGCAATCTCTCGAATTAGTGATATCAAAATGCCAGATTACTATCTGGATTACTATACCAGTCTTTCAGATGAGACGTATTCGATATTTGAACATGCAGCTTTTGCAAAATCTAGTCTAGTTGACTCTTCAGGTATTATTGAACCTAAAATCGCTTTTGACCTAGCAGACCGAGTTGCAAAAATGCACGAAATTGATATTGCTGATCCATTAAGAGAAATTTTAAAAATTAATGGAAAAGAACTTTCAGCATTAATTTTAGCAAAAGAGATTGCTCTGGGCAAATATTGTCTTCCAGATGCTACATTAGAGGACAAATTAGATCTTGCAGTACGTGTAGGATTGGCTATTATTACTGAAGGGGTTACTATTGCACCACTGCAAGGAATCAGCGAAGTAAAAATTAAGAAAAACAAAGACGGCACTGAATATCTCTCTGTTTCAATTGCAGGTCCAATGCGTTCAGCAGGTGGAACAGAGTCTGCTGTTACATTGTTAATTGCAGATCATGTCAGAAAAATTGCAGGTCTATCAAAGTTTCAAGCTAATTCATTTGATGATGAAACAGGTAGATTTGTTGAAGAATTAAGAATCTATGAAAGAGAAGCAAGCAGCTTTCAATTCCATATTTTGGATGAAGACATTGAACATGTAATTTCTAATCTTCCTGTAGAATTGGCAGGTGTTGATACTGATCCATATGAGGTGGTCAATCACAAAGGCATGGCTAGAATCAAGACTGACCGAGTTAGGGGAGGAGCCTTACGTGTCTTAAATGATGGACTGATTGGAAGATCAAAAAAACTCCTGAAAAGAATTGAATTGTATAATCTAGATGGGTGGGAATGGCTCAATGATCTCAAAGGAGCAGTTCAAACTGGTGATAATCAAGAAGATGCAGCAGCTAAAAGAATGCGCGAAGTAATTACAGGTAGGTCAGTCCTATCTATGCCTAACAAATTAGGTGGCTTTCGTTTAAGATATGGGAGATCATGTAATACTGGCTTTGCAGCAGTAGGAATTCATCCAGTAATTGCAGAAATTTTAGATCATACGATAGCAGTAGGAACTCAAATCAAAATAGATATTCCTGGAAAAGGAGCAACTGTGGCATTTGTTGATTCAATAGATACTCCAACTGTTCGTCTCAATAATGGCAGTGTTGTAAAAATTCGTGATGTAAAACATGGTCTAGAAATTAAAAATGATATTGAAAAAATTCTACATCTTGGAGATATTTTAATTTCATTTGGAGATTTTCTAGAAAATAATGCTCAACTGGTACCTTCAGCTTATGTTGAAGAATTCTGGATAGAAGAATTAAAACAAAAAATTGAAAAATATGATCCAAATGATCAGGTTCTAAACCAATTTTTGAATGAAATTCCTACACTAGATGAAGCATTAAAAATTTCACTTGATTTTAAAATCCCACTACATCCACATTACCTGTATTTCTGGGATAAAATTTCATCTGAAGATCTTCTCATACTTTTAGAACCAAAAAAAGTCAATGAAACATCAATAGAATATTCTATGCAAGTTAAAAAAATTCTTGAAAACTTGGGAACTCCTCATAAAGTTGAAAATGAAACATTGATCTTAGAACATCAGGAAGCGAAAATTTTCTTTAATTTGTTGTTTAGGGAAAAACCAATTATTAGTGATTTATCTGTTCCAAAAATTTTGTCACAATCATCAGGTATTCAAATTAGGAATAAATTTTCTACAAGCATTGGAGTTAGAATTGGAAGACCTGAAAAAGCAGCTCCAAGACAAATGAAACCTCCTACTCATGTATTGTTTCCAATTAGTGATAAGGGTGGACCTACCAGAGATCTACTCAAAGCATCGAGAGCTGAGCATTTTTTTGCTAATATAATTAACCGTCAATGCACTCAATGTAATCAACCTTCTATTGGAATCAGATGTTCTATCTGTGGTACTAAAACATCAATAATTTACAGATGTTCCAATTGCAGAGATACTCTTAATGAACCATTTTGCGAAAAATGTAAACGAAAAGCCCCTGCCCATTCCCATCAAGCATTTCCATTAAAAGCTAGGTTACTTTTAGCTCAGGAAAAAATGGGAATTCGTGCAAAAGAACCATTCAAAGGGGTCAAGGAATTAATTAATCAAGATAAAATTGCCGAACCATTAGAAAAGGGACTTGTAAGACAAAACTTTGGTTTAACCACTTTCAAAGACGGAACAGTAAGATGTGATGCAACAAATTCTCCACTTACTCAATTCAAACCATCTTGGATTGGAACATCTATTGAGAAATTAAAGGAATTAGGGTATTCTCATGATATAGATGGAAAACCTCTTGAATTCATTGATCAAATTATTGAGATTCGAATGCAGGATGTTATTATACCAAATGAAATCGGAAAATATCTAGTTAATGCCTGTAAATATGTCGATGTTCTTTTAGAAAAATTCTATGGAAAATCTTCGTTTTATAATGTAAAAAACACAGACGAATTAATTGGACATCTGATAATTGGTTTGGCTCCTCACACATCAGTGGGAATAGTTGGAAGAATTATTGGATATACTGAAACTCATGTTTGTTTTGGAACTCCAAATTGGCATTCTGCAAAAAGAAGAGATGCAGATGGAGATGCCGATTCTATAATGTTACTAATGGATAGCCTTCTGAATTTCTCAAGGCAGTTTCTATCAGATAGAATTGGTGGTTTGATGGATGCACCTTTACTTATTCAACCACATGTTTTACCACATGAATCTCAACCTCAAGCACATAATCTTGAAGTTACAAAAATACTTCCTTTGGAATTTTTTGAATCTACATTTGAACAGGTAAAAGCATCAGATGTATCCTCAATTGAGATTATTAAATCACGACTTGATACTGAAAGACAATTCTATGATTATCACTTTACACATTCCACTTCCTCACTTACTACATCCAAATCAAGAAGTGCATATTCCACACTTGGCTCTATGCTTGACAAATTTGATATGCAAGTCAGAAATGCTGAATTAATCAATGTTGTAAATCCTGCAGAACTTGTTTCAAATGTAATTTCAACTCATTTAGTTCCAGATTTGATGGGAAATCTTAGAGCATATGCAAGACAAAGTTTCAGATGTACAGCATGTGGAAAATCATATCGTCGTATGCCTCTAATCCAAACATGTGTTTGTGGGCATAAACTAATTGCCACAATTACCAGGGGTTCTGTAGAAAAATATTTGAAACTTGCAAAAAGACTTGTTGAAAAATATGATGTTGGTGAATATCAAAAAGGAAGAATCCATGCCTTATCAGATGAAATTGAACTAGTATTTGGAAAGAGTCGAGGAGATCAATCCTTGCTTTCAGACTATTCGTAAATTTATCTTAATTTGACGTATTCGTAAGCGCCCAATTTATTATCAAAACAGAATTTAACTTTCTGAAAGTCTTTTCTGAATGATTTAACTTTTGAAAGTATCTTTTTTGGATCTTTTTTATCAATTACAACTTGTTTTAGATAGGAAGCAATTTCTTGCATTTCATTTTTCTTCATTCCTAATCGTGTAATTTCAGAAACTCCTAATCTAATTCCACCTGGATGGAAATAGTTTCTTCCTGCTTTAATATCTCCAGGAATTAATTGTCTGTTAACAATAATATTTGCTTTTTCTAAATCTGCTTCTACCTTTCCACCATCAGAATAATCTAAAACATTAACTGCAATTTGATGTGATTCCGTAAAGCCTCGACTTTCACCTAACACTTTGAATCCCATATCACTCAAGGCTTCTGCAAATATTTTGGCATTTTTGATTACTTCAACTGCATAATCTTTTCCAAATTCTAATGCTTCTGCAAATGCAACAGCTTTTCCAGCCATGTGATGAATATGATGACTACTAGTAAGACCCGGGAAAGTCGCTTTTTTGATAACTTCTTCATGTTCTTTTGAACCTAAGACAAGTCCTCCTTGAGGACCAAACAAAGTCTTATGAGTACTCATAGTCATTGTATCTGCACCTTCGCGTAAAGGATCCTGGAATTTTCCACCAGCAATTAATCCTGCAACATGAGCAGCATCATAATTGATATGCATATCGTAACTTTTTAGAAAATCTGATAATTCTTTGACAGGGTGAGGGAACAAGAATAATGAACCACCAAACATTGCCATTTTTGGAAGACGATTTTGTTTTTTAAGATCTTTTACTTTTTGTTTTGTTTTATCTATGTCAATTGTCATTTCTTCAGCATTAAATGGATAGAATTCAATTTCTAATCCATGAACTAATCCAGCAGTTCCAGAATGTTCCTTCTTACCATGAGAGATATGTCCACCTGCAGGAATTGATGGTGCTAACATAATGTCACCAGGATTTGTAAATGCAGAATAAATTGCTAAGTTTGCAACAACTCCTGAAATTGGTCTAACATCTGCAAATTTTGCTTTGTATAATTTTTTAGCTAACTTCATACATTCAAACTCTACTTCATCAATGTAGACACAACCTGCATAGACTCTTTCTCCAGGCCATCCTTCTGCATATCTATTTCCAAAATCAGAAATTATTGCTTCTCTGACTGCTGGACTGGGAATATTTTCACTTGCAATCAATGGAATTGAATTTTCAAACCATTTATGATGTTCTTTTAAACTTGTAAAAATTTTATCATAAGATTCTTTATTTTCCGATTTTACCATATTTTTCATCTTGATTTTCCCAATTTAAAAACACCGCTGTTATTTCGACATTACCGATCTTGATCTGGAAGGTATAAAAGGGGAATTAGGAGTTTTGGCATCTATGGGAATGCAGGCAACTTCAAAAGGTACTATGCCAGTTGTTTTGCTAAAAGAAGGCGGTACTGAAACTAAAGGACGAGAAGCCCAAAAAAATAACATTGCAGCAGCTAAAATTATTGCTGAAATCGTTCATACCAGCCTTGGCCCAAGAGGCATGGATAAAATGCTAGTTGATTCCTTAGGTGACGTTACAATTACAAATGATGGTGCTACTATCTTAAAAGAAATTGATGTTCAACATCCAGCAGCAAAAATGCTAGTTGAAATATCAAAAACTACAGATAATGAAGTAGGAGATGGTACAACTTCTGCTGTTGTATTAGCAGGTGCATTACTTTCACAAGCTGAATCATTAATTGATCAAGATGTTCATCCAACAATCATTGTAGATGGATATAGAAAAGCTGCAAGAAAAGCAAAAGAATTCCTTGAAGAAATTGCAGTTACAATTTCAGCAAATGATAAAACTATTCTAAATAAAATTGCAAAAACTTCTATGCAAACTAAGCTAGTTAGAAAAGATTCTGATCTACTTGCAGATATTATTGTAAAATCAGTACTTGCTGTTGCAGAAAAAGATGGTGAATCATTTGAAGTTGACATTGATGATATTAAAGTAGAAAAGAAAGCAGGTGGTTCTATCCGAGATTCAACTATTATTCAAGGTATTGTTCTTGATAAAGAAATTGTTCATGGAGGCATGCCAAGAAAAATCACCGATGCTAAAATTGCACTGATCAATACTGCATTAGAAATTAGTAAAACTGAAACTGATGCTAAAATTAACATTTCAAATCCTCAACAATTAAAATCATTTTTAGATGAAGAAAACAGAATGCTAAAAACAATGGTTGACAAAGTAATTGGTTCTGGTGCTAATGTAGTATTATGTCAAAAAGGATTAGATGACATGGCTCAACATTATCTTGCAAAAGCTGGTATTATTGCTGTTAGAAGAATTAAAGAAAGTGATCTTACTAAACTTGCAAAAGCAACAGGAGCTAGAATAGTTACTAATCTTGATGATTTATTTGAAAAAGATCTTGGTATTGCTGAAACTGTAGAAGAAAGAAAAATTGAAGAGGACAAATGGGTATTTGTTGAAGGATGTAAACATCCAAAATCAGTAACATTACTTCTTCGTGCAGGTTCACAAAGAGTAGTAGATGAGGTAGAACGTTCTGTTCATGATGCTTTAATGGTTGTAAAAGATGTAATTTTAAAACCTCAAATTGTTGCAGGTGGCGGTGCCCCAGAAACTTATGCAGCAACAAAAATTAGAAGTTGGGCCAAATCTTTAGAAGGTAGAGAACAACTTGCAGCAGAAAAATTTGCTGATGCTTTAGAAGAAATTCCATTAACACTATCTGAAAATGCTGGAATGGATCCAATTGATACTCTTACAATTTTACGTTCTAAACAACAGAAAGGAGAAAAATGGACTGGAATTGATGTTATGAAAGGAAAAATTGCAAACATGAAATCAAGTGATATTATTGAACCATTAGCAGTTAAACTACAGATTGTTTCAGCAGCTGCAGAAGCTGCATGTATGATTCTTAGAATCGATGATGTTATTGCTACTCAAAAATCAGCCGGTGGACCTCCTGGAGGAGGAGAAGGCGGAATGCCTGGAATGCCACCTGGAATGGGCGGTATGGGTGGAATGCCTGGAATGGGTGGCATGCCTGACATGGGCGGAATGATGTAAATCATTTTGAAATGTTTTCAAACCTTTAATTGCTAAATCTATTTACGAAAAATATTGAATCAAACAACATCTAAAGCCCTTACTGGATTCAAGTACATTTACTTAATTGCATTTTTTGCATTACTTTCAGGATTATTTCATCCACTTATCACTAACACTAGTTTTGATGGAGTGATTAGTGGAGTGCTGGTATTGTTTGTAGGTCTTGCAGGTGGAATTCTACTATACAGAGCTGCAACATCTGAAAGTAATAGAGTGATATTTCTAGGAAGTGGATTTACACTAATGGCTATTTCATTATTCTATATTTTTCAATTTACTGGAAGAGCTTAAACATCAAAATATAGATAAAATTCATGTGGGTGTGGTCTAATGGCTATTTCTCGTTGGTCTCTTCTTTCTAATTCTATAATTTTATCAATTACATCATTTGTGAAAATTGTGTTAAGATATTTTCTATCACTTTCTAATTCATCTAATGCTTCTCCAAGGCTTTTTGGAAGAACACCAATTCCTCTTTTAGCTCTATCAGATTTAGTCATCTTGAAGATATCATCACGAACTTCAGGCCCTGGGTCCATCTTTTTCTTCACTCCATCCATTCCTGCAGCAGTAACTGCTGCAAATACTAGATATGGGTTTGATGAAGGATCAGGTGCTCTAAATTCAAGTCGTTTTAGATTAGCATAATTTTTTCCTTTGAGGTGTTTTGGAACTCTTACAATGGCAGAACGATTTCCAGAACTCCATGCAATGTATGCTGGAGCTTCATATCCTGGAACTAATCTGTGATATGAATTAGTTGTAGGATTACAAATAGCAGATAATGATTTTGCATGATTAATGATACCACCACAAAAGTATCGTCCAAGTTGACTTAATTCAATTTCATCATCTGAATCATAAAATGCATTTAGATTATCCTTCCATAAACTAACATTAACATGCATACCAGAACCTGAATCCATTGCAATTGGTTTTGGCATCATTGTTGCAACTTTTCCATATTTTTGTGCGACATTTCTAATAACAAATTTGTATGATTGTGCAGCGTCAGCAGCATTTGTCATGCGATCATATTTGATATCAATTTCACATTGACCTGCTGTTGCTACTTCATGATGATGATTATCACATAAAATTCCAAAATTCTTATTGAGAATATTTACACATTCATTTCTATATGGAGTAAGAGTATCTGCTGGAGTACTTGGGTAATATCCTTCTTGTAATCCCATAGGATAACCATCACCTGATTGATTCCATGGAGCTTCTTTTGATTCAATAGAATATGATTGACCTTTGTAAGGTGTTAGAACATCCCAATGTACTCTATCAAATACAAAGAATTCTACTTCTGGACCCCATGTACTAAAATCAAATCCCTGTGTTTTGATGTATTCTTCAGCCTTTTGAGAAATTCCTCTTGGGTCTCTTGATAATCGTCCTCTATCTTCTCCCCAGTAAACATCGCATAGTAACCTGGCTGTTTTATTTTCAGTCATCCAAGGAATTATTGCAAATGTATTTGGATCAGGTTTTAAAAGTAAATCTGAATCATTAATGTCGGCAAATCCAATAATTGATGAACCATCTAATTTTGGTAATCCATCTCTCATTTGTTCTGGAGTAAAGGTATTTGCTGAAATTGTAGTATGATGAAAATGACCTGTAAGACCTGTAAATTGTAGATCAATGAACTGAATATTTTCATGCTGAATTCTTGCAAAAACTTCGTCTGGTGAGTATGTTATTGGAATTGCTTTACCGTGGCTGACTTTATATGGCAATTTAGTCTTCAATCAAACACAAATACACAGTCATTTAAGGATTAGGTAAGAATGTCAGAATCAAATCAAATCGATATCAACTCTTTACATCATATAGTTTTACGTGAAATTGAAGATGATTCAATTTCAGAAATTGATCCCAATTTTTACAGAAACCTAGCTGATTTCATTGGAAATTTACAAAAACAAGAATTTGATGGAGTAGAAAATAAAATTAAAAATACTATGGTGGAGATGGTGACAGAATTAACATCATTATTAATAGAAATTCGATTAGATAAAATTTCAAAAAATTCTGATTTAGAAATAAGCTATTTACTAGATGAAGAAAAATTTATTCTTGATTCCCAAGAGGATCAGAAAGAAAGAATAGAAATGATTGTATCGGCAACAATTAATGGAAAATCAAAATTTTTAGAATCATTAGCCCAGAATCACAAAACAAAAAAAATTGTTATTAGATTTCTACATGAAGTAGATGAAATTGTTGGTGCAGATCTTGAAAAATATGGTCCTTTCAAGACTGAAGATATAGCTACTATTCCATATGAGAATGCTCAGGCCTTAATTGCAAAAAATATAGCAACTAAGGTTCATTTGGAAGACTAGATAGAAATTATACCTTTAATCATCATAAAATATGTCTCATACAGGCGTTGATGTAGTTGATTTTCTTTTTTATACAATTTATCCTGTAATCGGAATTTTTGCAGTGGAACTTATCAGTAGATTAGTAAAGGCACCAAAATGGATAAAATTATGGACACAAGCAATTGTGTCTATAGGTTTTGGAGTTTACTATTGGTTCATTTTACCAGCACCACAAAATTTTCCATTAACTGCAATGGTGATGTTTGCACTTGCTATAGCTTTGATTTATCAAGGAAGAAGAGCAAAAATTTCTCCTGACAAAAGTCCGTATTAATTTCGAAGTCTTCTAAAAATTCGTTTTAAAATATTTGGTTTGTTACGTCCACCATCACGAATTACTTTTCCCTCTCCAAATCTTTTAGCTCTAATTTGACTGAGTTTTACACATCTATGCTCTTCAGGTAGTCTATGTTCTGCACAAAAAGGATCTTTGCAATAATTGCATTGAAAAGGCATATCAGTTAAATCACCACAATAAGCGCATTTTTCTGACTGCATATTTTGTAATACTATTTTTCTTTTAATAAAGGTGCTAGAATTTTCTTAAAACTTCTTAACGTCTAAACATTTTTACGATGTTCGACCATAGTTTGTTTGAAGATTAGATGATTAAAGATAAAGTTGCAATAATTACCGGGGCTAGTAGTGGAATAGGATTTGCAACTGCTTTGGCCTTATCAAAAGCAGGTGCAAAAGTTGCAATAGGTGCTAGAAGAGTTGACAGATTAGAAGAACTTGCAAAAAAAATTACATCTGATGGCGGAGAAGTATTTTATCAAAAATTAGATGTAACACAAAGAGCTGAATGTGACAATTTTGCAAAAGCAGTTTTAGAGAAATGGGGTTCTATTGATATTCTTGTAAATAATGCAGGTTTGATGCCTTTGAGTTTATTCAAAAGCCTCAAAGTTGATGAATGGGATAGAATGGTTGATGTGAATATCAAAGGTGTTTTGTATTCTACAGGCGCGGTAATTTCACATATGAAAGAAAAGAAATCAGGTCATATAGTTAATCTATCATCTGTAGCAGGAAGAATAGTTTTTGCTGGAGGTAGTGTTTATTGTGCAACTAAATATGCTGTTGCAGCATTTACTGAAGGATTAAGACAAGAATTCAGTGTTCGTTCTAACATTAGAGTAACTAGTATTGAACCAGGAGTTGTTGCAACGGAACTAAATGATACAATTACTGATGAATCTTTGCAAGGATTTGTTGAAAACGCAAAGAAGATGGAATCTTTACAAGCAGAGGATATTGCAAATGCAATTTTGTATGCAGTTGATTCTCCGCCACATGTTAATGTAAATGAGATTTTGATACGACCTACTACTCAAGCACTTTAAGTTGGCCAATATTCCGCATGTTGTAATTTTAGGTGGAGGTTTTGGTGGACTCTCAGCTGCAAATGAATTAAGAAACACGTTACCATCATCACAAGTAAAAATTACTGTAATTGATAAAAAAGACTGGTTTATGGTAGGATTTGCAAAGCTATGGATCATAAATGGAACACGTACTTTTGAAAATTCAACAGGATCATTAAACGAACTACAAAAGAAAGAAATTGATTTTGTTAAAGATGAAATTTTATCAATTAATTTTGAAAATAAGAATGTAAAAACAAAAACTAAACAAATTTCATTTGATTTTCTAATTATTTCAATGGGTGCAGTATTAGCTCCTCAAAAAATTCCTGGATTGGAACAAAATGGATTCAATCTTTATGATCACAATCAACTTTTACAAATACGGGAGAAACTTGAAAGTATTGAATCTGGAAAAATTGCAATTTCTATAATGGGAATGCCTTACAAATGTCCTCCAGCACCATTTGAGGCTAGTTTATTGATTGATTCTATGCTTCGAAAACGAGGAATTCGCAATTCTGTACAAATTGATTTTTACAGTCCTGCCCCTATTACTTTACCAGCTGCTGGACCTGAAGTTAGTAAACAAATTCTTGAACTAGTAAATTCAGAACAAATTATTTTTCATAATTCTTGTAAAATAAAATCTGTTGAATCTAAAAAATTAATTTTTGAAGACAGTGAAGCTGATTTTGATATACTTTTAGCTATTCCCCCACATATTGCTCCTAAAGTAATTTATGATTCTGGATTAGCTAAAGAATCTGGATTTATTCCAATTGATAGAGATTGTAAAACTCCAATTGAAAATGTCTTTGCAGTAGGTGATGTAACTAGTTTAACTGTTGCAGAAAAAATGGCAGTTCCAAAAGCTGGAATTTTTGCAGAAGGAGAAGGTATTACAGTAGCACAAAATATTATTTCAAAAATCCAGTCCAAAGAAGAATCTGCATTGTTTGATGGAAAAGGAGGTTGTTTTATTGAGTCTGGCAGAGATACCGCATCTGTAATTGAAATTGATATGTTTTCACAATCAAAACCATTGACGAATCTCACAGAATCAACTTCTGATAATCTTTCTAAAAAGATAGAATTTGAAAAAGAAAGACTAGAAAAATGGTTTTAGTTTATTCATCTGAATCTTTACTTTTTGAAAGATGCTCTAAAATTGCTTTAACCCCTACATCTATTTCTTGAGTATTTTTTGAAAGATTGAGTTTTTCTGGAATATTATTTTTAAAATCTTCAGCCTCTGTTTCAATACTTCTTCTTTGAACACAATCAAGATGATCTTGATCTGTAGCAGAAATCTTATGACAAATATTGCAAAGTTTCATTAATTCTATTTATCAATAGGACGATTTAATAATTTCATTTTGTGCCTCTGAAGCGAGGGATCGTAGTCTAGCTTGGTATGATACTAGTCTGGGGGACTAGTGGTCGCAGGTTCAAATCCTGCCGATCCCATTATAATTTTAAAATTTTGAGTAATTTTTCAAAATTTTCTTTAGATTTTTCTTGTTTGTATGATTTGAGTGCCCCGATGATTTTTTCTTTGGATGAATTTTTGTAAATTTTTTGAGTCTTTTTGGAAATTCCAGATCCGATGAAAAAGGCCTGAGTTATTGATGTAACATTAGATGGTCTTCTCTTCGTACTTGAACTTTCAAAATCAATTAGCGAAGATTTTGTTTTACCTACAATAACATGTTTTGAAATATTGCTTAATTCACCATGATCAAATCCAATTTGGTCTAATCTATAACAATCTTCTAATACACTTTTTATTGTTGATTTTAATTTTTTTGCACTTCCAACCCCTTTTAACATTTCAATCCAATTACTGAATTTTTCCCCTTCGAGATATTCCATAACTAAGAAATTTTTGCTGACATCAATCATTTTTGGACCCACTTTAACTGAATTAACTAATTTTAATAATACTGCTTCATTTTTCATATCTTTTCTTGGAGAATCGGTTCTTCTAATTTTTAGGGCAACTTCTTTGTTGCCTTTCTTTGCAATTACTACAACACCAACATATCCTTTTCCTAAAATTGCTAAATTTCCAAGTGTAGTAGGACCTGTTAAGGAAATTGATTTAATTTTTAATTTTTCTAATTCATTTATTCTTGATTTAATTTGACGACTAGTTGCATTTGGATATCCAATAATGTTTGAATATGGTTTTTCTAAAAATTTTTTAATTGAAATGAAGGAGTGTGCCATCTACTGAAATTAATTCACCTGCTTCCTCTTTAATTGATTTGCTTAGATTTTTGTTTCCTACGGATATTTTGAAACCCTGTTTAAAATCACTTTGAAGACCTTTTGGTATGCCTACTTGAAGATTTTTCTTCAAAAATTCTTTCATAAAATTTACTGCATCAGTATGAATTCTTTTTTCTAAGGAAATAATTTTTTTATTATTTCCAACCCATACTAATTCTGCATTTTTGAGATTTTTAGCAATGAAACTATGTGTGCTATCTTCTCTGAAAAATTCAGGTCCACTTTTGGAATAAATTTCATTGATTTTGATAGACTCTAAAAAGAAGAAAAGATAGGCTTCTTTTTGCTGATCTGTGTGGGATTTACTTCTCAATACAGTAAATCCTCCTAGTTCTAACTGAGTGGACAATGTTGAGGTTGCTCTTTTAATTTGCCCCCAGATAATATCTGGACTCCTAGCTTTGAAATTAAATTTTACAACCAATAAATTATTCCAAAATTTATTTGATGTTCTTGGTTTTCTAATCTTGAAAAATTCTAAACTTGGTTTTTCTTTAAATGCCCTTGAAATAAGAATAAACTTTCCAATATTTTCATCAGAAATGGCAGCAGCTAAATTTCGATTACTGTCTATGGGATCAATCACTACAATTGATGTATCAAATTTTTTAGTTGTTTTTCCAATGATTTGATTTTCATTAATTTTTGAAATTGATTTTATTAGATTTTCAAAACTTCCAAATTCTAAAATCAAAACTTCAGAAATATATCCACTGAATCCTTGTTTTGCTATTTCTGCACCATAAATTCCATTTGATTTTAGAAACGTCTTCAAAACTCGTACCTCGTTTCTCATTTTTGGCGTTAATGATTTTTCCATAAATTTTGTATGAAATGGTGATCTATCTGCAGCACTTTTCCATTCTCCAATCTTTACATCATAACATGGTACAACATTGATCTTAGTATTTTTTATTTTAGCCTCAACATATGGATGCTGAGAATATCTAACATAAGGAGAATATTTTTTCAATGAATCAAACCCAATTTTCTTGGAAATTTTCTCAAATTTTTCTTCAGATACATTTTTTTTAAATTTTATGAATATATCCACATCTGCATCTTTGCTTAACCAAGTTCCTTTAGCAAATGATCCGCCAAATTCTAATTCCTCCACTTCCAAATATTTTTTAATTTCTTTTTCAACCAATCTAAAAGCTGTTTCTCCAATTTGCTTCTTTGATTTTTCAATTGTTTTTGAAGGAATTACAGTTTTAGAAACTTTAGAAATTATTGGATTCATTTTTTTGCAGCAACCTCCATTAAATCTGAATAAACTGGTCCATTTGTTGTAAGAACACTTTTTTTCAATTTTATATTAGATACTTTTTGAATTCCAAAATTTATCATTTTATAATTTTTCATTTCTCCTGATATGTCTCCAATCTTCTTTTTAATTCTAAATACTGTGATATGAGGTTTGAATGGTTTATCTGAAAAAAATCCCAGTGGTTCTAACACTTTTTCTACTTTTTTAGATAGCTGAATTAACATATTTCCTCCAATCTCATCTGTTCCAATCCAAATCACTCTTGGAAATTTGGGCTTAGGAAATACTCCAATTTCTTTTAGATTGACATCAAAACTTGAAAATTCAATTGTTTTAAGAGATTGGATAATTTTTTGAGTAATTTCCTCTGAAATTTCCCCTAAAAATTGTAAAGTAAAATGTAAGTTTTTCAATTCTACTGGGTTAGCATCGATATTGACCCCTTTCTGAAATTCTTTAATTGCATTAATTGTATTGTTATTTGAAATTTCTATTGCCACAAAAACACGCATCATAATATTTTTTGAAGGATGTTTATAATAATTTCCGGTAGCTTCATAGACGAGCCTTTTTTTTGATATATGTTGACAAAACTAATTGTATGTTTAACAGGAATGCCCGGAGCAGGTAAATCTACCATTGCAGAAGGATTACAATCTAAAGGATACGAAATAATCAATATGGGAAATACTGTTAGAGAAGAAGCTAAAAAAAGAAATTTAGAATCCACTAGAGAAAATTTAGGAAAATTAATGCTTGAATTAAGAGAAAAAAATGGTCCTGGCGCAATAGCTGAATTAGTTAAACCACAAATTGAATCTTCAACCTCAAATGTAATTTTAATTGATGGAGTCAGATCCAATGATGAAATTCAAGTATTGAAAAAATATGGCACAGTAAAATTATTAGCCGTTCATGCCTCTACTGATACCAGATTCAATTTCTTACAAAAAAGGGGAAGATCAGATGATCCTCAAACAAAACAACATTTCGAAGAAAGAGATAATCGTGAATTAGGAGTTGGTGTAAGCAATTCTATTGCACTTTCTGATAATGCAATATCTAATGTCGGTAAAACAAAAGAAGAATTAATTGAACAAACTTTTAAAATCATTCAAAAATGGTTAGAATGAAAATTCCAAACATTAATTGTAAAATTGAAATGGTCTGCCCAGTAAACTTATCAGAAGATCCTGATAAAGTTATACAAGCAATTTCTAATATTTTTCCACACTCAAATATTAAAAATGAAAATTTTTCAATTAAAGCTCAATCAAATGAATTAAGATCTTTAGAAAAAATTTATGAATCAATTGTTTCTACACAGTCTCAAAAAAGTTATACACGTAATTTGGAAAATAATTTAGAAGGAAATAGTACTTGGTTTTTTCTAAATAAGCAAGCAGCTTTTGTAGATCAAGTTGCAATATGCGATGAGGCAGAAGAATCCCCCCTTGGACCAATTAAGGTAATCCTGAATTCATCAAACATTGATGGAATAATTGATTGGATTTCTGACTAAATCTTGGAAAATTAGCTAAGAAAATTAACTCATTTTTGACTATTTTTTTCAGTTTGAATGTAAAATCCGTTTTTTTGAACTATTGTGTAATGTTCATTAAACTAGGCATAATTGCAGGCATTGTAATTTTGGGTGGGATGATTTTTTCAAATGAAATTGATAACTTGTTTCCTACGACTTCTGCAACTGTGCTTGATTCTCTGAAAAATGATGTTGATATTTTTGGTTCAAAGGCATCTGATTCAGTAGAACAAAGAATTGATTCATCAATAGATAAAATCGTAGATAAAACTAGTGAATCAATATCCAATGAATTAAGTGATACTGGAGATAAAATATCCAATGAAATCTCTGAAGTAAAAGAATCATCTCAAAAAACTATCCAAGATGAAATTTCAAATTTTAATCCAATAGAGTCAATCCAAAATATTTTTAATGGTAATTCAAATTCTGATACTAACAGTCATTTATCTGATAACAATATTTCATCTCAAAATACTGTTTCAAAAATATCAGAAACTCTTTCTTTATCTACCAAACAACAATTAGATGATAATATTTTACTTCAATATGTTGATACAAGTGGAAAAACAAAAAGTGTTAATGTGATTATTAGAACTGATGACAAAGAAATTTTTTCTGGTACTTTCTTTACCTCAAAGTTTGATACTAATGTAAATGATGCAACAGGAATTCCATATTATGTAGATATGGTTGTAGAGCATGAAGATTATGGAACAATTATTTCATCAGTTTACAATCCAGGAGATTCTTCTGATACCAAAATTAACGGTATCTTTTCTCAGCCATAATTTATTTTTTAAATAATGAAACTAATTTTGGTAGAATTTCTACACTTGTATTTCTAATTATTTCATCCATTTCTTCTGACATCTCTGTATTTTCCGGATTTATTTCAATTAGTGTTGCATTATTTTGTTTTGCATATAGTGGAAGTGTATTTGCTGGAGATACTACAAGTGATGTTCCGACTATGACCATCAAATCACACTCACTTGCAAATTCAATAGCATTTTGCCATACATCTTGTGGTAGTGGTTCTCCAAACCATACTACATCAGGTCTTAGTATATTTCCACATTTACAAAGAGGTGGAAGATCAGAAATTTCAGTTAAAATATCTTCATTATAATCGCAAACAGAACATTTGATCTTTACAATACTCCCATGCAATTCTAAAACATTTGAACTTCCAGCTTTTTTGTGCAATCCATCAATATTTTGTGTTAGAACCACAACTTGAGCATACTTTTCAAGTTCAGATATTGCATTATGTCCTGGATTTGGCTGTGCCTGAAAAATATTGCTCCTTCTATCGTTATACCACTCCCATACCAGTTTAGGATTCTCATAAAATGCATCAATAGTTGCAAGCTTCATTGGATCATAACTACGCCATAATCCATCATTTCCTCTAAATGTAGGGATTCCACTTTCTTGTGAAATCCCAGCCCCCGTAACAAAAACAATTTTTTTATAATTTTTAATTTGATCACTAATTGATTCAAACATTTTATTTAATTTCTATCTCTAAGAGATCCTTTGCAGTGATTACTGAATCATGAATTTCTTTAGCTTCTTTTAAATGTCCTTTTTCATCTTTGTATCTAGCTGAAAAATGTGTTAAAACTAAATTTTTTACTTTAGCATTTTTTCCTAATGTTGCTGCTTGTCTTGCAGTAGAATGACACGTATCCCTTGCTCTATCTCTTTCTTCTTCTAAAAATGTTGAATCAAATACCAAATAATCACAATTATCAAAAAATTTTTCTAATTCTTTAGTAGGCATTGTATCGCCAGAAATTCCAATTTTTTTACCTGGACGTTTTTCTCCCAATACTTGATCTGGCTTTATTATTTTATCATTAATTGTAATATCCTGACCTTTTTGTAAATCACTCCATAATTTTCCTTCAGGAATTCCTAATTGTTTAGCTTTTTCAAGATTGAATCGTCCCGGTTTATCTTTTTCTTCAAACAAATATGAAAAAGCAGTTACTGAATGATTTGCTTTACACACGTAAATAGAAAATTTTTCATCTTCGAATACTTTTCCTTCTTTAATGGTAGTGATTAATACAGAAAATGATAATCCAAAATTTAACACTTTGATGTTTGCTGCAATAAACTCTTCAATTCCATTTGGTCCAAAAATTTCTAATGTTTCAGTTCTATTTTGCATTGACATGGTTTGTAATAATCCTAAAATTCCTACACAATGATCTCCATGCATATGCGTAACAAACAACTTCATTTTTTTATTCCAACCCAAACCTGATTTCATAAATGATATTTGGGCAGCTTCACCTGCATCAAACATTAAGATCTCACCATCTCTTTCTAAACAAATACATGACAACCCTCTATTTTCAGTGGGTTGGGCAGCAGAAGTACCTAGGAATACAAGTTTCATTTTATCAGAATTGTTCTTGTCAAGCTTTTATGCCTATAGATATGGTATTTTTTTAATCCACTTAATTTTGAGTTAAAGTCCATTTCTTTTTTGTACATAATTGCAACTCTTTTTCGTGTAGGCAGTATTGAGAAAAATTTCTTCAATATTTCTTGGGGTTTTTCTGATGTTTTTGAGGCTGTTCCATATGGTAAATCAGTTACAATTCCATCAAATTTGTCTGATATTTTTGATAATTCATGAAATTCTGAATTTATCACATTTGAATGATAATTATTCACTTTGAGATTTTTCTTAGCAATTTCACACATTTTTTCATCAAAATCCAATCCAATTGCATGAATTCCCATTGATTCTGCCTCAAGTAGTGTAGTACCTGTTCCACAAAATGGATCGCAAACGGTCTCTCCTTTTTTCATTCCAATCAGATTAATCATGACTCTGGTCAGCTTCCAATCCAATTCATGAGGGTATTTCTTGATCTTTTTTGGTCTTACCTGTCCTTTAGATCGTTTTGAAAATCCAAAAAAGTTTTCATCATTTGTAAAAATCAAATATACTGTAATATCTGGATTTTCTAAATTTACTTTTGCATGAGAAAATTTTGATATCATATCTCCCATAGAACTCTCTAATTCTGGAACGTTGAATTGATTTGGTGATAAATTAATGACTCTGCAAACAAAACTTTTTGCATTTTTTAAAACTCCGACATTTTCTTCATCTAGAAATAACCCAGACATTTTTCGTAAAATCTGTCCTGAAGTTTTTACAAAAGTAGCACGTTTTGTTATTTCATTTACATTTGTTTTAGATTGCACGATTACCAGATTGGAAATTACTTTGATTTTAGAAAATCTATCATACATTTTTGCTATTGCTGTGATCTCATCTATTGCAAGTTCTAGATAATCTTTAGATAGAACAAAAAAACTTTCTGGCATAATTAAATTGCCTTTGCAATAGTATTAGAAATATCTACAACAGATGTTTTACCTGGAATTGTATTTGCACTAATAATTTTAGTAACTCCTGATTTTCTAATTCTTTTTTCTGCATCATTCATTAAAAGTGCATGAGTACATGCAACATACACTTTTTTACATTTTTGTTTTTTAAGAAATTGAGTAGCTTTCACAATACTTCCTCCAGTACTAATCATATCATCAACTAATATCAAATCTCTATTTGCAACTTCTTCTAAATTCTTTGTTTTAATCTGAACTTTACCTGTTTTTCTATCTCTTTTTTTCTCTAAAGCAATGTATTCTGAGCCTAATTCCTTTGCAAATTCCTTTGCTCTTTCTTTTCCTCCTTGATCTGGGGATACGACAAGTGGATTATCTAGGCTCAATTTTTTGAAATATCGCACGAGTTCTGGAATTGCAGAAACATTCTTTGTTTTAATGGAAAAATATTTGAATCCAACCATACTGTGAATATCAACAGCAATAATTTTTGATGCACCTGCACCTTTGAACAGCTTGCCAAGAACTTTCATTGTTACAATTTCTCCTGGTAAAAATTCTCTATCTTGTCTTGCATATCCCATATATGGAATTACAGCAATTACTTCAGATGATGTCTCTTTAGCTTTTGAAATAAGTGATAATGCTTGGAGTAGATTTGTATCAACTGGAGGATAAATTGATTGTACAACAATAGATTTTTTCTTTGATATTTTTCCGCTGAGAGTAATCTTGCTTTCTCCATCCTCAAAAATTCTTACTTGTGATTTTACAAAATTTGCCTTTATTTTTCTAGATAGTTTTTTAGCTACATCTTCAGATGATTTACCTGCAATTACTGATAAATTATTCAACAAAGAAATGTGATTTATTGGGATTCTTAAGTTTTGAGAATTTTAGTCTTCTCCACTTCCACGACCAATGTCTCCAATACCATATTCATCAATAACACCATCCCTTTGTTCACTGAGCTGATCAATCTCTTCTTGCTCACGTTTTTCATCTCCTTGATATACAGTTCTAATAGGCCATGGAATTCTAATGTCATATTTTTTAAATTCCTCATACATAATTATCCTCATTTCTGTTTTAGCTTTGAATTGTGAACCATAGTCTCTAACGTAAAGCCATAATGAAAAATCTAATGAAGAATCATTAAAATTATTAAATCTGACAACTGGTTGATTGATATCTACATGAATATCTTTATCACACCCACAACTAGGTTTGTTTTCTTCCACATACGGACATCTTAATTGAGTTACAAGATGCCTGCCTTTGCTATCTACTGATTCTTTCATTACACGTTTTCCAATTTTTACAAGTATTGCTGAAACTTGTTTAGGATCATTAAGGTATGAAACTCCAACTTTAACCATTGCAGGAACCATTTTGATCTCTTTTGAATAGTTGATGATCTGTGCATTTACAAGCTGTCTTGTTGGAATTACTGCAAAGGACTCATTTAGTGCATCTCTAATGTACGTGACTCTAGGAGTAATTTTATGTACATATCCATTATAACCAGTATCTAATTTGATTCGTTCACCTTCTGCAAATATTTTGTCCTTTCTAATCAGAATATATGCAAAATAGTTCTGCATTGTTTCTTGTAATGCTAACCCAACACCAATTGCTAATCCGCCTGTAGCAGTAGCAAGTACAAAGAGATCAACACCCCACCAACTAACTACACCAATAACTACTGCAACAAAAATCCCTAGTGGTAGTATCTGACTAATTGATTTTGGAAGATTTTTTCTCTTTCGTGTTGCATAACCCGGTGGTCTTCCACCAGCAACAATTGGTTCATATGATTCTAATCTCTTTTCTTCTCTCCAAGTATCTATTGGATAAATTTCTTCATCTGATTGCCCAAGTCTGAGTTTTTTTCCAGATTGATTATTTCCAGAAATACATTTTTCAAAATAATCAAGATATTTCTCTCTCTCGGATTGTTTCCATTCTTCAAATGGATTCTTTACTAATTGTTGATAACTTCCAATTGGCAGTCCTTTAGTGGTTCTGAATTCTTCTAAAAATTTTTTACCATCCTCTGTTTTGAGATTTTTTAAAAATTCCTCATCTGAAATATCTTCAGGAGTATTTTTTGGAGGAACCCATTGAAAACATCTGTGAAATAAATCATTTTTATCATCAAGAAACCCTCTCATGTCCTTCCAAGATTCAAAATCTTCTTTTTCCAAATTTGATTTTTCACGTTTACTTATGATAATTGGTATAAGGTGCGCTATTGAATATCCTATTACTAGAATATTGATGGTATTGAGAATTTTTGCAAATGTTCCAGCTGAAGATAAATTATCACTGGTAACAAAATTTTCTGGTATATTTGACAAGTTATTTTGCAAATCTGGGATTATGACATTGTCAAACAAATCAAAAGATTGAATATATGCATTCATGCTGGTGATTAAAATAATTGCAAAAAATGGTAAAACTCCAACTCTGACAAATCTTGAAAGATGAGGTCTAACGTAACTAAATTTTTGAGATAAAACCCATTTTGAAAATACTCGATAAACTAGAGTAATGCCAATAATTCCAATTACAAGAATTGTGAATGCGGTCTGTAAAGCTTCTGATGATGCTATTAGTTCAGTAACACTTTGAAATTCGCTTGCTTGTCCGGCTACTGCACCTATTATTTCATCCTCGGCCATTAACTAACACATTCTCCCATTCTAGAATACAAAGGTAACCTCTATTATTATTTCTAAATGTAATTTTATTCTCGATTTTAGAATATTGATAAATTTATGCCTAGAAACTCTGTAACCTTTAACAAGGGTAAAGTTACTATTTACAAAATGACCTATCAAGAATCAGCATGGAGTGATTCACCATCACTGAAATCATATACATTATCAAATTTTCGTACTCTTCCACAAATTCAAAAACTTGGTGAAGAAACTCAATTTGAAATGGAAGTTGTAGGTAATGTTTTGCCATTTAAAGCAAATAATTATGTTGTTGAACAATTAATTGATTGGAATAATATCCCAAATGATCCAATCTTTGTCTTGACATTTCCTCAAAAAGGAATGCTAAAACCAGAACATTATAAAAAAATGGAGACTGCTTTAAAAAATAATTTAGATAAAAAAGAAATTACTGCAATTGCAAATGAAATTCGTTTACAATTAAATCCACATCCAGCAGGTCAAATGGAACTAAATGTTCCAACATTAAAAGACGGAACAAAACTTTATGGAATGCAGCACAAATACAAAGAAACTTGTCTCTTTTTCCCTAGTCAGAGTCAAACATGTCATGCATATTGTAGCTTTTGTTTTAGATGGCCACAATTTGTTGGAATGGATGAGATGAAATTTGCAATGCAAGAAGGAGAGCAATTAGTTCAATATGTTAGAGAACATCCAGAAATTTCTGATGTGCTTTTTACTGGTGGAGATCCAATGATAATGAAAGCAAAAATTTTCTCAAAATATGTTGATGCTTTAATTGATGCCAAACTTCCAAATCTTAAAACAATTAGAATTGGAACAAAAGCATTAGCATATTGGCCATACAAGTTTTTGACAGATTCAGATTCTCAAGAAATGTTAGATGTTTTCAAAAAAATTACCGATAATGGTTTGCATCTTGCATTTATGGCTCACTTTAATCATTTGAATGAATTATCCACTGATGCAGTAAAAAATGCAATTAAAGAAGTAAGAAAAACAGGCGCACAAATTAGAACTCAATCTCCCATACTAGCACATATCAACGATGATGCAGAAATGTGGGCTAAAATGTGGACTAAACAAGTTCAACTCGGATGTATTCCATACTACATGTTTGTAGTTAGAGATACTGGTGCTCAACATTACTTTGGAATCCCATTGGTGAAAGCTTATCAAATTTTCAAAAAGGCATATTCTTCAGTTAGTGGATTAGCAAGAACTGTTCGTGGACCAAGTATGTCTGCAACTCCAGGAAAAGTCCATGTTATTGGAACTGCAAATCTGAGTGATCAAAAAGTAATTGTATTGAGATTTTTACAGGGTAGAAATCCTGATTGGGTTCAAGTTCCATTCTTTGCCAAATATGATGAAAATGCAATTTGGTTAGATGATTTGAAGCCTGCCCTTACTGATAAATTCTTTTTTGATGAAGAAATGAAAAATTTCAAAGCAACACATCCAACTGAAGATTATCCTGAATCTTAGAATTAACCTGACTAACTTGACAACTCTAACTTACAAGATAACATTAGTAAACTAATTTACAATTAATGTCAGTTGAATTCAGATCAAGTATTACAGACTATTCAAAATGAAAATATATCATTCATTGACTTTTGGTTTGTAGATATTTTTGGTGAGCTTCATAATGTTGGAATGCCAAGCTATGCAATTGATGAAAATAGTTTTGTCAATGGTCTTGAAAAATTAGATGCAAGTTCAATAGTTGGCTTCAAATCCGTCAATAATTCTGATATGATTTTAATGCCTGATTCAAATTCATTCAAAATTCTTCCTAATGATTATGATCCAGGTAATAGAAAAAATGCAAGAATGTTTTGTGATCTTTATGATGGAAGCACAAACAAAGAATCAAGATACACTAGAGATTCTAGAGGTATAGCTTTCAAAGCATCTGAGAAACTAAAAGAATTTGGATTAACTCACACTAATTGGGGTCCTGAAATAGAATTTTTTGTTTTTGATGCAATCAATGTTTATCCATCTCCGTACGCAGCAACCCATTCTGGTGGAGGCTCAGGCTACTCAATTGAGTCAAAAGAATCTCCATGGGCAAAAGGAAATGTAAGTACTGCAATTGATATCAAGGAAGGATATTATCCATCACAACCAAAAGATACTCTTAATGGTTTTAGGAAAGATGTTTGTGAAGATTTATACAATTATTTTGGAATAAGAATCGAAGCTGAACATCATGAGGTTGCAACTTCTGGTCAATGTGAAATTAATTTAGTTTATGATGAAATGATTACGATGGCTGATAATGTTATCGCAGTTAAAAATTTAGTAAAAGTTAAAGCTAAAAGAAAAAATAAAGTTGCAACCTTTATGCCAAAACCAATTTTTGGTGACAATGCATCTGCTATGCATACTCATCAGAGTTTATGGAATGAAAATAGAAATGTAATGTATGATAAAGATGATGATGTTGCACAAATGAGTCAAACTGGAAGATATTATGTAGGTGGAATTCTAAGTCATGCTTCAGCTCTATGTGCAATTTCAAATCCTACTACAAATTCTTACAAACGTCTTGTTCCTGGATTTGAAGCACCAGTCAATGTTTGTTGGGGATTAGCAAATCGTTCTACAGCTATTAGAGTTCCAATGTATAATCGAAACCAAGAAAAAAGTAAGAGAATTGAGTATCGTGTACCTGATCCAACAGCAAATATCTATCTTTTAGAAGCTGCATTGTTACTTGCAGGACTAGATGGAATTAAAAATAAAATAGATCCCGGCGATCCAGTTGAAGAAAATGTCTACAAACTTTCTACAGAAAAGAAACGAGAATACAATATTGGTTCTCTACCTGTATCTTTGAAAGGTGCATTAGATTCTTTGTCTAGTGATTCAAATTTCTTAATTGATATTTTTACAAAAGATTTTCTAGATGCATATTCCGAATTAAAATACAAAGAATATACTGCATTTGCACAAACTCCTACAGCTTGGGAAGTTTCAATGTATGCAGATGCATAGTTTGAGACAATTAAATCCAGATATTATGCTAAGATATTAGAAAATTTAATCCATAACCAACTAAATATGCAATAATTGCAGCAATTCCGCCAATAATTAATGTATTAATTCCAGAGTGCATCATAGATTTTTTTACAATCTTTCCTTTTATCATTCCAACAAGAAAGAATGCAGCACAAACACCTACTATAGAATATGCAAAAGCTTCTTTATTCAATTCAATTCCTATTATCATAAAAATCATAAATGGAATTAATGGAATTAATCCAATAAGATTGAAACCAACAAATGTACTTACAGAACTATGAATGGGATTTTTAGCATCTTCAATTAATTCTAATTCTTCTTTCATCATTGTATCTATCCACACCTTTCTTTTTGATGTGATTATCCTTACAACATCTTCTAATAATTCATCCTTGAAACCTTTTTCTCTGTAAATTTTTCTGATTTCTTCCCTTTCTTGTTCTTCTAAATTATCTATTTCCCACTCTTCTTGTTTTCTTTTCATTTGTACAAATTCATTTCTTGCTTTTGATGCTTGATAATTTGATGCAGCCATAGAAGCTCCATCAGCAAATAAATTTGCAAATCCTAGAATTAAGATTATTGCAGAAGGTAATGATGCACCCATAACTCCTGCAACTATCGCAAAAGTTGTAACTGCTCCATCTATAGAACCATAAATAAAATCATCAAAATATATTTTCATTTTTAATTAGATCAAGTTAGATATTTGATTAGTATGCATGAACAATTCCAATATTGAAAATCATCATTGTTTCTTATATTGAATAAATTTTGCTGTAACATATGGCCAAATTCAAAAAAATTCTAGTTCCCCTTGACGGTTCATCAAATTCTATGAGAGGATTAGATAGAGCAATTGAAATTGCTAAAGGTGGAGATGCAGAAATTACAGGATTTTATGTATTTCATTTGCCCATGGCAGCAGGAATCAAATATACAGCAAAAATGAAAGAAGAAGCACAAAGAAAAGCTGTCAAAGCTATTGGTCCTGCCATGAATAAAACTCAAAAGGCGGGTGCTGTTTTCAAATACAAAACTGGTGGTGGAAATACTGGTTCTGAAATTGTTAAATTTGCTAAGAATGGAAAATTTGACATGATTGTAATAGGTGCAAGAGGATTGGGTGGTGCAAAAGAGGCATTTCTAGGAAGCACATCTAATTATGTAATGCATAAAACTGCAGTTCCTGTTTTAGTAGTAAAATAGTCAAATCTGGACTTTTTTTTCATTTTTTTCATATCCTTGATATTCTATGCCTAATAACCTACAAGTATAGGAATTTGAAAAATTATCATTGGTATAGAATATGGTAGAAAGCAATTATGATATCTTAGGAATTACAGAAGGTACAACTGAGAAAGAAATTAGAGATGCATTTAGACGATTGGCTCTTCAATTTCATTCAGATCGTGGAGGTGAAAACGAACAATTTATTCAAATTAAACAAGCATACGATGATCTAAAAATTGGTAAAAAATATCCTGAAACAGATTATGAAAAATTAAAAAATTCCAAAGTATATTCTGGTGATACTGAGGCCGATGTAAGAAGAAAAAATCAGATTTTGGGTCAAGAACTATTCAAAGAAATGAAAACTGCTCAAGAATGGGCAGCTGCTTTGAATAGTTCAAACACAACTGCTTCTAGATTATTTGGTTCAAAAACTCTTGGAGAAATTGAATTAGAAAGAAAAGCTAACGGTGCTCTATCAATTAAAGGAAATTTTATGGCAGGGAGTTTTTCTTATGATGGTCCTATTATTATGCAAGGGAGTATTACTAGCCCTTCGTGGACAGAAGAATTTCAGACAAATATCCATTTGACTAATGGGGATTTTAAATTCATTAATCCTCTAGAAAATAAATATAAAATTGATAATGGTGCAAAAATAATTGTAGATAATGGTAATGTTGTTATTGGAAATGTTTATGGAAGAAAATTTAAAATTGAAGATCCTATACGTGTAGGAGTTTTCCAAATTCAAGAACATAGAACTCACATATCAGCACTAAATGGAAAAATTATTGCAGAAAATATTGCAAATACAGTATCACTTGAAGCTGATTCTGTAATTGTTTTGAATGTTGAAGATGATGTAAAAATTTCTGCAAGAGAAATTTTATTTTATGGTGGAAAGTTAACTTTTGATTCTGAGATCATCCTTAAAGAAGGTGGAACGATTAGATTCTTTGAGAATTTTTCTATTCAGGGGTTTAGTGGTGATGCGATAATTAAACTTGAGAATGGTAAAAAAATACGATTGTTTGATCTCAAGACTAAAAAAATTAAAGATTTAGCTGATGAATTTGTATCAAACAAAGAAAATTACACAAAAGATGCTACTATGATCGGAAATGGATTTACTATAACATATGCAATGCTAGATAATCTCTCTATGAAGCCTGCTAAAAAACAAGGATGGGCATTAAAATTTGGCTTTTCTAAAAAATAATTATGTCTAAATGCTAATTTTTAGGCATGATAATGATCATTTCTCATAAATATGCCTATTTTTGAATATTAAACGTGAAAAAGATAGAGGCTGTAATTAAGAGAAAAAATTTCCCTACCATTAAAACGAATTTGAATATAGTTGGAACTTACATCATTGATAAACGAAATTTAGATGACAGTAATATTTACGATGAGTCTCAAGGTTCTCGAGTAGGTTCAACTGGATTAAAGTCAGTACCATTAGCAAAAATCGAAATGGTAGTTTCTGACAAAGATGCAAGAAAAGTAGTTGAAATGATTTCAAAAAATTCTGGCTTGTCATCAAAACATGGTGGAAAAATCTTTGTTTCTGAAATGGAAGAAGTCGTAGATATGGAAACACTTGATGGAAAACAAGATCTTGAATTTACTTCAGAAGCAAGTTCAGAATTAAGACAATTACCTAAACGAAGTAGATTTGTTCCATTACAAAAATTTACTTTGAATAAATTACAAATAATTTATGAAGATAACAAAGAAACTTTGCGTAATGATTATAGAATAAAATCATTTAGTGATTTTGTAAATTATTGTATAATGAAATCATTACCAACAATAGAAAAACAACTAAAAAATCCTACAATTATTTATGAAAATAATTTTGGCGATTTTTAATAGTAGCCATTAAACAAAGCTAATCCAACCAACGTCATTCCAACTGCTGCAAGAACTAGTTTGGCGATAGAAATTTTGGATAATTTCATACAACTAAACCAACAAGTAGTGGTATAACAATGATCCCTGCTATTACGACGACTTTGAGTATGTCTTTAGATTCCAAGTGCTGCATTTCTTCTCTGTGAAACAATTTACTTTTACGAATAGAATTTATGTTCATGTCCTTAGATTGTGTTTTCCCCTTCATCCCCTGTAGCAATATCCACTGCTCGTAAAATTTGAGAAACAAAGATTTTACCAACTCTGCCCTTTTGTTTAATAATTCCTACAACTTCATCTTCATTTGCATCTGAAATTATTGCTTCTAATCTGTATTTATCACTGAATTGAGGCACAAAAATTTCACTTCCTTTTGATGCATGAATTTCTGGACCTGGTTTCTTTCCTCTTCCCCTTACTTTGGATACAGTAAGACCCCCAATTCCGATTTTTTTTAATCCTTCACTAATTGCCATAACGTCGTTTTCTCCAAGTATGACTTCTATTTTGAGCATTCAGTTATTGTATTGCAATTTACACAAATATAATTTCTGATTTTGATAATCAAATGATAATCAAATGATAATCAAATTTAGACATTGTTATTAATTTAAAATTCAGATTTTTTATCATGGTTCTAGATTCTGGGGATACAGCATGGATGCTTGTCGCAGGTAGTCTTGTGCTACTAATGATCCCCGCATTAGGTCTCTTTGAATCTGGACTTTTAAGAAAAAAGAATGCAGCATCGATTTTCATGCAGATCTTTTTTGGTTTGGCACTTTTGAGTGTCATGTGGTTTATTTTTGGATTTAGTGTCTCCTTTGGTGATTCAACTGAAGGATTAATTGGAAATTTTGATTGGGTATTTCTTAAAGGGGTTCCATCTGATGCACCATTGGAACAATATGCTCCAACAATTCCTGGTGTATTATTTGTTAAATTCCAACTAATGTTTGCAGCAATTACTCCTCTATTACTTACGGGAACTATTGCTGAAAGAATGAAATTCAATTCATTTATCATTTTCATTGCAGCATGGTCTATGCTAATCTATTACCCTCTAGTTCATTGGGTTTGGGGTGGTGGTTGGTTAGCAGAACTTGGTGTTGTCGACTTTGCTGGTGGTATTGTAATTCATACAAGTGTTGGAATGGCAGCTCTTGCTGCCGCACTAGTTCTTGGTAGAAGAAGACACTACGGACCAGCAATTATGATTCCTCATAGTATTCCTCTTGCTGTTCTTGGTTCTTCATTATTGTGGTTAGGATGGTTTGGATTTAACGCAGGTAGTGCACTTTCTGCAACAGGTGGTGTTGCTGGTAATACTGTAATTGTGACTCACATGGCCTCATCTGTATCTGCTTTGATTTGGGCAGGACTTTCATGGATTAGAACTGGAAAACCATCAGTTGTAGCCACAATTAATGGAGCAATTGCAGGTCTTGCTGGAATTACTCCTGCATCTGGATTTGTTAGTGCTGAACATGCATTTGTAATTGGTATTGCAATAGGTGTAATCTCATACTCTGGTGTAGTACTGTTCAAAGAAAAATTAAAGATTGATGATGCACTTGATGTAAGTTCTGTTCACGGTGTTGCAGGTATTGTTGGTGCGTTAGCTATAGGAATTTTTGCAAGTACTGCAATTAATCCTGGAGGGGTAGACGGATTACTATTTGGAAATCCAGATCAACTCTGGATTCAAGCAATAGGTGTTGGTGTAGCAGCTGCTATGGGCTTTGGTGGAACTTGGATAATCCTTCAAGTGTTAAAACGTACTATAGGTATTCGAGTTTCAGCTGAAGTTGAAGATATAGGATTAGATATTAGTGAACATGCTGAATCTGCGTATTCTGATGAAGAAGAGTTCTTACTGGATATGGATGATTATACAGAAGAATTAGAAGAAAAGGATGAAATACTTTTCAAAAAGAAATCAGACGGTAATAAAAAATGACAGTAGATTATAATGAATTGTCAAAGCAAGTTCTTGATTTAGATCCTCAAGTTAGATTTGCAGGTGTTGCAAATAGCAAGGGTGAGATGATTGCAGGTGGACACAGAGAAAATGTTGAGAAAATTTTAGAGGGAGATAATGTCAAAATGTCAATTCACTATGCATTGCAAAAAAGAGATCTTTATACAAATTTAGCATACAAACTCGGTAACGAACAATCATCAATTACAGAATACGCTATAGTTACCATGATTAGTATTCCAATCAATTCTAACGACTTGTTTATGATTAGTACAGAACCAAGAACAGATTATTTAAAAATAATTGATTTTGTTCATGCTGCTTTAAAAAATTCTGAATAATTTAGCCTCAAACCCCTTGTTTTCTGATTAAAATATTTTTTCTAATTCTGTTTTCTTTTAACTTCAAAAATACTATAACCATATTTTTTCTTCATTTCAATAGAACAGAATTGTGCAAATTCATATTCATCAAAGTCTTTTAAAATTTCATACAGATTGCTACCAATAACTATGCTATTTTTTGGACAAAGTGAATTTATTTTAAAACATTTATTCACTGTAGGTCCAAAAATGTCTGAAATCTTTGAAGTAGTACTTTCAGCTACTTTTACAGAACCATATGTTGCACTAATTTTGTAATCTAACTCGTCTATATTTTCAGCATTGAGTTCTTTTTTTAGTTCATCGTGAGATTCGATCATATTCAAACAACATTCTACGATATTTTTCATCACTTGAACATTTTTTGGATCAACATTTGCAAATCTGAACATTAAAGCATCTCCAATATTTTTTACTACTTCTCCGTTGTGTTTGCGAATAATTTTTGCCATGAAATTAAGGAAAATTTCATACATTTTACTAACATCATCATCAGATAATTTAGATGATATTCTTGTAGAGTCTGTTATATCAACAACACCTACACAATCATTTTGTTCATGTTGAGAAAATTTTAACAAAATGTCTTCTTGCTGTTTAATGACTTCTTCTTTCTCTTTAATCTCAATCAATGACTCTTCTAGCTTTTGAGCCATTGAATCAAATGCATGTGATAACTCTCCTATTTCGTCACCAGTTGTTATGTTAGTTCTTACTTTAAAATCCCCACTTGCAATTTTATTTGCAGCATTTTTTAATTTAAGGAGGGGTCTTGAAATTGATTTTGATATTACAAATGCAACAATTCCCATTACTAGGGTAATTACTATTCCAGTATAGAATATCCTGTTCTGAAGAATGTCTATTGGTTTTTCTACTTCTGCTTGGTCAATTTCTACAAGTAAAACTATGCCTAAATCATCTGCACAATAAGATGATCCATAAATTGGAACATTTCTGTAATCATCATAAAATCCTACCATTTCTTCTCCTTCATTGAAACATTTCTGTACGGCTAAGCTATCCACTTTTTGTTTGAACACCACATCTTCAACAAATCTAGATTCAGATAACATAATTGACTGATTGTTCACAATGTATACTTCACCTGATTCTCCTAATCCACTTCTATTAACTAACACATTGTCAATTGAAGTTGTTCTCATTTTAGAAATTATCACTCCAATAGGTTCATCACCTTTTTTACTACCATCTGCAAAAATTGGTGAAACAACAATTATTTTTTTACCAATTTTGGCTGGTTCAAATTCAATAAATGATTCTTTTAATCCTCTTTGAAATAATTTATCTTCAACAAAATCTTCCTCTATATTTCTACTAAGCGAAAAAAACATTTTTCCATCCTTGCCAATAATTTTTGTATCTTCAAATCCAATGGAATATCCAATCAATTCTTGGAATGCTTGAATTTGGATTAAAAAATCCCTACGATTATTTTCTTGAGATTCTTTTAGTTTGTCTTTAGGAATTTGATTCATTTCCAAAACTAATAACTGAATCATAGGATCATTTGCAAGAATATTGTTTTGTTCAATTCTTGATTCAAAAAGTAACCTTAGTGTTTCACCTCTTACAGTTGATTCTCCTAATAATTGATCACCTACTCTTTCTCCTAGAATTTGATCAGCATAATAGAAACTTAGAAACCCTGTAATTGAAAGAGCAACAAATGATACAATCATTATCAGAAAAATGAATTTTTTACTAAGATTAAATGAAATAGCCATTTTGTTCTATGTTTTTTATATACGAATATCACTCTTTTTGAATATATTGTGCCTGTAGTAATTCTTTGAATAGATAATCACTTCCAATATTGAAAATAAGCTCTTGTTTTTAATTAACTGAATTTCGATTATAAAATATGAAATTTTTATTGTATTCTTTATTTTTAGTGATTTTGACTTCAACATCTTTTGCATATGCTGAGGAATACATTATTGATATTCCAATAGGGGCCTACAATCCAGAACTAAATACAGTGGCTGAAGTATGGTATGATCCACCTCGAATGTTTGTTACTGTAGGTGATACTGTAACTTGGTATAATGATGACAAAGAAGGTCATACTGTTACCAGTGGGGAAGGCTCTGGAAGGTTTGGTTGGATGAGTGACAACTTTGGAAAACCAAATCAAATTTTTGATAGTGGCAGATTTATGCCAGGTGAATCATGGTCATACACGTTTGAAGATTCTGGCACATTTTCTTATTATTGTACAATTCATCCATGGATGGAAGGAATTTTAATTGTAGAAAAACAAATTCCTGATTATCCACACGATGCTACTGGCAAAAAATTAAAATTTCCTTTGTTACAATACACACCAGACAGAAAAATAGAAGCAAATTTGTCATGGGATCCTTCAGTTATTAAAACTCATGAAAAAATTCAATTTGTCTATCAATTCTATGATCCACAAACAAATTCTAACCTTGCAGAAATGAAATACAGTTTTGTAATATTTCAAAATGGACAAGAAATTTTTAGAGATGAAGGACTCAGCCAAATTGGAGGAGATTACAGAAATTTTATTTTTAGTGACTCTGGATCTATCATAGTAAGAATTGAAGGAATTCAGTCACCATCAATTTTTGCTGAGGAAAGTGTTACTGTATTTGGAAATGTTGAAAGTAAAGAACAACGCTCTGTTGATTTTACTACGACAGTTTATGATAATCCGGAAAAAATATCTCATGAAACTTATCATGCAAAACCTGCTCAAAGACTAACGATATATTATGAATTAATGATTTTAATTATTCTTGTTCCAGGTGTAATGTTCCTTGCAGCTATGTTTTGGTTAAAGAAAAAACCAAAAATTAAAGATGATTCAGCAAGCGCTGTTTAAATTTAAAATAATAAAAAGAAATTAAAATTTGACGAACTAATCTAATCGATTAATTCAGTCCAACCTTTGACGAAGACTGAGTTCTTGTAGAGTGGAACTGGTTGTCCAACTGTAAAGTCCATTGGTCTCATCCAAAAGATTGCTTTTGTTGGGCATACACCAATGCATGCACCATCTGAAATACATCTTTCTGGGTAGAAGACAAATGCTTTACCTCTTTTCCAGCCTTCAACTGGTTTTACTCTAAGGACATCTGGTCCAAGTGTGGTACAGATTTCTACACATAGTGCGCATCCGATACACATTTGTTCGCTGATGTCTGGAATAATTCCTACTGGCATAACGAAATTAATTGTCGATTTGATCTTTATATAATTTACCTAAAAATATCACCGTATAACGCCGTTTGATATTTTATAACGGCGTTTTAATTTTGATCGCTATCTTAGATCTTTATTTTTTCCATCTGTTTGATCTAATGTGCTAATTATCAAGTCATTTTCAGTTTTTCTAAGAAAATAGACACATGTTTTTTCTGATTTAATGATGTGTCTCCCACCAGGCGAAAGAATCCAGCCATCATTTTCTTTTTTTCGTGCCATTCCAGTTATCACAACAGATGAGTTAACATGATTTCCAATTGATGCCAGTAACATTATACACGAATTAATGAATATGGCTGATTCTAAATCATCAAACAAATTGTAGATTCCATTAAAGGAGTCAATAATTACCAAAAATCTATCTTTTGATACTTTGGAAATAATTTCTGAGAGTTTCTCGTCCCAATCTGTTTTATCTGGGCAAAATATTGTTAGATTTTCTTTTTTTTGAATCATTTTAGATTCTACATATCCAGTGTATAGCAAATCCATGTCAATGAAAATTATTGGATCTTCAGTTGAATTGATTAATCTATTAAGAAATTCCATTTTGTGGAATGGTTTTGAACATAAAACAATGTTGGGATTGTTTTGTTCAAATTTAATTTGAATTTGTGTTAAATCATCACCTACAATTATCTCAGGATTTTTATCCAACACCAAATTAGCAATCTACAGATATAATAATGAATTTGGTATCTAAAGACATTTCAGATGATTTTCCAATCTCAAAGAAAATCTATCTCAATAACGCATCTGTTTCTTTAATGCCTACTCAAAGTATTGAGGCTATGAAAGAATTTCTAATCACATACAATTCCATTGGCCCTGATTCAAAAGAGTCAGAACCTTTTGTCAATGAAAAACTGCAAAATGTACGAAAAACTATTGCAAAAATCATTTCTTGTCAACCTGATGAAGTAGTGCTTACCCAAAGTACTACTGATGGAATTAACTTTGTAGCAAATGGATTGTCTTTTGACGATAACTCTAATATGATAATTCGTGGAATGTCACACGAACACCATGCTAATTTTTATCCATGGATAAAGTTACAAGAAAAAATTTCTATTCAAAATTTACCTATTGACGATAATGGTTTTTTTAAATTAGATGATTTAGAATCTCTTGTTAATGATAAGACAAAACTAGTTGCACTTAGCCATGTATTGTATAATACAGGTGCAATTATTCCTGTAGAAGAAATAGGAAAAATTCTTGAAAATAAAATTCCATTCTTCATTGATAGTGCACAAAGTATAGGTTGTATTGGAGATATCGATGTTTCAAAAATTAAATGTGATTTTATGTCATTTAATGGATCTAAATGGCTTTGCGGTCCCATGGGCACAGGATTGTTCTATTGCAAAAGAAATTCTAGTAAATTACTAGAACCCAAAACAATTGGTGGTGAATCTGCAATTATTTATGATGATTCAAAGTTAGCATACAAAGAATTACCAGATAAATTTCAAACTGGATTTAGAAATTATGTGGGAATTGTTGGATTGGAATCATCTGCAAACTATTTGTTGAAATTTGGAATGAATAACATTCGCAAGAAAAATCAACAATTGTCCAATATTTTGAGAGAAGAACTATCAAAAATTTCAAATATTATTTTGTATGGACCAGAGGATCCAAACGTTAGAACAAGTATTGTTTCATTTAACATCAAAGGAATTGATTCACAACATGTTGTTGATAAACTTGAAAAACAAAATATCATTTTAGCAGTAAGAGAAATTATGGACCAAAAGATTGTACGTGTATCTCCACACTTTTTTAATACTGAATCTCAGATTTTAAAAGTAATTGATGCAATAAAGAAATTATAGGCTTTCTTGTTCTTCTATTACCATCATTGTTAGTGTAGATTGAACTTTGCTAATTTTTCTAACTTTGTTGGTAATGATTCCACGTAATTTTTCAGCATCATCAGAAGTTAACTTTAGGACAATATCGTATACGCCGTATACGCCTTGAACCTCATACTTTACATCCTCTTTTGTAAGAATTTGTTTTACTTCACTGATGATTGATTCATCTGATCCTAAATCAGAATTTAATAGAACATACGCTGTAGGCACAAGGGTTTTTTTCATCAGACCGTATTTAACCTTTCATTCTTCAAAATTGATTAATCACCAATACGTCTTGATGATGTGAAACCAATAGATTTGTCACTTACAATCTCAGAATCCATTCCAAGTTTCCCTGGATCTCCAACTCCTCAATTCATTGATTGGTCAGATATTGATCATGATGGATATAATCTTGAACTGTTATTCCTAAGTTCACATACAGGAACACATCTGGATGCACCTTACCATTTTGTTAAAAATGGACTAAAAATTCATCAAATTCCCCTTGATAGGCTTTTTGGAAAAGCAATTCTAATCAAACTCAAAAAATCAAAGAATACTCCTATCACTAAATCCGATATTACATCATTTGAAAAAAAGAATGGTAAAATCCCAAATCATTCTTCTATTTTTTTCTTTACAGATTGGCAAAAAAATCTGAAAAAAAATAATTATTTTACTGAAAATCCTGGATTAGATGCATCATCTGCAAAGTATCTTGCATCCAAAAAAATCAATTTAGTGGGTATAGATTCCCCAAGTATAGATCTTGGAAAAGACGAATCATTTTCTGTACATCACATATTGTCTAAAAATAATATTTTGATCGTAGAAAATTTGGCAAATATGAATAAAATACAATCTTTGGAATTTAATTTTACAATTCTTCCATTAAAGCTAAAAGATGCTACAGGTTCTCCTGTTCGTGCAGTAGCATCATGATTACACTACGTAATACTAAAAATACAGAGCAATCATAAATTTAACATGAGTAAACCTGGTAATATTTGGAGAAAGGTTCATGGTAAAATTACAAAAAAACCTACAAACTTTTCTTGGTTGATTGAAGAAAAATTAGCAGGTTCAGGTATTCCAACAAGTTTGGATGAATTTGATTGGCTTCTAAATCAAGGCGTTAAATCAATTGTAACCATGACTGAACAATCATTACCAGATGACTGGGTTAAAAATATTGGATATCTACATGTTCCAACTCCTGATTTGACAGCTCCTGATATGGACAGAATAGATTCAGCAGTTGATTTCATTAATGAACAAATTAAAAATGATCAAGCAGTAATGGTTCATTGCGCAGCCGGAATGGGAAGAGCTGGAACAATACTTGCTTGTTATTTTATAAAATACAAAAATTTTTCAGCCAAGAATGCAATTAAAAAAATTCGAGACGAAAGACCAGGCTCAATTCAATCTGAAGTACAAGAATTAGCTATCGGATTTTATGAAAAACATGTAAGAAATTAGTTTAAACAAATTCTGAAACTAATTTTCCATCTACAACTTTAATCTTCAAGGTTTTCTCTTCTTGAAAAAACAAAGTCATTCCACCGTCTGCATCAGGATCTTCTACTTTAACAAGTTCTAACATTTTGATTGCTTCAAATTTTTCCATTCATATTCACCTATTCTGGAATTGATACGGTCTCAATTTTTCCATCAACTGCTTTTATGAACATAAACCTGTTGTCTTTGAAGATAAAGGTTATTCCACCTTCCTTATCAGGTTCTTCAACTTCAAGTATTGGTTGTCCTAACAGACCATCGTATTTTGCCATTAATTATTACCCAAAAAAGTTCCTTATATCCCTAATTGATTGTAATTTCAATTTCACTTGAGCTGTTTTTGATATTTCCAGTTTCTGTAAAGTCATGTTTCTGCCAAGATGCAAAAGCTTCTGCTCCAATCTTGTGTTTTCCTTTACCCAAGTCTGATGCTTTGAATACGAATTTTTCATTAAAGTCAAATAATTCTTGTCTGACTTCTTCTTCTGATAATCTGATAAATGGTTCAAAATTTTTGGCTATCTGTACCCAAATTCGTCTATCTTTCATTGGATTGACTAGCTTTGGATTTCGAGTCCAAAATATTGATGCCTTTCTATAACTATCAATGGTCCGTCCTAACTCCTTTTTTCTTAGTCCACCTGATGTCAATTTTATACCATGTTTCATTTTGAATGAGACGTCATTATTGTTGTAGGCTTTAGTCCAATTTGCCTCATTGAAGGCATTTCTAATGTCTCCTTCGACTGAAAATTGGACATTTATCTCGATATTTTCGTCAGATGAGTATTCATCCTTGGATTTTACCAATTCTATTACTGAAATCTTGCTTTCTCCCATTGTTACCGCTCATAATGATTTATATCCGCAATATGTGCTTTTTCTGAATACATGAATGCACAAGTGATCAGTTCTGAGCCTAAAGAGATCAGCCTTTCAATTACTGAAACTGATATTGGAATTTTATACATAATTCAACATGAACTGCTAAAAGCATCTTCTACTGATTTTGCAGGAGTTATTGTAAAGCATCCTCTTACCAATGAATGTTGGATGAGAGTTAATTCTAGTTCAAAACCACTCGGTGAAATTAAAAAAGCAACAGATTCAGCCATCAAAATGGCTCAAGAATTTAATCAATTATTCCATTCTCAAATTAAGGTAAATTAGATTGAAGTTTTGCCCCAAATGTGAGGTCAAATTAAAAAATAGTGGATCAGGCCTTCAATGTTCTAAATGTGGTTATACTGATGGAGAAAAAGCTAAACCAACAAAAAAAATTGCTGCTAAAGAAGAACCAGATTTCTCATTACTTGCATTTGAAGGAGATGAAGGTGAAGAATCTAATCCAACTGTCAAGATAGACTGTGAAAAATGTGGACATGATGAAGCAGTTGGTTGGATGTTTCAAACTAGAAGTGCAGATGAACCTACAACAAGATTCTATCGTTGTCAAAAATGCAAATACACCTGGCGTGATTACACATAAGGTTTAACTGGAACATAAAGGGAAGAAAATTGATTTGACTTTTGGTGCAAAAACAAGTGGATCTGATGATCTAAAAGCTATCATTTCTGCAATATCTACACTTGTTGAAGAAGCAACTTTTGTTGCAACAGCTGAAGGAATTACTTTTAGAGGAATGGATCCATCACATGTAGCTCTGATAGATATTTCATGGCCTAATTCTGCATTTGAAAAATATGAGTGTGATAGTGATATTAAATTTGGTGTAAGAATAGATGAATTTTCAAAACTTATCAAAAGAGCAGACAAAAAAGATAGCATTGAGATTAGTATCTCTGAACAAAACATGTTGCTTGTAACAGTTGGAAAAAATAAAAAATACAAAATGCGATTAATTGAAAGTTCTGCAACTGATACACCATTACCAAAAATTCCTTATGATTCAAAAATTGTTTTAACTTCATCAAAGTTTGACAAAATTCTTGGTGATGTACAGGTTGTATCTGATTATCTTACTATACAAACTTCTGATTCAAAAGGAGACTTTTCTGGAAAAGGTGATTCTGGTGAAGTTGTAATTGAACTAGACAAAGATGATAAAGAAATTGAAGAAATTTCTTCAAAAGAAGACAGTGTTGGTACATACAGTCTTGAATATCTAAATCCTGTAGTCAAAGCAGTAGGTTCCAATGCAGGCTCAATTACATGTGAGTTTTCAAGCGCAAAGCCTCTTAGAATTGAATTTAAAGTAGCAAATATAGGTAGAATTCACTTTTACCTCGCTCCACGCGTCGAAAGTTAAAGCATTTAAAGATTAACTAGTTCAGGTATTTTGAATTGAGACTTGTAATAAAATATGGTGGAACATCAATTTCTGCCGCAAAAGACATCCAAGCAGTAGCTAAACATCTTAATGAATTATCAAAGAAAAATCAAATTGTTGTAGTATGTTCTGCAACTAGTGGAACTACAGATGATTTGATAGAAATTTCAGAATCAATAAAAAAAGAAAATAAATCTAAAGCTGAACAACTCGCATCAAAAATTACCAATAGACATAAACAATTAGCTAAACAGACGATAAAAAAATCTGACATAAGAAAAAAATTACTTTCAAAATATGATGAGGATTTTGATGAACTTGTTGCCCTAATTGATGGAATGGTGTTACTAGGTGAAGTTACCCCAAGAACAATGGATTATCTATTTTCGTTTGGAGAAAGATTGTCAATAAAATTAGTTTCATCAGCAATTAATGATTCAGGAAAAAAATCAGTTCCTCTTACTGGCAAAGAAGTGGGAATCGTTACTGATTCTAATTTTGGTGAATCTAAACCACTCATTGATACAACACGATTGAGAGTATCAAAGACTGTAGATGCTTTATTTTCAAAGAAAACAATTCCTGTTGTTGGAGGGTTTGTTGGTGCTGATCAACATGGTCATGTTACTACCTTTGGTAGAGGAGGTTCTGATTATTCTGCAACAATTATCGGTTCTTGCATAAAAGCAGATGAGATTTGGTTAATGAGTGATGTAGATGGTTTAATGACTGCAGATCCAAAAATTGTAAAAAATGCAAAATTACTCAAAGAAGTTTCATATATTGAAGCAGTTGAAATGGCTCTATTTGGTGCAAAGCAAATACATCCACGAACCTTTGAACCTCTAATATCAAAGAAAATCCCAATGAAGATTAGAAATTCTTTTAATATCAAAAATGAAGGAACCCTAGTTTCCGCATCAACTTCTTCAGCTGTAAAAAATACAGTAAAGTGCGTAAGTAATGTACGAAATAACGGATTAATTGATGTTCAAGGCGGTAGTATGGTTGGAACTCCAGGTACTGCAGCAAAAATATTTGCAACGTTAGCAAAAGCCGGAATTAATGTAATGATGATCTCACAGAATCCATCTGAATCAAGTATTACAATTGTTGTAAAAAATGCAGATCTTGATAAAGCAGTTAGTGCATTAGAGATGGAATTATTGGGAAAAATCATCAAAAAATTAGATGTTACTACAGATGTTGCAATAATTGCATTAATTGGTTCAGGAATGAGAGGAACTGTTGGAGTTGCCTCCAAAGTTTTTGGTGCAATTGAGAAAAACAAAGTAAACGTGTCTATGATTACTCAAGGATCATCTGAACTTAATCTTGCATTCGTTGTAAAAAATTCTGATACAAATGCAGCTGTACGAGCTTTGCATAATGAATTTGCACTAGATAAAATCAATTAAGACAAAATCATTTAAGGGAATAATCTCAAGATTATTTATTGAATAAACTTCAATCTTTGTTAATAATTGGAATTATTTCTATTGGTATAATTTTTGTATCCTCATCATCTGATCAACTAGTTGATGCAGGTTCAAGAAAGAAAATCCATTTCACTGAAACTATAATATCATCACAAGATCCTGGTCAAGGACATGAAAATCATCAACTTGCATTGATTTTATCTCCAAATGAGGGAACAATCTATGACGGTTCTATGACATTTACCTCAAGTGAGCCTGTACAGATTGTAGTTTTACATGAAATTAGTTTACAAGAATCAAAAGGCCAACCTACATGGACAGTTGATGGAAAAACAATCTATGGTTTATCATTAATTGATTTGCAAAAAAATTCAGGTTCATTTGAGTTTACGGGAGCAGCTCTTGCATTACATTCACCAAATTCCAAAAAATTTACATCTACTGTTAGTCTAGATGGATGGATTAGAGGACAACCTACTGAAGTAATAATGCAAAAAATTGAGTTTGAAAAAGATGAATCATCGTATTTACTTTCACGAACAAATGTACCTGCTACAATTCCAATGCACAAAGGAATCTATGAAGGAAATGAAATTCATTACATCATAACTGATGGTAGTGATAAAAATTATGCAAAAACTATTTCAGATAAACAAGAATGGAATGTAGAATTTGCACCAGTTCTTGCAGATGTACCAGAAAAAGCACTTCAAAAATTATATGTTTTTAAAAATGGAGTAAAGGGCAATGGGATATATGGATTCCAAAATGAAGTATTTTCTAGCACTCCATCACAAAAATCAGAATACAGTGCACTAAATTCTATTGTTGAAGTTACTTGGAAAGTTGGTCAAAAAGAAATTGAATTTAAATCCGTAGCAGATGTAATTGTAGCTGAAGAAGGTGGTCGAATTAAATTTAATGAAACAGGAATTGTGCTAAATACTCCACAAATTATTTGGCCTGATGGACAAATGAAAGTTCGTTCAGACAAAGAAATTTCTGATAAAATGTCCTACAGTGGTGGTCAAATTACTGAAATTAATGAAGAGGAAATGACTGTAACTTTTGTAGCTCATAGAGGTTGGGGACCTGATGGAAGAACCATTTACTATATTGTAACTGATGCAACACCATCAGGACCTGCTGAAACAATGGGCGTTGTCTCATCTCCCAGTTCAGCAAATCTAATTGCTCATTCAGGCGCAGTAGATTTGTTCCAATTTAAAAATGGAATAATTGGTTCTGGCCCATTGGGATTCCAAGCAGGAATTGCTGGAGCATCACTTGGAGATGCAAATTACAGTCCTATGTGGAGAATCTATCTGGTTGAATGGAATGATGCAAAATCTGCAAAAATTCTAGAAACAAGGTCTGATATTGATTCTTTTAGTAAAGAGGATAAACTCTCAGTTAGTATTGCCAGACCAACTAACAGTGATCATATAGTAAACTGTCCATTTATTGATCCATTCCAATAGATCCACTAAAGGGATAAATTACTTGATAAAAAATTTCTTTTAAAATTGACTGGTAAACTCTACATTGTCGGTGTCGGACCTGGCCATCATGACCATATGACGTTTCGAGCAAAAGAAGTGATTGGTGAGAGTGACACAATTGTTGGATATGAAACTTATGTTAATTTAGTACAAGATCTTATTGAAGGAAAAACTGTTCATCGTTATGCAATGACACAAGAAGTGGAAAGAGCTCATCAATGTATTGATCTTGCTAAATCTGGAAAAATTGTTTCACTAGTATCAAGTGGCGATCCTGGAATTTATGGAATGGCAGGATTAATCTATGAAACACTTGCTGAATCTGGTTGGAATCCAAAAGATGGTCTTCAAGTGGAAATTGTTCCTGGCGTATCTGCACTTAATTCATGCGCATCAATTATTGGCTCACCTCTAATGACTGATTTTGCAGTTGTTAGTATGAGTGATTTACTGGTTCCATGGGAAGTTATTTCAAAAAGAGTTGAAGCGGCAGCTCAGGGTGACTTTGTAATTGTAATTTATAATCCTGCCAGTAAAAAAAGAATTCATCAATTACAAGATACAAGAAAAGTTCTTTTAAAATATAGAAAACCTACTACACCTGTTGCAATTATCAAAGGCGCATTTAGAGAATCTGAAACTGTAGTAATGACTGATTTAGAAAATTTACCCAATCATTCAGATCAATTAGGCATGGTTAGCACTGTGATTGTTGGAAATTCATCAACTTATACTTACAAAGATTTAATGATTAACCCAAGAGGTTACAAATCAAAATATAATTTAGAAGAACAGACAAATCCTAATCTTAAAGTCTAAAAGCTTTTCTTAATTGCATCATTCAACTCTTCACTAAGATTTAATTTTTCTCTAATTGGAGAAACTACCTTAACTAAATAATTCCCAACTGTTTGTTTCAAATCCCCAGGATGTAATCTCTTTTCTGCAAAATCTCTTTCCAGTTGATTGTAATTAGTATATGATACATTTCCACCAAATTTTTCAGGTCTCTCTACATTCATTTCATTAAATTCATGAAAAATTACAGATTTTGAAATTTCTAATAATGGGTTATTTTCAATATTTGCTTCTTCACACCATGCCTTGCTTATTTTTTTCCTTATTTCATCATCAGTATTATGAATAAACACTCCTGAGTTTGGATCAGATTTACTCATTTTACCTACGATTTTCTCATCACTAGAGTCTGCAGGTTTTGAAAGTCCTGGTAATAATTTATGATGAACAGCAACAGGTACTTTCCATTTCATTTTTGGAAATATTTCTCTAACCAACATGTGGATTTTTCTCTGATCCATTCCAGCATGAGCAATATCTACATCTAAAGAATGAATATCAACTGCTTGCATTGCAGGGTAAAGTAATTTTGCAACATCAATTTTTTTGTCATCTTCTGATCTACCCATTATAGTTAAAGTTCTCATTGTTCTTGCAATTGACATGTGTTTTGTAAATTTTACAAGCTCAGACCAATATTCTGTTTTTTCTTCATACAGTTTCGATCCTAAAATTATTTCTGCATCAGGACAAACTAATTTGAAAGCATCTTGATAATATTTTGAAACTTTTGCAATTGTTTCCCAATCCCCACCTAGTTTGTCATTTATCAGAGTATGCCAATCAGCCAGAAAAATCTTACATTTTACACCAGCTTTCACAAAATCATTAATTTTAAAACCTGTACTAATTAGACTGCCAAGATGCAAGAAACCAGAAATTTCTAAACCAATGTAATGATTTGGAGATGAATTAGTTTTGAATAGTTCAATTAATTCTTCCTGTGTTACTATTTCTTCAGTTGGTGGTCTTTGAATCAAATCTACTTTTTCTGTAATATCCAAATCAAAACAACTTTTGAGAAGTAAACGTATAAAGTTATTCAAAGTTCTAATTTCAATCTAGAAGGTTTGAATAGAACATATTTTCATACTGTTTATGACTCTTGAAGAAGGTTTAGAATTAATTTCAAATTATAAAAAAGCCCTTGAAAAATTTCTTGAAACATTACCAGAACAATCAGTCCAATTAGGCTCAGAAATGATCAATACTTTATCAATGAATTCTAAAAATGAAATTAAAAATTTAGATGCAATTGAAAAAGCTCTGAAAAGACAACCAAATTATCAATCTGGATTGTCTGAATAATTTCATTTACAATTCTTTTTGTGTTTTCTTAAATCTTCTGAATAATCAAATTCAGCTCCACAAGCTCTACATTTTTCTTTTTTCTTATTATGTGCTTTTTCTTGATGTTTCTTTAATCTATCAGAATCTGGAAGGACTGTACCACATTTTTTACATTTTAATTCATTTTTACTAGAGCCAAATAACCCCATGAACAAATTTACCATTCATAGTTGATATAGTTTTTTTCAGAAAATTATTCTATATAGAACAAACTATTCCATTTCGGATTCATCTAGATTTTTTCTAGGTTTTATACTGAGATAAAATCCATGAGTGCTAATGATAAATGATGCAAGAAAAACTTTGGTTGCAAATACTAAATTCCATGGTCTATCAGGATCTGGATATGCAACTGACAATTTATCAATGTCTGGAACCATTCCATTGATAATACCTGCAGTCATTTGTGCATTTAGCACAGTAAAATTGTATAATACTTCATAGAGTGAAATTATTGAAAATCCTAGCAACATTAATTGAAGTAATGCCATTTTTGTACCGACAATTTTATCACCAGCAGTTCTTCTCCATCCAATTCTTGTAACACAATACCATCCAATTATTGTAGAGAAAAATATCCAAGTGGTCACTCTTGCAAAATTTTCAAATGGTATGGTTGTATTGTGAATTGCTTCTCCCATAACATATGTTCCATTTTCCATCCATTCTATCGTAGTGACATATACTCCGAAAACTAATGATGATACCATGATGAATCCGCAGACATAGAAAATGTACAGATATACTTTGTAGCCTGAATCAGTTTTTTCAAGATGACGTGGCTTCATAATGCCGTTTGCCAAATTTTGAAATATAAAAATTCATGTTTCTTTGCTGAGATTTATAGACTAGTTATAAACAAGAATATTGTTGAAAATTGCAATTAACATTCCTATTATAGGCAAAGAAGAGATAGATTTAGTCACGTTAATTCTTAAAAATGGAGCATTAACATCTGCTGCCAATTTAGGCGGAAAACATGTCCAGGAATTTGAAAAATCTGTAGCATCTTTTGTAAAATCAAAATATGCCATTGCAGTAAATTCTGGTACAGCAGCATTACAGGCAGCACTTTATGCATTAGATATTAAAAAAGGAGACGAAGTTTTACTCCCTTCATTTACATTTGTAGCAACTGCAAATGCAGTAGTTGCAACTGGAGCAAAACCTGTTTTTGTTGATATCTTAAAAGAAAATTATACTATAGATCCTGATGATTTAATAAAAAAAATTACAAAAAACACACGAGCAATAATCCCAGTTCATCTGTATGGAAATGTAGCATTTATTGAAAGACTTTCTGAAATATCTAAAAAATATAATATTCCTATCATAGAAGATTCTGCTCAATCATTAGGTTCTACTTACAAAGGAAAACACACTGGAACTTTCTTTGAAATGGGATGTTACAGTATGTATCCTGCAAAAGTAATGACTGCTGGAGAAGGCGGTTTTATTGTAACTAATAATAAAAATCTCAGAGATAAACTGCTAATGATTAGAAATCATGGAATGGTTCATGGATATGATACTCGAGTGTTTGGTCTAAATTTAAGATTGCCCGAAATAAATGCAGCAATAGCAACTGTACAAATGAAAAAACTTCCTAAATTTTTAAAATCTAGAAAAAATAATTCTCAATGTTTAACAAAATTGATCCCTGATCTTAATATTGTTTTACCAAAAGAAAGAAAAAATGAAAATGTAAATTGGTATCTATATACAATTTCAACTGATAAACGTGATAAACTTTTAAAAAAATTAAATGATAAAGGAATAGGTGCAGCATCCTACTATCCTACACCTGTTCATAAAACACCATTTTACAAACTCAAAATAAAATTACCTGTAACTGATTGGGCAGCTTCACATGTGCTATCTTTACCCATTCATCCAAATGTAACTCAAAAAAATATTGAATTTATTGCTAAAACAATGCGTGAAATATTGTGAATGTGATTGGTGAGGCTATTGGAGAACTTTGTAAAGTCATTTTACCTATTAATGAAGAATTTTATCTTGGAAATCCTAATTCTAAGATAGCAATTTGTACTCTTTCAAGCATAGATTTACTCAAAAATATTACAAATTCTGAAATTCTAAACAAAATATCAATTGTAGGGAGATTACTTTCTGAAAATAAAGGAATTGATTCTATTATTAAATATGTAAACAAAAATCATAAAGTCAATACCATAATTGTATGTGGTAAAGATGTCTGGGGACATAAATCTGGTCATTCGTTATTTCAACTTCATAAAAATGGAATTGATCAAAATAATAGAATAATTAATTCATCTAGTCCTGATCCATTTCTCACCGTTTCAAAATCAGAAATAAAGTATTTTCAAGATAATGTGAAACTTGTAAATTTGATTAATGTGACTGAAATTGAATTAATTTTAAAAAAATTCTAATTTTTTTAATAGCCTGTTCTTTGTCTTTCACGATTGATTTCATTTTTCTTTTTGTATTCATCTAAAATATCATCAGGTGTAAGTTTTAGTTCTAGAGAAGCCTGTACAACAAAATGCCAAATATCGATCAATTCCTCTCTTGCTTCGGCTTCGTTAAATTCTACAGGAGTTTTCCACCATTTCCAGTTTGTTGTCCTTTGTAGTTCTACTGCCTCATGCATTATGGCAGTACATAAAGCAGAAATTCTTCCTTCAGAATCTTTTGGATATCTATCCAGTTTCATCATACTTGATAGTCCTTTTTGAAGTTTGAATATTGTCTCTAGTCGATCTTTTTCTTCTGACAACGATAAATAAATTTGAGAAATAATTGAACTTAAGTCTTTTTAGAATCGAATCATTTTTTCATATGTCTTGATACGTTTTGCAATATCACCATTTTTTATTTTTAATAATCCATCAAGACCATATTTCTCTACAGCAAATGATCCTAAAACATTTCCATAAATGACAGCCTTTTTGATATCAGATATCTTTGTAGATTTTTTACTTGCAAGATATCCAATCATTGCACCTGCAAATGAATCTCCTGCACCTGTAGGATCTACAACATCTTCTAGAGAGAATCCTGCAGTTGGGAAAATTACATCATCATAAAACATCAAAGAACCGTGCTCACCTTTCTTAATAATGACATATTTTGCTCCCCATTGCATCATTTTCTTTGCACATTTAATCAGGTTGAATTCTTTTGTTAGGAGTTTAGCTTCTTCATCATTAATTACAACAGCATCAACTGCCTTGATCATTTTAATTACTGCCTCACGTTTAGTAGAAATCCAAAAGTCTATTGTATCACACATGGAAAATTTAACATTATCAAATTCTTTAATTAGAGAAGTATTCTGTTCTGGATCATTATTTGCAAGATATACAAATTGAGATTTTTTATACGCTTCAGGTACAGTTGCTTTAAAATCTGCTAACACATTTAATTCTGTTTTTAATGTAGACCTTGTACTAAGAGTATTATCATATTTTCCATCGTAACGAAATGTTTTTCCTTTTTTGATAGTTAATCCTTGTAAATCAAGATGTTTTGATAAAATTTTATGATGTTCTTTAGGAAAATCTTTTCCAACTACTGCAATTAGACCTGTATCTACAAAATTACTAGCTGAAATTGCTGCAAATGTAGCTGCCCCACCTAAAACGTTCTTTAATGTTTTTTTTGGAGTTCTAATGGTATCTAGTGCTGTAGATCCAAAAACAGTAAGCATATGATGAGAAATTAATTTTGATGTATAAATTCTCTTGCTTGTTCTTCTGTTGGATAGTAAACAAATGGAACATCTATTGATGTAACTAGTAGATCGTATTTTATTACTCCTGAAATCTTCACTGAAGGTGATTCATCAGAATTAATATCTGTATGAAATGTTCCCTTTACAAAACTACTATCTAATGGTTGTAAAGTAAATGATTCAAGATTACCTTTTCCAATAATTTCATCGTTTGAAATTAGAAAGAATTCTGTTTCTCCTGCAGTTAATATCAACAATGAAGGATTTTCAAATTGTAATTCAATATTATAGTTTGAGCCTTCATCGTTTTTATCTAATAATTCACTTTGACTAATGCTTACTCCAATCTGTGAAGCAGATGCATATTGTGAATATCCAAAAATACTCATGCCTAATACAAACAAAACAACTATGCCTGCTTTTTTTGAAGATTTCATGACTAGTTTTTGAAAATTTACATTTAACCTGAGTGGGAAAAAATCCCAATAAATTGTGTAAAAGTTTTGATCTAATCTTAAAGCTCCTTAGAGCTACCAGAATAAATCAAAAATAGGTGATATGATCGTATGGCTAGAATTAAACTCAAACTAGGCGAAAATGAAATTGAGGTCGACTCTAGAGATTTCTATGTTGATAATCAAACATTAGGCGAAATCATTGATGATATTTCTCAGCATTTACCTGAAAATCAAGCTAAAATTGTTTATGAAACAGATACTGCTCAATCACCAATTGAGGCAGAACATCCGGCACAGTTTGGATTGGAATATCTAGATGATGCTGAAGCATATGAACCTGAATTTAATGAACCAAAATATATCACATCTCATGAAATTAAATCAAAACTAAGAATTTTAGAAACAAGTAAATTTTTTGATTCTCCTAGAACAGTTACTGAAACTGTTCAACAACTTAGAGAATATGGATGGGCGGCAAGTCCATTAGATGTTTCAAAATCTTTAGCTAAAATGGCTTCTAACAAAGAAATAATGAAAAATTCTAAAGAAAATCGTACTCACTATTTTGTTCAGGAATCTTTAGTAGCTAACTAGAAAAATATTTACATTTTTCACAGTTTGAAAAAATTTCCCCATCTAAATGATCAAAATGTGTATTGCATTGTTTACATGTATGATGCATGTCAAAATACCCATCATTCTCAACTTCTCCAATTCTATTTGATTCTAAATCAGTACTTTTGCACTTTATACAATGACATCCACATTCAATTTTCATGACTATTCTCCGATAATGTATGTATAGTTGAAATGACTATACAAATCATTGGAAAAGAAAAGAGAGATACCAATAGAAATTGATGATCATTTCAAGCTTTTTGGAAAAGAACCATGGGAAGTGGAGTATGGTGAAAAATGTGCAGTTTGTAATGTTCGAATTGATGAATATGGTTTTTGTTCTTGTGGCTCTAAGGGAGATTAAATTTTCTTACAAATGGCATTATCATAATTATTAAAAATCCAATTGCTAATGGTGCAATTATTGGAAATTCAGGTATGACTGTGGTTCCTGTGATGATAGTTTCACCTACTGTGTCAGGCCTCATGTTAATCCAAACATGTGTTCCATTATTTTTATGATCTTGAAATTGAATACTCTTATCATTGTGGATTATTGCATATGGTCCCCACAATAATTCCAATGGCATTACTATGGTAAAGAATTGATTACTATCGTTAACATCAAAACTAATTTCTTTTGTAGGTTGATTAAATTCAAAATTATCTATATTTGCCAAAGTCCCAATTTCTACTAGAAATTTTTTATCTTCCCAATTAACTTCAAAGATATTTTTTGGTTCATCTATTGCATATTCCAAAATTAATTGACAACCATGACATGAAAATCCTTTTTTCTCATCCAAGTAAAATGGTCTATCATTTAAAAAAATCAAATCTAATTCTTCAGGAATTTGAAAATTTGTTGTTTGTAAATATCTAAACTCCCATCTCCATAAATTATCTTTAAGCAAAAGTACATTTTTTAAATCATATTCTATAATTGAATCACTGTCTGATGGGAAAATTAGTACAGAGTCATTATTGCCTGTTACAGATACCATTTGCTCCTTACCTTCATTATCAAATAAAAGCAAATTTTCTATATCACCATCAATCAATTCTACTTGTTTTGTGGATGTAGAGGAACCTACAACATGTTTAACATGGATATTTCCTTCGATATCGATTTCTACTTGAACTAATTTTTGATTTGCTTTTTCTCCTATATTGAATTCTTGAGCAGTTGCTGAAGGAATTACTAATACTAGTAAAATTATGATAAATATTCCAATTATTTTCATTTATTCCACTGTAACATGAATCATTGATGTTTTTTCTAGTGGACAATCATTTCCATCTCTATCAAGATTTACAATTTTGTCTGCAACATCCATTCCTTCAGTTACTTCACCAAACACAGTATATTCTCTATCTAAAAATGCACTATCAGAGGTAACGATGAAGAATTGTGAACCTGCACTGTTTGGATCTTGCGATCTAGCCATGGAAACTATGCCTCGCAAATGGGATCTTGAACTAAATTCAGCCTTGATATTGTAACCTGGTCCTCCCATTCCCCACGAACCTTTGTTGTCTGTTTTTGTATTAGGATCGCCCCCTTGAATCATAAATCCTGGGATGACTCTGTGAAAAAGAGTTCCATCATAAAATCCGTCTTTAGCTAATTTTTCAAAATTTCTTACAGTTTCTGGAGCAAGTTCAGGTAATAGTTTAAATGAAATATTCCCTAAATTAGTTTCAATATTCACTGTGGCCATTAGGATGAATCTGTAAATACATCTTAATAGTCTTTTGTGGAAATGACTTGGAATATTCTTGCAGATAGTTTAGCATTATTGAAAAATCCATAACGTTCTGTACGGTTTTCGTTAGAAAATTAATTTTTGTGGACTATGAAATTTTTTGTTTTAGTTTTATCTATACTATTTGAATTAATCAAAAATGACAATTTTGAAATTACAAAAGTTATAGTCTTATATAGAACAATTAAAATGTAGAATTCGTTGAATCGTACAAACCAAAGCACGATAATTAAAGAAGCGATTAATTCTTATCTTGACAAAGGGGTAACCGACAAGCAGGATATCTACACCAAAGTGGTTGATGAACTTGGAGTTCCAAGACCAACTGTAAGAAGAGTTGCAAGAGATCTAAGAACTGAACTATTGCAAAAAATCCAAATCTTACAATCAGATATGCCAAAAGCAACTGTCGCTACCACTGAAGCAGACGAATAAACTCGGCTCTTTTTTCTTTTTAATTATATTATTTTATGATTTTTAGCATTACTGTTATAAATAATGAAATTTTAAAATAATTATGGGATATGTTGGTAACCATTTAGCCACATTAGTAACCGGAGTTTTTGCAGCAGTATTGACCGGACTTTGGGCATTTTGGGATTTATCACCAATATTGGATTTTATATTTTTGATGGCAGTTCCTATTACATGGTTTATGGCTTTCACATGCTGGATATCTCAAAAAAGTACAGATTACATGCATAATCATGCACCATCTCATGTAGAAAAAAAAAGCTTGAATAATACACAAACCATTGAAACTACAACTACTGGTTCACAAGTTAGTCTTTCAGAAATTAAACAAATCCAAAATGAATTATCTCTTGAATTAAACAATGTAAAAGAAACTGTAAAACTAAAAGACAGTGAAATTGAAAGATTAAATCAAGAAATTTCTAATCTTGAAACTCTTGTTCAGATAGAGTCGCTAAAAACTGAATTAGCTAATCTCAAAATGCTAGCTTCTGAAAGAAAAACTAAGAGTAAATAGATTTAATCTTTACAATGGGGACAAACTTCACCGTGATTTTCTTTACAACCTGGACAACTAACTGCCCCTCCAAAATGACATTTACATGAACATAATTCAGTTGGATCTTGTTTCAAATTCATAATATGTTCTCTAAATGATGTTATTATTTGACTTTTGCATTAAAATATCAATTTTGGTTATCCCTTTATTGATAAATTTTTGATATTTGAAATAAATTTATTTGAATAATGTAGATTTTATTTATTAATGAAATATTTATCAAGTAATTTTTAAGAGAATTCCTTTTTAACAAAAATTCTTTTGAATTAATTATTTTCATAAATCAAAAATTTTTAAAATAAAATATTGGATAGAATTTATTATATAAATAACGTAAATCATTTCATATCTTCTAAATTTCTAATGTTCACTGTAAATTCTGTCTCTTATACACATCTGACGCTGCCGACGAGCTCTG
>NZ_JBSWSO010000007.1:0-69714 GCF_054095835.1 Candidatus Nitrosopumilus sp. bin_7KS | reverse complement strand
AAACTGTCTCGTGGGCTCGGAGATGTGTATAAGAGACAGAGTCTATTCACATGTTCTTTACTTACTGAGAAAACACTACTCATAGATCCTATCGTGTATTCAAATTAATAACTTCTCTGCAAATCATATTTGGAATTAATTAAAAATCCATTGTGGCATTGTGCCCAGATTATAATCGACAAGATTCTGAACCGAAATCTTTGCAATAGTAATCTCATGAACAGATTTCAAACCGTCTTTTGTCTTCTGTCCATGCCTGTAATCATACCTTCTCTGTTTCTGAAAAACTCTTTCAAGTAATTCCAAAAATGACTTTATCAAATCATACTCTAACACAATAGTTCCTTGTCTTGTGTGAGTGTATTGTTTCTTTGAAATTCTAAATTTTGATTTTGCATTAGATATTTGCCATACTGCACACTCTACTAACCATCGAAATGGCTCCATCATATCATATACAAGAGATTGAAATGATGTGTGATTCTTGTGATAAAATCCATAGTAAGGATCCAATCCAATTCCGTTGATAAATTTTGAAATCTCACCTGCTAGAACAGAATATCCATAATTTAATAGAGCATTAATGACATCTGTTGCATTATTTTTTTGAATTCTGAATGAATTTCTTTTTGAAAACTCGAATCGTTCATCAATTAATTTTGTAAATGCTCCAAAGTAGATTCTACTTGTGACTGCTTCAGAATGTAAAATATTATCTTCTAAATTATTGAGATGTTTTTCTAATTTTTCTATACTAGGTATCACTACATCATTCTCAGTTGATTTTAGAAATTGTATCTGGGAATCAATTTTACTTTTAACAATCTGTTTTGACAAGTAGTCTCGTTTTTCTGGAATTCGAAATGTATCATATTGTGCAATTCTGTTATTTGTAGCAGTAAGCGAACTCATCATTCCACTCATTACACACTGTGGATTCCCCTGTGTATCAAGTAAAATCACGTTTCTGTTATTTTCAGATAACATTGCTAGTGCTTCAGTTGAGACATATCCCTTACCAGATAGTATAATTTTCTCATAAGGCATTCTATTAGGGCTCCATTCTTCTATACATGGTGGAGAGAATGGATCATGACAGTCTTTTAGAATCAATTTAGAATTTTTAACAGAAATGGAATGGCCGTAGCCTCTGAGGAATTTTATGTTATAGTGATTTTTCTTTCCAGTTGAAGTCAAGGCATTTGTGACATCCACTGCTGTTGTTGGTTTGCAAGCCACAACGCAAAGAATCCAAATGCTAAAAGAACAGCTGAAACATAAGAGACCTTAACTGTAAACACTTTTTCTTTTTTAGACTCGGTTTCAGGTTTGTGTTTTGTTATTACTATGAAAAACCAAAGCATAACTCCTGCAACATAAACAGATACCGCCAAGAAGTAATTAGATGGATCTTGCATTATGAAAGTAAAAGCAGATACACACGGAATTACTATCAAAATCAGTAATTCAACTGCTTCAAATTGCTCAAAGAGTTCTCCTTTGGCCTTATTTCTGAATGCAAATAATGAACCTGCTAAACCTGATACAACAACAGTCATGACCAGATGTTTTAGTTCAGAATCAAGACTTCCAAATCCTTGAGAAACAAAATACATCGGGTTGAAATAATATACAATTGCAATTAGTCCTATTGCAGATGAAATTGTAATGATATTGATTTTTCGTTTATCCACATTTCACATATTCATAATATCATTATAAATAATCTGCAACAAATCATATTCAAGAATTCAATCTAGACGCTAGCACAATTTTACTCACAAAGAGGGGGCGTTCCCTTTTTACAGATAATCTTTAAAAATAGAATGCCCCCTTTCCTGCGTAATTAGTTGGTAATGACTAGGATTATGATTGGAGTTTGTTGTTGGAAAATCGTTATAATGCCATTCTGAATTTATGAGGTATGGGAGTTTTGCAAAGTATCTCTGAAAAAATACAAAAGATTACAATCATGCATATTATTTTCACATCTTTTTCAATACACCTGTTTGTGATATCTCACCCTAACTTTGAGGTGCTAGATGAAGTATTTTTTACAAATTTTATGAGGTGGTTTATGCTTGGAATTGATCATTCTCCGTATCAACTACCTGGTTTATCGTTTATTGTCTCCCCATTTGTTTATGTATTTGGGGATAACTGGGCGTCATGGAGATTTCCAATTGTAATACTTGGAATGGTTTTTTTGTATTTTTATTATCATGTAGTGAAACATATTTCAACTAAAAAAATTGCATTGATATCTAGTGTGATAATGGCATTTAGCCCTACCATTTTTGTGTCTTCCTCATTGATGTTAAGAGATATGCCTGTTATGGCTTTTGGATTTTTTGCAATTTATCTATATTTTAAACAAAAATATTATTTTGCAGCATTATTGATAGGATTATCGGCCTTAATCAAAGAGACAGCTATATTTTTTGTTATTTTTATTATAATATATCACTGTCTTCATCGACGTGAAGAATTATTATCGACAGTTAAAAATATCCAAAAAAATAATTTGAGACTCATTAAAACTCCTTTAATTTCATTGGTGATAATTGTATCTGCATTTTTAATTCCTTTAATGATTTACGATAACACAATAACTGTTTTAGAATATCCTACAAGGCATCCAGAATACTTGGCAGTGAATGAAAATTTTGAAACAGGATCAATGAGATTTGATATTGTGATGAGTACTGAAGAAATTTTTCAAAAACCTATCGAACAGTTTAACTATATTGCACAAGTTACAAATCCAATACACCACTTACAGGTGATGTTCACTAAAGGATATTATCAACAACAAGATGTAGTTACAAATGAATTCATTGCATCATTTCTACCTATCTCTAGTGGTAAAACTATTCATGATATGAGCTATGGATATGACAAGTTATACGTTGACGAAGAAGGTATAGAACGACATCAAAAAGAATATTCGACTTTATGGATTCAATCTATGATTAACTATTCATGGTGGCATATTGGTTTTTGGAGTTGTATTGTACTAGTGGGATTTGCTACATTTCAGAAGATTAAAAATAAAATGCTAATTTCTAAAGACATAATTTTTATAATTTCTGGTTTTTCTTTCTTTGTCCCATATCTGATAATTGATATGGTGAGGGATACTTTTGCATATTACATGATCTATTTCTTACCTGTGATGGCGGTAGGACTTGTAACCATTATCTACAAAATTAAAAATAAAATGATACGTTTCTTTGTGTTTGCAGGTATTCTTTTAGGAGTTATTGGTAACTTTTTTTACATATTTCCGATGTGGGGCTTTTGATCTTTTTTGATTATGATTAGAGTTTGTTAGATAATTAATTATTAGTGAATTATTCAAATTTAATTAATGACAAATGTTGAATTGATATCAAAATTCTATCATGCTTTCAAAAACAAAGACTTTGAAACATATCTTAGATTATGTGATGATAATATTGAATGGCAGTTGTCAGAAGGTATGCCAAATGGCGGAGTGTTTGTAGGAAAAGATGAAGTGTTTAAAGAATACTTTCCAAAAATGCTCTCAAACTTTGTAGAATTTCATGCAATACCTGAGCATATCTCTGATATGGAAGATCATGTTATGGTAACTGGTAAATATCAAGGAATCTCAAAAAAAGGAAAATCATTTGATGTGCCCTTTTCACATGTCTATCATATCAAAAATAACAAAATAATTCAATTCAGACAGTTTACTGACACTGAAAAAATTACAGAATCACTGAAATAACTTTAAGATTTTGAAATATTGTTAAATTTATTTTTAAAACAACGAGATACATGGAAAACACGTTAAATCAAGGACGTATTCCTAACATGATGTGTTTTCCAGACCTATTGTTCTACGACGCAGAACAATGGTTTCTCGTCATATCTATTACGTCAAAATGATATTTAACCATGATCCTAATTTCCGTCTAGTGATAATTGAAACTATCTTTCTATGAAATTCTCTGTATGTATTCTTCGTGAATTCTTTTCTGATTTTGTATTATCCACAAAAATACCTCATAGTTTGAATTCATAAAAATCCCTATCTTTTTTTTGTTAAATGTAAAAAAGTGTAAAAAATTTGATTCTTTTGTGTGTGGTATTTTGAGCCTAAATTTCCTTCAAATTGAATCTGTAAAAAATTACCAATTTTTATTAATCACATTTTTTAAGAAAATCTATGGTCGATTGCTGTATTTGTAAAATTGTTCCTGGAACCTTGAAAATTACTGATGGAAATCCAAAATACAAAGGAAAACCTATTTGTAAAGAATGTGCAGGATATCGTAAACTACTCAAAGAAACTAAGTAGACTCTTCTGACTTTGTTTTATTTTTTGCAGCCCATTCTTCATACATTTTTATCAACTCATCCACATCTTTGCCTTCTTCAGAATAAGTTACGATAACTCCGAACGTTCCTTTTGTATCATGCCCTCTTGCAAAATATCCCCAAAATGAATCGGGTAATTTAGCAAAACTACTAGAATCATGTGATACTCCAATCAAATTGTTTCCAATTACTTCTACAACTTTTTTGGCATCCTTTTGATCAATCATGATTAATTAACGCCTTTTCTTCTTTTTAATTTCTCACCGTTTAATGCAGTGTTGTTTTCAAAATCATCTAATTTTTTCTTTATATCTTCTTTTTCTTCTTTAGTTATTTCTCTAATTATTACATCCACACCATCTGCAAAATTTTCACATTTTCCACATAACCATAATGGAGGTTTGTCTTTTGCAAATACTATTGGTAATCTTCGTTCATTACATTGTTTACAGAATAATGTCATGTTTTCTATATTCCTCTATGGACTAAGCCTATCTGGATCACGTGGATACAAAACTACTTCACGAACATTGTCAATACCAATAAGTGTAGTCATCAATCTATCTAATCCCATTCCCCAACCTGAGTGTGGTGGCATTCCCCAATCAAATGTTTTAAGGTGGTCTGCAAATTGGTTAGGATCTAAACCTTGTTCTTTTAGTCTCTCTTTGAGCATTTCTGGATTGTGAAGTCTAGTTCCTCCTGAAGATAATTCTAAAAATCCATATTGTAAATCAAAAGAACGTGAAAGCGTTGCGTCCTCGTCTTTTTCTCTAATGTAGAATGGTTTTAATTTCATTGGCCAGTCAGTTAAGAAGAAAAATCCTGGGTGGTTTTCTCCAATAATTCTAAGATGCGAATCAAGTAAATCATCTCCAAATTCTACTTTTTCTCCTGATTTTTTCAATTCATCTACACATTGAGTATATGTTATTCTTTCAAATGGCGTTGAAGGAATTTCTATTGTATGCTCAATGCTTTCTTGCTCATCTTTACAGTTTTCTGAGATATCTTTGTAAACTGACACTACTAGAGATTCTAAAACATTCATGACATCCTCATAGTCCATAAATGCAGCTTCAATGTCTATGCTGGTAAATTCTGTCAAATGCCTTCCAGTGTGAGATTTTTCTGCCCTGTAAAAATTTGAAATCTCAAATACTCGTTCTAATCCAATTGTCATTTGTTCTTTGTATAATTGTGGGCTCTGAGCAAGATATGCTGTTTTTCCAAAGTAGTCTAATGAAAATAAATCTGCACCCCCTTCACTTGCACTTCCAATTATTTTCGGGGTTGTGATTTCAATAAATTTTTTATCTGCAAGTGTTTTTCTTAAAGATTGTAATACATGATGTCGTAATTTAAAAATTGAAGCTGTTTTTTGATTTCTCATATCTAGTGCTCTGTGATTTAGTCTTGTATCGATATTACTTTCTAGTCTACCAATTGGGTCAATTGGTAATGGATGAATTGCTTTTCCTAAAACTTCTATTTCGTCTGCCTTGACCTCAAATGCAAAATCTCGAGCTTTTGTCTCTTGAACAATTCCTCTAACACTGACAACACTTTGACGATTAATTTCACCTAGATTGTCATTAAGTTCTCCTTTAACTATGACTTGAGATATTCCTGAGACATCTCGAAGAGTGATAAATGACATTTTTCCTAACTTTCTAAGATCCTCAATCCATCCTCCTAACACTACTTCTTTCCCAATCAATTCTTGGGTTAGTTCAGAAATATCGTGAGTTTTTACAAATACCATGTCTATCTTTTATCCTCAAATTCTATCTCAATGTCAAGGTTTCGGGCATTCTTAACTATCTGTACCACTTTTTCAGTATCGATGGGAAATTTTGGAGTCCATTTCCCTGAAACAACTGCTTTTGTTTTTTGAACACCACCTGGTACCCATACTGCATTAATTGATAGGATTTTGGTGGGAAAGAACAAATCTTCAATGAAACGTTTGTCTGTTTCATCTGCTTCTACAAGCCAAATTTTACCTTTGAATTGGTCTTGCAATGTTCGATACAGTGTTCTACTTTGTCTAATCAACATGATGTCATTTTTTGCAAGGGATAATACAAAATTCCCATTAAATTCTTTGCATGAATATAGTGTAAAATTTTCAATTTCTTTATTTGATTTTGCAATTTTTGCAAGATTCATCGATGCTTCTACATCAGCTTTTGTTAACTGACCTGATTCAATTTTACCTTCACATTGAGGACAAAGAATAGAATTTTTTGCATCAAAGCCACAAATAGGTAATTTCATTTAAATCGACTTTTTAATTCTGATAATGTTGTTTATATCCCTTAGTGCAAAATAAAAATTCTAGTTTGGATCTAAAATAATGATGACCTTTTTAACAGTTAATGGATTATCTTCAAAATATTCTTCATCTAAAGGACCTGTTTATGCTGTAGATGATGTAGATTTTGAATTGAATGATGGTGAATCTATGGGAATTGCAGGTGAGAGTGCATGTGGGAAAAGTACGTTGGGTTTGTCATTGATTCGAATGCTTTCAGGTGGTACTACTGAAGGACAAATAATCTTTGATGGAGTTTCTATTTTAGAAATACCCGAGTCAGAATTTAATGATGAATACAGGTGGAAAAAAATATCTATGATTTTTCAAGGTGCCATGAATTCTTTGGATCCTGTATTCACGATTAATGAACAATTCGTTGAGATTTTAAAAGAGCATTCCTTTGATGGTGATTTAAAGAAATTAATTTCTGATGCAATGAATTCAGTATCCCTTGATGAAAATGTTCTAAAAAAATATCCGCACGAACTAAGTGGTGGAATGAAACAAAGAATTATTATTGCAATGTCACTATTACTCAAACCAAAATTTGTAATTGCAGATGAACCTACAACTGCATTGGATGTTTTAATTCAAGCTCAAATAATCAATTTACTAAAATCTCTTAAAAAAGAAGGCATGTCTTTTATGTTGATTACGCATGATCTGGCGGTTCTGTCTGAAATTTCTGATAAAATTGGTATAATGTATGGGGGGCAAATGGTAGAATTTGGCTCATCAGACCAAATTTACAAGAATCCAAAACATCCCTATACTCAGGGACTTTTAGAATCAATTCCTACTTTGAAAGGAGATGCCCCAAAATACATCAAAGGAACTCCTCCAAGTTTACTTGATGCTCCTACTCAATGTAGATTCATTGAAAGATGTCCATTGGCTATAGAAAAATGCAAAGAACTTCCTCCTAAATTTAAAACAGAAACTGGATATGTTAGGTGTTGGTTATATGAAGATGAAAATTAATTTTATTTTTTATTAAGGAATTCCTCATCAATTTTTTTCAAATATGTTTCTTGTAATTTAGCAATTTCTCTTCCAGTTGTATTTCTGCTGATCATTTTAGCATACTGTACTAAATCCTGGTTTTTTTGAGTTTTTTCAAACTCTTCAATTTTTTTAAATGATTCTTGCTCAAACTTCATAATTGCTCTTAACTCTTTACTGATTTCTATAGCTTTCATCTCTTCATAATTTTTGGAATTTGACTTTCTAAAATTAATTTCATCAATTAACTCTTGAACTTCATCTGATTCATCCATATTTTTTAAAAATTATTCAAATATTTTAATTTTGTATTTCTTTTTTATGTTCTAGTATGTGCTTTAATCCATCAGTCATGCAAAGTGAATCTAAGTCTATTTCACAATAAGGACATTTCAAAGTTTTAAGAATATTTTTTTACAATTGGTAAGCAAGAGTCTATGATTCTGAGCATCTCTGATCTGATGACTTTTTTGTCAATTGAAATCCAGACTCTTGATTTTTTGATTGCAAATGAAATTGTCTGTACCTTCTTCCTTTCCTCCCAGACAAATTCAATCTCTCCTAAATTTTTGTCAAAAAATCCTTCCAAATCCGTCTTTATTGCAATGTGTGAAAATTGATACTGTGTGTTCTTTTCATTTAACAGAGGTAGCAAATCTGGTCTTCTCTTGTATGCTAGAAGATTCCCACTCTCTCCAATTACGCCTACAAATCTGATAAATGGGCTAATTGTGGCAATTTCATTACATATGCTTTCAAAATCTTTCTTTGTCAATTGATAGAGTTCTAAAAAGATGATATTTTAATGAATTGCAAGTTTTTAATTCTAGATTTAATTAAATACGGCCTGAAAACAGTCTGATTGTGGATTTTACTGACATATTTCCGTTTGCGCCTGATGTAGGTTATTCTCTTCTAGCTTTAGTCAATTTCTTTGGTTCTCTTGTTCCTTTTGTCCCATTACCTGGATTTTTACTTCTGGCTACCATGTCTGTAGGTAATCAATACGATCTACATATTTTGGCATTAGTATCTGCAGTAACGGCTACTGCTGCTAAGCAAATTATTTTCTATGTTAGTTATGGTGGACGAAGAATTATCAATGAAAAAACTAGAAAGAGGATGCGTCCCTTTGAAAGATTGATTAAGAGATATGGTGCAGGGGCTGCATTCTTTGCAGCTGCCACTCCAATACCTGATGATCTAGTATATGTTCCACTAGGATTGGCAAAATACAATCCTAGGAGATTCTTTATTGCAACTCTTACTGGAAAAATAGTTCTAAGTTATTCAATTGTCTTTATTTCCCACCATTTAGGATTGTCATTAGTTGAACCATTTCTTGAAAATATAGATGATGCAACTCCGATATACATTGGAATTATAATTTTTGGAGTAATGATGACTGCCGTTATTGTATTACTATTAAGATTAGATTGGGCTAGAATTCTTGGAAAGTTTGCTCCATGGACTTTGGATGAAAACAACAAAGAAGATTGAACTTTAATTTTAAAATTCCACATCTTATCTACTGCCTTAGTTATCCCTATTCTTTGTGATGTAATTATTTTTTTTGATTTAATCCCTTCAGTTATATAGAGTTTAGATTTTTTTGTTAAATCTACTCCATAATGTTCTTTGGTAATATTCAATGCTTGTGCTAATTTTGCTGGTCCATTAGTAAGATTTTTCAAATTTTGAATCCCTCGATTTTTTTTCATTATTTTGATTCCTTTTTCAGGCTCAATTGCACGAATAAGAACTGCTCCAGCTGATTTTTTAGGATCTTTTGCTACAACATTAAAACAAAAATACATTCCATATGTAAAATAAACATAGGCAAAGCCAACCTCTCCAAACATTATCTTGTTTCTCTCTGTAATTTTTCTAAATGCATGGCTTGCAGGATCATCCTTATGCCTATATGCTTCTGTTTCAGTAATGATTCCTGATATCTCATTACGTCCTATTTTTCTAATTATTCTTTTTCCTAAAAGATTTTTTGCAACAGTAACTGTATCTTTTGAATAAAATTCTCTAGGAAGTATAGTCAATGTCAATTTTTACTTTTTTATTGTTTTTTAACTCTGTGATTAAATTAAATAATTTTACAATATCTTTTTTCAACACTATGATTAGTTCTTGATTGTAAATGGTTGCTGCTGGATGAATTGTCAAAAAATACAATTGTTTTTCTTTTCTAACTAGTTTTCCTCTAAATTTTGTTATTTCTGAACCCCCTAATAGGGAACTAAATGCTGTATTTCCTAATATGCAGATTATTTTTGGTTTAATGATTGCAATTTCTTGTTTTAGATACTCTTTGCATGTTTCTCTTTCACTTATGGTTGGAACTCTATTTTTTGGAGGTCTACATTTTACAATATTTGTAATGTATACTTCTTCTCTTGAAATCCCTGCTGCTTCTAGGGCAATTGAAAGTTTTTTACCTGCAATGCCGATAAATGGCTCACCCTTTTTATCTTCATTTTTTCCAGGTGCTTCTCCTACAAAAATCACATTTGAATGAAAATTGCCTTTGCCTGCTACTGAGTTAGTTCTTGTTTTAGAAAGATCACACTTTGTGCATTTGACGACGTTTTGTTTGATTATCTCTAATTTTTGATTCATTTTTTAATTTACACTCTTTACTGTGGCGTTTCCTCTTATCGTTGGTCCTCCGTTTCCCATGATCATTGATTGCATTGGATCCCCTTTACCGCAATTAGTTATCGGCCTTACCGTAAAATCGTTGCCACACGCATCAATTGATTCGAAGAATTTTGGTGCTGTCCCCATGACGATGACGTCCCTTAACATATCAGTAATCTCCCCGTTTTCAATTCGTTGAGCATATTGACATGATATGCTCCAATTGTATCGTTTCATGTCTATTGAGGGAATTTTCATATTTGAGATCAAGTATCCGTGTTTGACTTCTTTGATAATTTCATTTACATCTCTATCTCCGTTACCGATACATGTGCATGCCATTCGTATCAAAGGCATAAATCGATAGTTTGTTGCCCTCATATTTCCTGTTGGTACAGAATCAAAATCCATAGATGTTTCCCTATTTTGCATATGGTTTTTTAAAACCCCTTTCTCAACTAGAGTTGTTTTCTTAGTTTTGATACCTTCGTCATCAAATTGATACCATCCTAAACTTTCTTTTATTGTTGGATCATCAAATACGTTTAGATTCTCTGAACCAATTTTTTCTCCTAGTTTGTTTTTCCACCATGCTCCGCCTGCCCATGCCATCTCTTTTCCTAATACTCTGTCTGCCTCTGATGGGTGTCCTAATATTTCATGTGTGAGTAATGATACAAAATCTGGATTCATTACCACTGTTGCATTTTCTTCTTTTACTGGATTTGCAATTGTTAATTGCGATGCTTTTACTGCAATTTCTTTTGCACTTTTTTGTATTTTGTTTTTATTTGTTAATTGCTCTAATCCTCCTCTTCCTCCTTCTGTAATGTTGACTGATTGAGTTATTCCTGAATCATGAGCTGTTGCAATCATGTCAATAACAGTATCTGTAAAATTCTGTAAAATTTCTGCACCTTCAGTATTCACAAAATATTTTGAATTAATTGTAAACCATGGATTTACAATAGATTTTATAATTTTTGGAACTTTTGAAATAATTTTGTCTGCCTCTAATCCAATTTTTATTATATCTTCTAATTCGGGTTTTTTAATTACCAAATAGTTGACTTTAGATTTATTTGCAAGATTAGGGTAAAGTTTTATTTTATTTTTATTACTGTTCTTACTGCTTTTTATTGAATTATCTATTACATCTTTGATTTGTTCAAATGTTTTTGGATTTGTAATTGAACAAAAATTCCATACGTTTTCTTTGATGATTCTGATGCCTATTCCTTTATCATCGTTCGTTCTTACATATTCTATTGAATTTTTTTCTATTAGTGCTGACTTTCGTTCTTGTTGTTCTGCTCTAACATCGCAATATTGAGCCCCTGACTGTTCGGCATATTTGACTGCTTTATCTGCAAAATCCTGCAATCTTGTATCCATACTCTATGACATTCTGCATGGTTCGTAAATCTTCTGTTATCTAATGGCTTGATATTGCAGGCATGGTAAAATAATACTCATCTTCAAAATCATAATCTGTACTAGATTTTTTGCGTAAAAATTCAAAATATTTGGTACAATTTTCATAAAATTCCTTATTTTTCTCATGTGGTTGTTCCATGATCTATATTCAAAAATATCCATTTTGTTAAGGGTGTGAGGGATTTTAGTTCTGAAAGTTTGTTTTCTTTAAGCAGATTTTAAAGGGGTTTTGGTGTTGTCTGTACCTTCTTTTGGAATTGTAAATGAGAATGTTGCTCCTTGATTAGGAATGCTGTGAACTCTGATTTTTCCTAGATGATTGTCTATGATTCCTTTACAAATGGCTAATCCTAATCCGCTTCCTCCTTTTTCTCTTGTAAGTGAGGCATCTACTTGATAGAATTTTTTGAACAGATCTTTTTGTTTTTCTTCTGGTATTCCTACTCCGTTATCTTTAACAGAAATTTCTATTTCATTAGGATGATCCTGTAGAGTTACATCAATCTTCCCTGAATTTGGCTCAATTGCAATGATACTGTTTTTAATTAGATTTGTGATGACCTGACTAATTCTTTCTGGATCGTGATTAATGATTAAACTTTCAGCATTAGATGTAATTTCAATCTTTTTGAGATCTGTTTCTGGTTGCAAAATTTCAATTGCTTTAGTGATTGTATTCTTGATATCTAATTTTTGTTTTACCATTCGTAATTGTCCTAACTCTAATTTTTGTACATCCAGTAAATCTGAAATAATTGATAACAATGTTTCGGAACTGGATTTAATGATACTAATTCGTTCTTTTTGTTTATCTGTTAGTTTTCCCAAGTGTTCATTAAGTAAAATATCTGCGTATCCTTGAATTGGAACTAGAGGTGTTTTTAATTCATGTGTGATCATTGCAAGAAATTCCTCTTTAGCAATATCTGTCTTTTTAGATTCCTCTTCTTTTTCTTTAATTGTATTTGACATAATGTTGAAGTTTGTAACAAGTTGTCCGACTTCATCTTTACTTGAATATTCTATTTTTTCACCATACACTCCTTCTTTTACTTTGGATAATGCTTTAGATATTGTATTTAGAGGTGATAGAGATTGCCTAATGATAAACAAAACTAAAATGAACACTCCGATGTCTGCCCCTAAGAGAATTTGAATGATAATTTGCCTCTCTGAACCTTGAGAACTTAATTCATCATTCCATGAATTAAGGAACATATCTATTTTTTCAAATAAAATGTTTTTTTCACCAATCATTTTATTTTTTGCTAAATTAAATTCTGGTGATAGCAAAGCCTTTTCTTGTAATATTTCAATTTTTACTTTAATTGCTTCCCATAATGGATCTAAATCTCGTAAAGCTTCTGAATTTTCTCTTGGGATTGGGATTAGTTCCTCATGAGTCATGCCAACTTTTTCTACATCTAAATCTGATGTGGATATTTGCATCAGTTTTCTTAACCCTATTTCAAATTGTAAATTCTTTTTTTCTAGAATTTCTTGAGCATTCTCTCCTTCTCCTATAGAAATGAGAAGACTTTGCTGTCCTATTATTTTTGCACCTTCAGCTAAATCGTTTGCAATTAGTTTGTGTGGATTATAATCTCTGTTTAATTTATCTAGATCTTTGCTTAGTCTGTCTGTTACAAGTACTAGATCTTGATTTTTCTGTAAGACATAATTCATGGCGTTTGTAGCTTCTAAATCAAACACTGATATTTTTTCCACTATTCGTACTTTAGATTTGTAAGATTCCCATGATGATAGAACCTCATTATAATCTGTAATGAGTGGTGTTGGAATTATTTCTAACATATGACCTTTGAAATCTCCTCCGTTTTTAATTACCGATAATGTTGATTGAACTTCTGTAATTTCTTTTTCCAGTTTTTCTTTGTCTTCTAATACGCCGTTTGCAACTGATATAGATAAACCTGAAATTGATTCTGCTTTTACTTTTACATCTCCTGTACCTATAATGGAATATGATTGAGATGTATCTGAATTGTCTTCTTGATATAGTAGAAATAAATTAAAAACTGCTGCAGCGATGAGAATAGATATCAAAATATATGCTTTACTAACTATTTTCATATTGAAAATCACTCATCGTACACTATAAAAATAAAGGGTTAATTTAATTTAATAATACATAATGTCTGAAGAATTCCTTTCAGTTGCAACCAAAGAAGTGACTGATGATATTAATTCTATTGAAAATATTTTAAAATTATGTGTCAATGATGCCGATGTATTCCAAAACGCTTCAAAATTACAAAAACACACTCATAAAATTAAAGGCTTGGCACCCATGATGGGTAAAGAACCTCTTGGTGATTTATCTACTTCATTAGATGATCTTTTTAAAAAAATTATTGACGGTCAGCAGATTGATGGGGTTTTTGATTTGATTCTTGATTCTATACCTCATATGAAAAAATCCATGAATGAAATTGATTATGATTTTAGTCAAATTGATGAGCGAATTAGACAACTTTAGTTAAAATTTGAATAATGTAGTTTTTTAATGTGGTGTCTTAAAGAAAATAAATGGCTAAAATTTTGATTGCAGATGATTCAGATGCAATTCGACTTGTTTTAAAAGATATTTTATCAATCGGTGAACATGAAATTGTTGGTGAGGCAATAGATGGTGCCGAAGCAGTTGTTCTTTATCAGAAATATAATCCTCAAATTCTATTGTTAGATTTGGCCATGCCGAAAAAAGATGGATTTACTGTTGTAAAAGAAATAATTGCATATGACCCTAACGCAAAAATTATTTTGATAACTGCAAGTGATGATCAAAAAATTATTCAACAATGCTTAGAATTCGGTGCATCGTCATACATATCAAAACCCTTTGATTTTAATGGTGTTTTAGAATCAATCAAGTCTTTAATTTGAGAAAGTAAATTAGGGTATTAGTTATCTAAGGAATTGATCTGAAAATTGTCAAAAATTGTAGCTGATACTAGTGTGATTATCAATGGTCAACTTGTATCTCAAATTGAATCTGGAAGTATTAGAAATTTTGAAATCATTATCCCTCAAGCTGTTTTTGATGAATTACAATCTCAAGCATCTAAGAAAAAAGAACAAGGATTCATTGGTCTTGAGAAGATACGAAAGCTAAAATCATTATCTGGAAGTTATGGATTAAATATTGTTGTAGGTGGAACGCATCCTTCTTCAGATGATGTGAAGCTTGCTGGTAGTGGGAGAATTGATTCTCTAATTGTAGATATGGCTAAACAAAATAATGCGATATTGTATACTTCTGATCATGTACAACACTTGGTTGCACAAGCAGGAGATGTTGAAACCGTATTTTTAAAATCTAGAATTAAAAATGAAACTTTAGAATTTTTAAAATATTTTGATTCTGAAACCATGAGTATTCATCTAAAAGAAAATCAATATCCTCTGGCAAAAAAAGGAAAGCCCGGAGCCTTTGTATTGACAAAGTTAAACGATGAACTTCTATCTAAGGACTATTTAGAAATGATTTCAGCACAAATATTGGATATTGTGAACATCTCTGATTCTACTACTCTGGAGATATCTAAAACAGGTGCATCTGTTGTTCAACATGAAGATTATAGAATTGCAATCACTCATCCTCCTTTTTCAGAATCTTTTGAAATTACCATAGTTCATCCAATTGTAAAATTATCTCTTGATGATTATTCTATTTCTGAAAAATTAATGGAAAGGTTCTCAGACAGTGCAGAAGGAATTGTTATTTCAGGTGCTCCTGGTTCTGGTAAGAGTACACTTGCATCAGGACTAGCAAATTTTTATTATAAACAGGGAAAGATTGTAAAAACATTTGAATCTCCACGAGATTTGCAAGTTGATTCAGGAGTAACTCAATACAGTAAACTTGATGGAAGTTTTGATAACTCTGCTGATATTTTATTGCTAGTTAGACCTGATTATACAATTTTTGATGAAGTCAGACGAAGAGAAGATTTTGTTACATTTGCTGATTTAAGATTAACTGGAGTTGGAATGGTTGGTGTTGTTCATGCAAATTCTCCATTAGATGCAATTCAACGATTTATTGGAAAAATTGAATTGGGGATTATTCCAAATGTTTTGGACACTGTAGTTTTTGTTAAAGACGGTGGAATTCAAATGGTGTATGATTTAGAATTAAAAGTCAAAGTTCCAACTGGTATGACTGAATCTGATTTGGCTAGACCTGTAATTGAAATTAGAAATTTTGAGAACGATGTTCTAGAACATGAAATTTACACCTTTGGTGAAGAAAATGTTATAGTTCCAGTTGGAAAAAAAGTTGATAAAATTGGAATAGAAAAACTGGCTGAGGATAAAATCAAGGAAACTTTTAGACGATATGATCCAAATGTTGAGGTTGAAATTTTATCTGATAATCGAGTTAAAGTTATGGTCGATGAACGAAATATTGCATCAATTATTGGAAGGGGAGGCTCAAACATTAATGAAATTGAAAAATTACTCAAAGTACACATTGATGTTGTTGAAAAATCGTCTGATGATTTATCGTTAACATCTAATGATTTGCCATTTAGTTTTTCTGAATCAAAAACTGCAATTTTACTTACTGTGAATAGGGATTTTACTTCAATGCATGCTGATATCTATGCCAATGAAAAATTCATTGCATCAGTTAGAATTGGAAAAAAAGGACAGATTAAAATTCCTAAACGTTCAGATGTTGCAAGAACATTAATGGATTTTTCATCTTCACAAAACGACATTAAACTTTATCTTAAAGATTTTTGAAATTACCAATAATTTTTGGATTGGCTTTTAGAAAAGTAATGAATTTTCTTAATTGTTTAATTGTTTTTGGATTGAGATGGTGTTCAATTCCTTCTGCATCTTGGTTTGCCGTTTCATACCCTACCCCTAAAATTTCAAAAAATTCCAATAGTATTCCATGTTTCTGTCTTATTCCCTCTGCCACTTGCATTCCTTTGTTTGTAAGATTGATTCCATGATATTTCTCATATTCTAAAAATCCATTTTCATCTAGTCTTTGAAGCATTTTGGTGACACTTGGTGCACTAACATGCATGTATCTTGAAATATCTAAAGTAGTTGCATATCCTTTCAACTCTACTAACTCTCCAATAATTTCTAAATAATCCTCCATTCTTGAGCTTGAACGAGTTCTTTCTAATTGATGAGCTGCTTTGATTGAATCTAATCTTTTAGAATCTTTACTTTTCATGTATCTTTGTATCTAAATGGAATCTAGTATAATTGGGTGTCTTTTTGTTGATTTTAGCTACTCTTTGTTGACTTGAATGTGACGTGAGTTGATCTCTGTTTCTTAACTAATTTCTTCTAAATCGAGATTGGAATGGTTGATCCTCTAAAGGAACGTCTCGAAAAATTGAAGAAATTTTCTGATTCTGCTAGACGTAGAGCAAATCTGTATTCTGAAGTGTCTGGAATAGATGATAAACACACTGCACGTTCATTGGGGTCTTTGCAAAAAGCGCCTGCACCAGGTAAAAAACTACAAAAAATAGGATTTCTGATGTTATGGATACCTGAACCCACCGGTGTAACTTGTGCTATTGGAGGACCGATGATAATTGCTGGTAGATATCTTGACAAAAAATACAATGGTTCCACCATTCATGATATCGGTCATCAGACAAAAAATAACATGTCAACAATTAATGATTTTAAAAATTCTGTAATGTGAGTATTTTAGCAAGTTTTTTTAATGGTGACTCATGAGGTTATGTTGAAAGACATGAAACTATCTCCTAAAATGAAAAAAGCTCTAAATGATCAAATTCTTCTTGAAGCATCTGCAACAAACAGCTATCTTGCAATGGCATCATGGTGTGAAGTAACGGGATATCAGGGAGCTGCAGACTATTTTTACGCTCAGTCTGATGAAGAGAGAACACATATGCTCAAAATAGTTCGTTATCTTAATGCACTTGGTACAATTGCAACAGTTCCTGCAACAAAGTCTCCATCTAGTTCTTACAAATCACTTGAAGTACTAATTAACACTGCCCTCAAAAATGAACAAGCAGTAACTAAAGCAATTCATAATATGGTAGAAATTGCACAAAAAGAAAAAGACCATTCAACATATGTTTTCCTTGAATGGTTTGTAAATGAACAAGTACAAGAAGAAACAAAGTTTGAAACAATTTTACAAAAGTTTGATTTGCTTGGTAGAGACAAACTAGGAATAAATGAAATTGATAAATTCCTTGCTACAGAAGCTACAGCTCCATCTGAACCTGCAGCATAGATTTTCTAAAATAATTAATACCTCGTTATTTTCAACTCTTTCATGACAGTTATTATAACAAGAAAGCCAGGTGGTGTAACTCAATTATTCAACACTGAAACTGGTCGAGTCACCTACAAGTGTAAGGCCGAATCAGCATTCATGCTAATTGAAGCTTTTGGAGGAATTGTAAAATTTAATCAAAAAGGATCTATGGCAACTGTTACTGGTCATATTACCTCCCTAAACTCTTGTGATGTCTTAAAGAAAGGGCATTCAGAATACAAAGAGGCATTGACTGTTATTGTTAAGGCACACAAAGAGTTTGCACAAAATGTTTCCAATTCATATCACAAAGATATTCAAGAACTTGAAAACAAATTGTCTGCTCTTTGAGTTTTTTAGTACAAATTATTTTTTTTAAAATCTATTATCCGTAAATCATACAGTGTTCACATTCACAAACCTCTTGCTCTTTTGATTTCTTTAGGCATTTTTTATGTTGACCTGCCTGACATTGTACGCAAATTTCTTCAATGTTATCTACAGTAGTATATTTTTTAGACTGATCAAATCCAAACCCTCCATCTTGCGGTCCTACCATGCATTTACTAAATTGAGGTTCTATTTCTACTTCACTAATTGATTGCTGATTTTATTGCTTCTTGCAAATCTCTCTTATGGGTTTCAATTATTCCACGTATTTCAAAAGTATCAACATATCCGCCAGCTGATGCTCTAGTTGCTTTAAGTAAATAATGTAGAGATCCTTCCTCTATTTTTCCTACATAGTATCCATAAAGAAAATCTAATTCGTCTTTACATTTCCAAATTTGTTTGATTGCTGGAAATGTTTGCTTTATTTCAGTTGGGATTTCTAGAATTCTTCTTTGAATGTATTGATCTAATGATTTTCTAATCGTTGAATCTTGAAACAACTCAAAATCTTATTGATAGTCTTGCATTTTAGTCCTTTTTCTTTTTGTCTTTTTTTAGTTCACCTGGTTTGTCCCACATATGCATAGTACCTCTAACCATGAATGAACCTACAATTATGGCAACTAGTCCTGTGACTATGAACAAAAATAATTTTCCAATATCTTTGATGCTTGCCATATGGTATTCACTCATTGTATCTAATTATAATTGTCTGAGATGAGCAATTAGATTCAATAATGAGTTTAACTACTTCTTCTCAAATGTCTAAAATTAAACAGATTGCAGCCTGGATTGCAATAATTGGTGGTGGGGTTGGATTCTTCTTCTTCTCAATTGAGATGGCTGAATTCATGCGATAGTGTGAAAACTAAATACGTTCAATTTTAAAATATTATTTGTGATAACTAAAGAAATTAAGGATTTTCTTAATTTACAAAAACTTGGATATGTTGCAACTGTGTCCTCTGATGGCAAACCCAATATTTCTCCAAAGGGTACTATTATTGGGTGGTCTTCGGAAACTCTTGCTTTTGCAGATATTCGTTCTCCTGATACAATGAAAAATTTAATTGATAATCCTAATGTTGAAATCAATGTAATTGATCCTCTTCTTCGTAAGGGATACTTGTTTCAAGGACTTGCTAGACTGATAAAAAATGGTGAATTGTATCGAGACATTCTAAACCATTATAGACAAAATGGGATTAAGAGCCCAATTAATTCAATCGTATTAGTAGATGTGTCATATGTGTCTGAAGTAATTTCTCCTTTGTATGATCTTGGAATTTCTGAAGAAGAAATAAAATCAAAATGGAAAAGTCATTTTTCTTCTCTATGATTTATCCAATGATTGTGCAGTTTGTTTAAGACTCTCTAAATCTTTCTTTGTTTTTTCATGTTCCACTCTTTCTTTTTCTAATAATGATTGAACTGTTTCTAATTCTTTCAATGTTGTGTTAAGTTTTGATTTTAGTGATCCTACTACTACACTTGCAGCCTCTATAACTCCTGCTGAACTTTTTTGACTTTTATTGTCTATTCCGATGAATTCTTTTTCAGATGTTGTGAGAATGCTGGGGTCCTCAAAAGTATCTTTTTTATCTAATTCTTGTTTTGCATTGTATAACCTAGAGTTTGCCTCATCTAATTCTTTTTCAACTTCTACTTGTTGCTTTTTAATATTATGTAATGTTGCTTGTTCTTTTTCTATTTGTTTTTTAATTTCATCATATTTTTTTGTAAATTGATCTAATTCTTCTTTTATTTTTGAATGATCTCCTTCAGTCTTGTTGAATTTTTCTACTGATTTTGAATCTTTAATTAATTCTGCTTTTTTGGATTTTTCTCTTGTTTCTCTATATTCTCGTTGAGTAATGTCCAGTTCCATCTTTTTTTGATTAAGTTCTTTTTTTACTATCATTAAACTGCCAACTGTTGAATCGTATTCTTCTTTGACAGTAGTAATTCTCTGAGTAATTTCATCTAATTCTGTTTGTTTTTCTCTAAATTCTTTTTGTAATTTTTCAACTTCTTCTTCAAGTTCAGTTTTTAGTGTTGTTTCTGCACTGTTATCTGGTATGTCTTCTACTTTCTTTTTACCAAAAAATCCCATATCTAATTCCTGATTTTTCCAAAAGATGAACCTTTCTTATGCTTGTTTTACTCGCCATCTGAAAAATTTTAGGTAGAATCCAATACTTCCAATCATAATGCCTGCAATCCATGCAATGGGTCCTAATCCCATCTCATTTGTGCTCTCTTGAGGTGCAAGAAATAGCAATAATGCCCCAAGTATGATTAGTGCAAATCCTCCACTGTTCTTTGATCTGTTATGTTCTCCGTGAACCATGGCTAAACATACTCTGAAAGTGTTTTTGCTACTTGCTTTCGTCCAATGTCTGAAATGAATGGTCCTATTTTTGGTCCTCTTGAGGTTCCAAGTATGATCTGATATAATATTTTAAAGAAATCTTTTGGTTGAACATCGTTTGCTTTTGCAATTTGATAAATTGTATTTTGAATATCTTCTAGTTCTTCATTACCATCTAATGCTACTACAAGTAATTTTAATGCCTTTTTAGCTGTATCATCTAAATCCACTTGAGTTTTTTCTTGCTCATCAAATTCATTTGAATAGTTTCCTGCAAGTTCAATGAGTTTCTCAATTTCAGGTTCTGGATTTTTAATCACTCCGTAGTCTAACAATTTTTTCATTACTCGCTCAGTTCTATCTTCTTTGAAAATTTTTGCTAATTCAATTAATAATCTATAGTTAACATGTGTGCTTGATTGTTTTGGAGGGTTGAGGAGATTTACATATTCATACAATCCTTTGTTTTTTATCAACTTTGCTTGGTTATCCACTTTGATTCGCCCAAAGTAGATGTCTTCTAATTCATTATACTCGCTCATCAATCCTGGAATGTCATCGAATCCTAATTCTCTTGCACCTGTAATTCTCTTGTAAAGTAACAATAGAATTGATTTTGGACTGCCAAATTCTAACCATTTCTGTGCGGTAATTACATTTCCTAGAGATTTTGAAATCTTTTTCCCACCCTTGTCTAAAAACATCTCATACTTTACATGATGGGGATGTGGAAATCCTAAAATCTCATCTGCAACCCAATCATTCACTTTAACTGAATCCATGATGTCTTTTCCATATGCTTCAAATCTGATGTCAAATGCTTTCCATCTTGCAGCAAATTCTACTTTCCAGGCTAATTTACCAAGATCTTTACCAATATCTGCTTCACCTATATGACCACATCCCTTGACCCTCTTTGAGCCAATTTCTGTATCGTGGCAAGTGTATTTTACTTTCTTTTCATCTGCAATGTATTCTGAAGCTTCAGCAGTGTAGAGGCGATTACAATTGGCACAAACTGGAAAATACGGTAGATATTTTTGATATTTTTCTTGTCCTACTAGTTCTGAAATCTTGTCTCCAATTTTTGCACTGTTTTGTAGAATTGTATGGATTTGTTCTTTTAGTAATCCTTGTTTGTAAGTGTCAACTGCTCTTCTGAATTCATATTTTATTCCTACTTTGTCTAATCCTTCTAATAGGATGCTGCTCATGTGCATCCCGTAGGAGTCGTGACATCCATAAGGATCTGGAATTAATGATACTGGTTTTGCAATATGTTCTTCTAATCCAAACTCTTGCATTCCTTCAGGAATTTTTCTTAATCCGTCAAGATCATCTGAATATGCAATTAGTTCTGATTTGTATCCTAAATTTTCTAATGCAAGTTTAACTCCGTATGCTCTTACTGCATCCCCTAAACTTCCAATGTGCGGAATTCCAGAAGCTCCTAATCCACTTTCAACCCTAAGTAGATCTGTATTTCTTCCAAGTTCTTTTTCTCGTTCAAGTAACTCCGAAGCTAATTTGTCAATCCAAGTCCCTTTTCCTATAATTTTTTGTTCAGTCATTTCTTTACTCTAATTCAATGTCTTGGACATGTATGGCCCATATAACGAATACCCTAATTTTTGATAATATTCTCTTGTACCTACTGCACTAATCACTAGAAGTTTTTTAGCATCAAATTCTTCTTTAGATATTTTTTCAGCTTCTTTCATCAAATTCTTTCCTAATCCTGAATGTTGAATTTCATCCTCTTCTTTTTCTCCTAGTTTCAATGATTTTCCATACACGTGAATTTCTCTTACTATGCAAGTGTCTTGATCAATTTCATCTCTATGTGCATCAATACTGGGTTTTCTCAATCTCAAAAATCCATAAATTGATTCATTTTTGTCCTCATATGACAAGAATACTTCTTTTCCTCCAGATGAATCATAATTAATTCTGTTTAGTTTTACCTCTCCTCCATCTATTTTGTTAGTTAATCCTGCTTCTCTACATCTGATACATTTGCAAGACAGTCCTTGTTTTGCAAGATTTTGATGTACGATTTGCCTTAAATTCCCTGATTTTGGCCCTGCGATGATCTCACCTGGGGTTATTTCTCTTTGAATTCTCATAATTCTCACCCATTTTGGAACACTTTTTTTAGCCTCTGTTAGAACTTTGATCATATCTTCATCCGAATATGGTGTGTATTTTCCTTGCTTGTATTCTTCGTATAATGGAGTATTTTCAATAACTAATGATGGATAAATTTTCAACATGTCTGGACGTAATTGCGGGTCTGAAAACAATTTTTTAAAATCAGCAATGTCTTCTTCTGGTTTCATTGTAGGTAACCCTGGCATCATATGTGCAACTAGTTTGTAACCTGCATCTTTTGAAATTTGAAATGATTCTACTACATCATTGTAATCGTGTCCTCTGTTAACTATTTTGTAAACTCGTTCTTGTAATGATTGAACTCCGATCTCAACCCTTGTAATTCCATAACTTAACATTAAATCTACGTGTTCTTTTTTACAGTAATCTGGTTTTGTCTCGATTGTAAACCCTACGTTTCTTATTGACGCATGTTCATTGTTTGATTTTGCTTCCTCTAAATCTTTTGAATCAGTTCCGTTTAATGCATCATAACATGATTTGATGAAATCTTTTTGATAATCTTTTGGCATGAATAGAAATGTTCCACCTACAATCACCACTTCCATTTTAGATGGGTCATGTCCAAACGCAATTAATTTTTCAATCTTTGATGTTATCTGTAATTTAGGATCAAATTCATTTTCAATTGCATTTAATGATGATGGTTCTTTTCCTGTATAGCTATTGGGAGAATTAAATTCAATTCCACCTGGGCAATAAGTACATCTTCCATGAGGACATGCATATGGTTTTGGCATTAATGCCACCACTGATACTCCTGATGCTGTTTTAGCTGGTTTTCTAATCAGTACTTTTTTTAGTTTATCAAAATCTGATTCCTTTGCCATTGATAATATTTCATAATTTTTTGGAATTCTACTTAGTGCATATTTGGTACAAATTTTTATTATTTCTTCTTTTACTTGCTTTTTGCTTGGCTCTTGAATTGTTAGTAGATTCTGAGTAATTTCGTCACATGCTTTGGATGTGATGGGGTCAAGCTTGTTCATGAATGATCTTTTTAATTTGGACATAAATTCGTTAAATAAATTGGTATTTTTGATATCTATTTACGCCTAGCTGTCTTTCTTTTAACTGCCTTTCTAGCTGGTTTCCTCTTTACTACCTTTTTCTTTGCTGCACTCTTTCTAGCTGGTTTTCTCTTTACTATTTTCTTTTTTTCCATTTTCTTTAATTCTGCTATTTCTGTCTGGATTTTTTTAATTTCTTCTTTAATCCCACTTTTAGAATCTAATGCAGAATAAACAAAATTTAGTATTTTACAATGATCAACATTTGGCTCTGTTCTAATCAAAAACAATTCATTTGAATTTATGGGAATACTGATCATTGACACTTTCTCAAAATCTGTGATTGATGCCTTTTCAAGCCCAATTTTGTATGCTAAATTTGTATTTAGATCTCTTTTTTGTAATGCATAATGCATTGACATTTTTGCTTCATCTTCTCCAAATATTTTTTCTATATTTTCCTTATATCCTCCTGCAACTAATTCTCCTTTACTATTTGCTACTGCGGCAAATCTTATCTTGTCATCTAATTTCAATACTTGTTTTGATAATTCATTATAATTTACAGTCAACTTGTTTTCTCTTTTAATTTCTCATGATATATTTGTAGTTTATTTTGAATTCTCATCTATTTTCATTTCTGAATCCCCTTCGCCCTTTTTCTGTTCTTTTCGGTATTCCATTTTTAGCCATATTGGTGTGATGATTGTAGTGACTGCGACCATGATTACAATGGTAGAATATACTTCAGATGTTAGAATTCCTGCTGTAACTCCTACTCCTGCCACAATTAATCCTACTTCTCCTCTTGAAATCATCCCAATCCCAACTCGCATTCCTTGCTGTTTGCTTTTCAAAAACAACATTGCAGGTAATCCACATCCAAATAATTTTGTTACAACTGCCACTATGATTACAACTCCGCTGATTAGTAAAATTTCAAAATTAACTGCTCTTAGGTCTACTTGTGCGCCAATAATTGCAAAGAAGAGTGGAGCAAAAATCAGTCCTATCTTTCCGATATAATTTTCTATTTTATCAAATACCTTGGTAGTTGATAATGCCATACCTACTGCAAATGCTCCTACAATGGGCGATAGTCCTATTGAACCTGCAAGTGCTGCCGCCCCAAAGAACGACGCAGTTGCAATTCCTTCCACACTGCCCTTTGCTTTCCATAGTCTTGGTGTGATAACTTTTGGAATGATAACTACTGCTACAATTAACATTATTGCAAAGAATCCTAATACTTGGAGAATTGTAATTATAACTTCTGTAATGTCAATATTGTCTATTCCTCCATCTGAACCTGCAATTGATGATACTACTGATAATACTGCAATTGCTAAAATATCATCCACGACTGCTGCTCCTATGATTAGTCTGGCTTCTGGAGTTTTTATTTTACCAAACTCACTTAACACTTGAATTGATATTGCAATACTTGTTGCAGTAAGTGCTGTTGCAATTAACATTGATTGTAATGCGTCAAATCCAAACATCTGGAATACTACGAGCCCTGCAAAGAATGGTACTACCACTCCTAATGTTCCAACTGTAAATGATGCCTTTCCTCCTTTAAGAAATTCTTTTGGTGTCATTTCTAACCCTGCCATAAACAAGATTACAATTGCACCCATTTCTCCAAGAATTTTAATTTCATCGTTGATGTGAAGTAGTTGCCTTCCATCAACTACAAAAAATGCTCCTAATGCAAATGGTCCTACGATCATTCCAGCTAGCAATTCACCTAGGACAATTGGAAGTTTTAGTCTGAGGAAAAGCTCTGCCATTAATTTAGCTGCAAATAGAAGTATTCCTACTCCAATTATTGTTTCAATGAATTGAGCCTCAGCCATCTCTCTATATTCATAAAAAAATCTGTCATATAAGGTGATATTTTGTTGAAAATTATTTTACCTTTGTAAAAAACATCTTTTTTCTATATTGATCTTTTGAGGATCTATTTTTCCTCTTTAAGTAACGTTTCAATTATTTCAGTATTAGTACTAATCCAAGTTTTTAGATATGCTGAAAACAAATTCTCTAATTCGTCTATTGGTAACCCCTCAAATCTAGGATCTGCTTGTAGATCTATAAATTGTTCATGAAGTTGTTCTAATGTTATCTTCTGTTCTTTGTTTATTGCTTCTAATTTTTTAACTACTTCCATTACGGTTATTTTTTCATGATTTCTTAAAACTATTGATGGATTCCTAAACCTTTTAAATTCAACTTACGCGATTTTTGTAGAATTTACAAAAACACCTTTCTTGGAAATAATCTGTCCAATTTCCTGACTCGAAATTTTATGCTTTTTGAATATTGATTGGATTCTTGTTGCTTGATTTTTTGGTGCAACTACACAGAATCCTACTCCCATGTTGAATGTCTTGTACATTTCTTCCGGTTTCACTCCTTGTTCTTCAATCAATCCCATGATTGGAGGTATTTTTGGCAGTGTATCTATTTGATATCCTATATTTTTGAGACGCAATAGTTTGGTAAATGCCCCACCTGTAATGTGTGCAAATCCATTAACTTTGCATTTTTTGTTTATCTCTAGAACTGGATTTGTATAGATTTCAGTTGGTTTTAGTAATGCATCACCAATGACTCCAACTCCTTTGACTTTGTCTTTAACTGAATATTTTGTTAATAGTGCTTTTCTTGCAAGTGAGTATCCGTTTGAATGAATGCCTGAACTATTTACGCCAATAATTACATCTCCTGCTTTGATTTTGTTTCCAAGTACCATCTCTTTTTTCTCCAATAATCCTACTACCATTCCTGCTAAATCAAATGCAAATCCATCACCTTCGATGACATCTGGCATGATTGCTGTTTCACCTCCAACAATTGGCATTGCAGATTTTTTAGCACCTGTTACTAGTCCTTCTACTATTTTTTTGAATATTGTCACATCATTTTTGTTTGCAGCGATATAATCTACAAATGAAATTGGTGTTGCCCCGATACAGATTATATCATTAACGTTCATTGCAACACAATCAATTCCTATTGTGTTGTATTTTTTCATCATGTTTGCAATTACAACTTTAGTTCCAACACCGTCTGTATGTGTTGCCAATAATTTTCCACCTGGAATTTCTACAATTCCTGCATAATGACCAAACCCATGTGTCATCTTTGCTTTTTTCTGAAGTTTATGAGTTGATGAAATTAGTTTACCGATGGCTTTTTGACTTTGTTTAATTTTAGAAATATCTACTCCTGCTTTTTTATAAGTTAGAGCCATAGTTTGTTGCGCTTTTGCTGTGAATAAAAGAATTTGCCCTTTATTTCGATCACATGTACATGCCAGATATCTCTTCTCTATGTTCTGCATATTTCTGAGATAACTCGCTAAACTCTGAATGGATTCTGTCTTTTTGTTTTTGAAGTTCTGTTGTATCTATCTTCATATCATAAAATCGATTTAATGCTTCAATTAGAGTTACTGCTGCTGCTGAATCTGGTGCCTCTTTGTTTGCTTTTGCCAATAGGGTTAACCCTTGAATTTTTCTAACTAGGCACTCATTTAGTATGCCTCCTGGGATTCCTGTGATGAATCCTTGTGGAATCATACTGATATCCTTATCTGCCATTGTTCTTACTAGATCTTCTTCTGCTGCACAGTATGCTTTATCATCGTGCTCTGTACTTGCAACTCCATCTAAAATTACAATTTCTTTAGAGCCTTTTTCTTCTGCCCAATCTAAAATTGATGATACAAGTGTGAATAGCCCCTGCATCCTTAGTGTAATTTCACAAATAATTGCGCAAACAGTCCCTTCCTTATTTGCATAAAATCGAAAAGGATGACGTAATCTACCTCTCATGAATACAGTTGATGGTGGTAAATATTTTGATCTCATTACTGCAATCTCCTCCATTTTTAATTCTGTGATGATGTGATTAATTGCTACAGGTCCAACTAGACCTGCCCCAACAAATCCTGCAAAAATTATTGGACTCTTTAATTCTATTTTCTTTTTTTCAAAAACTTCAGCTTCTGGAAACTCTTTTTGCACTGCTTACGTCGATTTGTTCTGATTAATTACCTTTGTCAATAAGTAGATTGTATGAGAAAATAAAAAAATAAAGGATTAAGCCACGTAGTTGTTCTTTTGAATAAAGAGCTGCAACATGGTTCGTCCCTTGTCTGTAATTGTATAGATCACATTTGCTCCCACGGCTTCCTTGCTGATAAATTCATAATCTACACATAGGTGTAAATAATTTAGAAATGATTTTTTCATTCTAATTTTTGATTTTGAATACAAATCCGAGAATGTCATAGGGTTTCCTTTTAGTTGGTATAGCAATTTCAATAAAGATAATGTGCTGTAATCTTTCGTTCTTGCTTTTACTGCATCTAAAACTTGCTCATCTCTATGTATGATAAAGTCCTCGAATTGATCTGCCACTTCTAGTGGTACATATGTTAGTCTTGCTCGCATCATACCGTATAGTACGGTACATTACTTTATTAGTCTTTAACTTGATCTTTATTGATCTTCCCAGCTGGTTTTTTTACACCTGATCGTGCCTAGATCTATATAATTTGGAATTAGCTTGAATTGTTTGATTTGTGAAATTATAATGTATCACCTGATTTAAACAACCAAAATTTAAAATCAATTTGTGGAAATTGCAATAAGTGCTATGCTAACTATTGTTGGTTTAGTTATGTTGTGCTTCGGTGGAAACTGGCTAGTAAGTGGGGGTGTAGCAATTGCAAGAAAATTCCATATCAGTAATTTGATAATTGGAATGACAATAGTTGCATATGGTACATCCACTCCTGAACTTGCAGCAAGTATTGCAGCCGCTGGTGAACACAGTGCAATTATTTTGGGAAATATTGTAGGTAGTAACATTGCAAATATTGGTATGGTGATTGGTCTATCTGCAATAATTATTCCGGTTGCTGTAAGCAAATCCGTTTTAAGAAAAGAAATTCCAATCATGCTTGGTGTTTCATTACTTTTAATTTTAATTTCAATTGATGGAGAGATTTCCCAATATGATGGTGTTTTATTACTTGCAGGTTTGGGTGTATTTGCTTATTATACATTCAAGGATGCAATGAAACAAAGAGCAGAAAACAAAGAAGAAATTAAAAAAGAAATTCAACAAGGTGCAAATAATGTTTATCTAAAATCTGCCGGATTAATTGGAATTGGTGTGGTTCTCTTGTATGTTGGTGCGCTATTGACTGTTGACAATGCTGTCATTTTAGCTAAAGAATTTGGATTGTCTGAGAAGATTATAGGATTAACTGTAATTGCCATTGGAACTTCTCTTCCAGAACTAATCACATCAATTATTGCAATTAGAAAAGGTCATGCAGACATTGGTGTTGGAAATATTATTGGGAGTAATATTTACAATATTTTGATGATTATGGGCGTTGGTGCTGCACTTGGAGGTGTAATGGTTGGTGCTGATGTTTATGTTGACTATGCAATTATGATTATTTTCAGTCTATCATTATTGATTGCCTTGAAAACCGGAATCATTGGCAGGACGATGGGAGTTTGTCTTACAATTGGGTATGTTGCATATCTAATAGTCACATTTTTCAAGTAATTTGTGCCTAAATTTGAGCCTAAATGGAATTTACTGCAATATTTTCCGCCTTTAATGAAGGGGTGATTGATGGAAGTGATGCCCATTGGATGACGTTTCTTTGATTATTTCCAATGGCTGAAATATTTTTCAACATGTTTGGAAGATTGTGAATTATTCTAACTGACTTTCCTGGACCTATAATTTCTCCATTCTTAATAATTCTAATTCCACTCCTTGCAGTACATGAAAAATCCCCTCTAATTGGATTCACTGCATATGTGTACCATAATCTTCCTACAAGTAATCCCTTCTTTGTTTCTTTAATCATCTCTTCTTGGGAGTAATCTCCTGAAACTATTTTCAAATTATGTGGAGATGATGTTGGAATTGGCTCAGAACTTCTTCCCATGGGGGAGCCGGGACGTGATGCATTACCTGTTGATTGTTTTCCTTCTTTGTAACTATCAAACAAATTGGAAAACGTATTTTTGAAAATACCTTTTTCTATAAGATTCTGTTTCTGTGTTTTGATCCCCTCATCGTCTACTGATTTTGTTCCAATCCCTTCTGGTATGTGTGGATCATCGATTAAATTGAGTTGTTCCACTGCAATCTCTTTTTCATAACTATTTGAAAAACAACTTTTTTTTTCTCTAAATGTTTTAAAATTAAAATTAGATGTAATAACAAAAGCTAATAATTCTCCTACTGAATATGGTTCAAAAATTATAGAATATGTGTCAGAATTAATTTTCTGTGGGTTTATTGACTCTATACACATGGTCTTTGCATCTTTGCCTATTTGTTGTGGTGAAAAATTTGATAATGTTCTACCACATGCATGCCCTATTCCTGATACTGGCGTTTCTCCATGTTCTGATTCTGCATTAATGATTCCTGAAATGTATGTGGATTTATCCACAAAATCAAGTCCATGGGAATTCATCAATTGATATTTTTCAGATACTATATGGAGTGATCCTGTAATCGTATTCACTTTATCATTATTTGTAGAATTAATCATATTTTGTGCGATATCCGTGCATTCAGTGCCTGAAATCTGATCTAGTTTTGTATCAAATGTTCCATCTAATTGAGTATGATCTGCTTTGTCTGGCAATCCTCTCCAAAATTCCCTTGATTTGAGATTTGATGTTGCTCTCAATGCTTTCAACATTGTTTGTTCTATGTCTTCTTCATTTGTTGTCTGCATGGATGCAATTTTTTTATCATGAATTAGTCTAACCCCATAACTTTCATCAAAATTTTGTTTAATTTCAACAATTTCTGAATCTGTAATTCTGATTGTAGTAATTTTTTTCTTTACTGAGGTAACATCACATTCATCAATCTTTAATTTTTTTGAATGACTAAGTGCCTTTTCTAAGGCTGACAAATTATTGTTTCCTTGGATTTTTGTAATTAAATTTATTTATTTTAATTAATTCTACATATGATCCAAATTGCTTATCTGTAACATTATCTAATTTGTCTTCTATCTCTTCATTACCATCAAATTTTTTCAGAATTTTATAATGTGTGTTTCTTTCAGCTGGAATTCTTCCAATTTCTTTTACCATTCTTCTAATTTCTTTTGGTTTTAATAATTGACCATATTCTGAACCTGCAGATGTTGAAATACTTTCATTGATTAGGGTTCCTCCAAAATCATTTGCTCCCCACATAAGTAATAATTGTGACATTTTTTGTCCTTCTTTTACCCATGACATTTGCAAATTATCGATTGAATTATTTAACATGATTCTTGAAACTGCATGTGTAAGTAAAACGTCATTTCCACTACCTCCTTGTCTTATTCCTTCATGTAATTCATGTTTGTACATTGGTGCCTCTGTATGTATGAAATTTAGTGGGACGAATTCTGTAAATCCTCCTGTTTCTTTTTGAATTTCTCTTAACCTTACGATGTGTTTTACCCTGTCTTCAAATGATTCCACATGTCCAAACATCATAGTTGAGGTTGTATTGATTCCCATTTTATGGGCACTTTTGATAACTGTCTCCCAATCTTCAACACTGATTCTGCCTGGAGAAATCTTGTCTCTTAATTTTTGATCAAGAATTTCAGCTGATGTGCCAGGAAGTGTATTTACCCCTGCTTCCTTCATTCTTTTTAAAAATTCTTCAATTGACACATTTGAGCGAGTTGCTCCGTAGAGAATTTCTTCAGGGGAAAATCCGTGAATGTGGATATCTGGAATCTCTTTTTTAATATCCCTGCAAATTTTTTCATACAAATCACCCTCCATATCTGGTGGCAACCCTGCCTGAATGCAAACTTCGGTTGCTCCTAACTGATATGCTTCTTTCGCTCTTCGTACAATCTCTTCATTTGGAAGAAAATATCCTTCCTCTTCTCTGAAATCTCTACTAAATGCACAAAAACCACATTGTTTGATACAGACATTTGTAAAATTGATATTTCTATTTACTACATATGATACTATATCTCCGACTCGTCTCTTTCTTAATTCGTCTGCAACGAGACCTACTAAATGAAAATCGATTCCTTGCACTTTGAATAATTCTAATCCGTCATCTGCAGAAATTTCTTTTTCAGATAATGCATTGTTTAGAATTTCGGCTACTATGGGATCGGCATTTCTAAAAAGTGAATCTATGTTAGTGATCATCTCCAATATTCCTCTTTTACGAATCCTTCCTCATCTTCAATAATTGATATCTTGTCTCTTAACTCTTTACTAATGAAAGAAAAATATTCTGGGTATATTGGGAATCTGCATTTTAAATCAAAGCCTGCTTTTTTTGAATAATCATCTACTTTGTCGATCTCTGGCCAAGAAAATTCAGGATTTACAAAGTCTGGGGTAAGTGGAGATATTCCGCCCCAGTCATTTATTCCAACTGATAAGAAACTCTGATATGATTTTGGAGATAGATTTGGTGGAATCTGTATATTCATTTGTGGCATGATAATCCTTGATAATGCAACAACCAGTTTGAAGTATTTTTCATCAGCTGATGGTTCATTTTTCATTCTAGTATCTGGTTTTGGTTGAAAGTTTTGTAAAATAACTTCTTGAATATTCCCATGTTTGTCGTTAAGTTGTTTAATTGCAAACAATGAATCAATAATTTCATCTATTGTTTCTCCTATGCCTACTAGAATACCTGTAGTCATTGGAATACCTAGTTTTCCAGAATTTTCTAAAATTTCTAATCTTGCTTTTGGTCTTTTACTTGCTGCCAAATGATGTGGCATTCCTTTTTCTGTTAATCGCTCACTGACATTTTCTAGCATTACTCCCATTGATACATTAGTTTTTTTCAATTCTTTCATCTCTTCATAATTTAGATTCCCTGCATTTGTATGTGGGAGCATTCCCATTTCTAACGCCAATTCTGACGAATGAATCAGATATTCTACAGTAGATTTGAACCCGTTTTCTTTTAACCAATCTCGAGCTTCTTGATATCTTTGTTCTGGTTGTTCCCCTGTAACAAAAAGCGCTTCCACACATCTGTATTTTTTTGCAAGTGTTAATAATTCAGTTATCTGTTGTTTTGACATTAACGAAAGTTTTGCTTCTCCAGGTTCAGATTTGTAAGTACAATACGAACAAGTATCTTTGCATAAATTTACGATATTGAAAAATGCTTTTTTTGAAAATGTTACAGTATTCTTTTTGAATTTTTTTCTTAAATTTTGTGAGACTTGATACAAGTCATTTGGATTTTTTGTTGCCTTTTGATATATTTCAATTATGTCTTGACGGGAGACTGGTTTATTCTCTAAAATGTGGTTTAAACTCTCTGAATCAAAGACAAGATTGTTCAACAGAAGAATTTCTTGTTAGGAAGTATTTATGCTTGTATTGATTTAATTTCCATTTGGTCTTTCATCTAGTAGTATTGTGACATTTGTAGTCCTTCCATCTCTTAGAATTTCTAATACCATTTCATCTCCTACTGTCTTTGCTCTTTGCAAATGAACCAAAATATCATCAATTTTTCTGACTTCTTTTCCATCTACTGCTAAAATAATATCTCCTCCTAATGGATAGTTGAATCCGTCAACTTCGATGGTTTTTTCTGAACCAATCAATCCGGCACGAAATGCTGGACTATCTTCTACCACTGTAATTACTAAGAATCCTACTGCCTCTTTTACATTCAAAACATTTGCCATGTCTGGATCAATATCTCTGCCTGAAATTCCAATCCATGGGTGTTTGTATTCTCCATCTTCAATTAATGTTGGAACAATTTTTGCAACTGTCTGTGATGGGATTGAAAATCCAACTCCTGTAAATTCCCCGGTTGTTGATTGTATTGCAGTGTTAATTCCAACTATCTCTCCACGCATGTTAAGTAGTGGTCCTCCTGAATTTCCTGGATTGATTGCAGCATCTGTTTGAATTACATCTGGGATTTGATAGTTTGATTCAGTTGGAAGTAATCTACCTAATTGACTAATAATTCCTGAAGTCATAGATCCTGATAATCCAAATGGATTACCAATTGCAGCAATCTGTTCTCCAACTTTGAGATTGGATGAATCCCCAATAGATAATGGATGCAAAAGGGCTAAATCTGCATTAACTTTGATGATGGCAATGTCTGTGTATGTATCAATTCCAATAATATCCGCATTGTATGATCTACCATCCAGAAATGTAACTACTACTTTGTTTGCATCTTTTACAACATGTGCATTTGTTATGATGTGCCCTTTTTTGTCAAAAACAAAACCTGAACCTACACCTCCTTTCACTTCTTCGGATTCTCCTCTTTGAACATTAACTCTAACTACTCCTGGTTCTGATTTTTCAAAAATTTCAATCAATGATAACTTCTTGGAAACCAGTGGGGATGCTTCAGCAACTAAGTTTACATTATCATTTTTGATATCTGGTTTCACTAATTCTGGTGGTGAGATAAACAGTACTGCAACAATAACTAATGTCATTACTGCTCCTATTGCCCCACCTACAAATACTCCTGATTTGTCCATGAGATTTTCTATTCTTTACTTTCTATCTAAAAGGCTTGCTATACACTGATTGAACTTTGAGAATGATCTTTCATTGAATAACTTCTACCTCTCCACGTTACCGCGGATGTTCTTTTAGCTTGTAGCAACCCACTCAAAAATCCTAAGACTACTACCAAACTCCCTACTGGTGCAAATATCGCATATGCTAATTTTAATTTTAAACCTATTTTCACTTCGATAATTGCTCCAGTGTAAATCAGAATTGAAGCTATTGCAGATGTAATGCAAAGTATTTTTGCAGATGTTGACTCTATGGGGAACGTAGATGAAATTACAAATGTTGGAAATGGGATAAATAACAAAAATACTATTGCGAAAAATATCCCTATTGCAATTTTTCCACTCTGAAGATAGAGTGGCACCATTAGTCTCTTTAGTGCATTCCATAATGTGCCCTTATCTCGTGCCCAAATAGCTTCGATGAGATGTTCTCCACGAACCATTTTCATTTTATACCCTGCCTCCTTTACTTTTTTCCCTAGTGCGCCATCCTCAATAATTTCCTGCTTGACTCCTTCATGAGTACCTACTTCTTGATATGTTGTATTTTTAAGAATAAAGAAGCTACCAAAAAAATAACCTGTCTTTTTTTCTGGATTGTTTACATTTAATGCTGAAAATCTAGTATGCAAGAATGTTGAAATCATTGGTAGTGTGATGTTTGTCCAAAAATCAAATGTTAACATTTTTGGTATTGCTGATAATGCATCTAAACCAAATGAATTCAAATGAGTTACTGCAAGTGTAATGACATTTTTTGCATGTTTTGTATCTGCATCAGTAAAAAGTAATAATTCACCAGTTGCTTTTTTGTAACCTTCCATACATGCCCAGTTCTTCCCCATCCATCCATCTGGTTTTGGTCTTGCAGACACTGAAATTATTTTTGGATATTTTTTTGCATATTCTGAAATTATTTCTCCAGTTTTATCCTCTGACGAATCATCAATTACAATTATTTCAACATTCTCATAATCTTGTTTAACTAGTGAATCTAGGCATTTTCCAATAAATTCTTCTTCGTTTCTTGCTGGTAAAATTATTGAAACTTTGGGATTTGTTTTAGATGTATTTTCAAATTTATCTAAATATGGTGTTAATCTAAATGAATCCAGCATTGATTTGATAAGAAAAATCCATGCACCACAAATTCCAATAAGAATTGCAGTAAATGTATAATTGAAAATATCTAAGATTAAATCCATGAAACCTATCTCTCGATTTCTTCTTTGATACTTCGCATGGCCTGCTCTGTACCACTTTTGATGTGTTTTTTAATCATGCCTGTAAACATGCCCATCATTCCTGTTAGTTTGATGTCCCAATATGTTGAAAGTATTGTTTTTTCACCTTTAGCAGATAATGATACTATTTTTTCACCATCGATTATTCCTTTGATAAATCGTGCTTCAATTTTCTCTTTTGGGTAAATTTTTACTTCTTGTAAGCATTTTTGATCTCTAAAAGCAATTGTAACTTCTCTATTAGTGATGTTTCCCTCTTTTGAAATATTTCTAACTTCTTTTGTGCCCTTCCAAAACTTTGGTTCATTATCTATGTCTGAAACAATGTCCCATACTTTGTCTATTGAAGCATTGATTTCCACTTCAACTTGGATTGTAGCCATAGAATGAAATCCTCTCTTCCGCATTAAATATATTAGATTCTTACAACGTTTCAAATAGACTGTGATCGGTAACATGCCTAAAATCCGGAACATTAACTCCAGTTCCAATGGCGTTTGCCATTCTTCGGTCACAGTCCCTTAAAATTTGAAAAAAATGAAACCAACAAAATACATGCCAAAAATTGAAACTTTAGATGGTGCAGGTTTTTGGAAAAATGCATATGCTCATCAACGAGGAAAATTATTAAAAAAAGTCAATGTTCCTGAAGATCAAATTGTTGAACTAGTTAACAAAAAGTACATGGAAATTCCAGCAGCATTAAGATATGAGATTGAAACAAGTGGGATTAACAAAAAAGATTTACAATGAGATTCGAAATTCATTTTAACAGGGGAAATTAGGTTTTATCATGTCTACAATAACTTATGATGATTTTGCAAAGTTGGACATTCGTGTTGCTAAAATAATTGCGACTGAACCAATTGAGGGTAAATCTAGGATTATCAAAGGTAGGATTGATTTGGGTAATGATGATCAGCGTGATGTAATAATTGGAGGTGCACAGTATTATCAACCCGAAGATATAGTTGGAAAAACTGTTATTGTAATTGCAAATCTTGAACCAAAAAAAATGGCAGGAGTTGAATCAAATGCAATGTTGTTGGCAGCTGATGTGGATGACAAACCTTTCTGGTTAACTGTAACAGAAGATGTTCCTTTAGGAAGTCCGATTAAATAATTTAGATTAAAAATTATTTTTTAAATTAAAATAAATGAAAATTAGTTTTTGATTTATGAAATTAATCATAAATCATTAATTCTTTCTCTTCAAGTAATGCGTGTAAATTGTTTACAGAACGATACACGTCTTCTTCATGTTTAGCTCCTGTGCAGACAAGTTTTCCTGATGAGAATAACAAAATGACTGTCTTTGGGTCCACCATTCTATGAATTAATCCTGGAAATTGTTCAGGTTCATACATACTTCGTGGTAATGTTCTTGCAGCTTGTTCCAAATGGATTTTCCCACCTAAATTGATGGATGCGACAATATTTTGAATTGTCACCACTGCATTTTTTTTGACCTTGATTCCTCCTTTTCGAAGATCTTGCACTACTGTTTTTACTGCTTTTTTTGCCAATTCTTCGGATTTTGAACCCGTGCACACCATTTTACCTGAAGTGAAAATCAATGTTGCAGTTTTAGGAGTTTTTAATCTGAATACTAGTCCTGGAAATGAGTCTGGATGATATTCTACATCTGGAAATTTTCTAGTAATATCATTCAAGTCCATTTTTTGCATTACATCTGCTGAAGCTACAACGTTTTCTACACTTACCATGGGTTTTGTTTGCGGCATATTCGGCTTTTTTTGTCTTTAAACTACAATAAAAGCACTCGCCATTATTCTGCCTAAAAAACACATTTTTTCATTTTCAGATGTGCTGTGCTATTTGAAATTAGGACGAATGCTTTAATTTGGTTCTGAAAAATATTGATTCTAGTGAATTTTACAAATTTTGATTTAGATCAATTGTTTTCGATGGGTGATGATTCAAACCCATTGATGATGATTGTCTGGATTCTTCCGATAATTCTTTTCGTATTTTATGGGCAACAAATACAACTTTTTGTTACCTCTAGAGAAATTAAAAAAGGACTAAAAAAATTAGATAATTTCAGAGATGAATCTAGAACTGAATTAATTAATTATCTTAAAAATAATTTAAAAGTCAAAAATGATCCTGTGGAAAGAATTGATAAATTTTTAGAATATTTTACAATCATGCCAGTTGATATGGATCCTAATGGAATCGTTGACAAAGTCCATCACACAGTTAGGTCTAGAGAAGATTACACAAGAGCCCATGTGAAATCTCTTTCCCCTGAAATGAGTGATATTGAATTAAGTAAAATCCAAACCTTACTTGAAATTTCATCCTCATTACAAATGATTTACAAAATCGTTAATCACATGTTCTTGACTGCTAAAAAACAAAATAATTATCCTCTAATTTTACCTCTCCAAATGCTTCTACCCTTCATAATGGAGCAAGCAGAGGCTATGAGGGAAGCAATTCCTGCATTCAAATCTGATCAGCCTGTTGGTGATGGAATTGGTCCGATGGTTGTTGGAAAAATGATGTTAGAACATGAAAAAGAAACTGTTGCATTTCAAACATCTCTTTCAAAAATTAACTTTGAAGATAGAAAGTTGTTTCTTTTAAAAGCTGAAGGCCCTGCCTCTACAGTTGGCAGACCTGCAGACGGATTAGAAAAAATTATGTCTGAAAATAAAATTGATGTAATAATTATGATTGATGCTGCATTGAAAATGGAGGGTGAAGATTCTGCATCTATTGCTCAAGGTTTCGGTGCTGCTATTGGAGGAATTGGAACAGAAAGATTCCAAATTGAAGCAGTTGCAACAACAAATAATGTTCCAATATTTTCTATCATAGTCAAACAATCAGTTAAAGAAGCTATCACTTTGATGACTAAAGAAATTGCTGATACTGCAGAAATTGTTCGATTACAAGTAAATGAAATGATTATTGAAAATACTAAACCTGGTCAATCTGTTGTGATAATTGGAGTTGGAAATACATCTGGAGTTCCACAATGATTTTCTCCAAGAAAAAAATTACAACTGAATATACTGTAGAGCAATGTACTAAATGTGGCACTTTGACTAAAAGGAAATTCAATCATGGTGATATCTTGTTTACTAAACTCTCAAAATGCACCTCTTGTGATGGACACACTAGAATTGAGAAAATTTTTGGTGAAACAGTAGAACAATAATTTTTAGATTACTCTGTTTTGTATTTTACATTACATGAAGGACAAAACCACATTGTCGCTTCTCCTTGTTCTCTAAACATAAATCTGCCACATTTTGGACATGCTCTGACTTCTTCACTCATATTTTCATGATTTTTTTATTCAGCCTTTGTAGTTACTGTAACTCCATTCTCATTAGGAATGAATGTATGTTCTGCTTGTGCTACTCTTTGTTCATTAACTTCAATCAGTATGGGGTATGCTTGAACTGCTTTTTTCTTTATCAAAAAGTCTAATAGTTCACGTGCTTCCTTTTCTTCCCATTCTTTTGTTAGCCATCTTAGGGCAAATGGCAACATGTTGCAATTCTCCCAAATGAAGTCAAGTAGTTTGTCTGCTTCAGCATTTTTGGTTTTCTTTCTTGAATTTAATGCAAAAATATTTTTTATATTGCCATTTCTAACAAATCCGCCTGCTTGCTCTGTTGTCACAAATGGTTCACACGCATAAGCCGTATTTCCTGAAAGTGAAAATCCTCCAATTGACCAAATATTTGGAATTGATTTACCTGCATGTATTGTATATTGATCTAATGAGTGTCCACTAAGATTTGCAATTGGTTTGAACCCCATTTTTTTAATTGTTGTTTCAATGGTTCGTCCAATGTCACTTGCCTTTACTCCTGTTTTTATCATTGACATTGCATTTCCTAATGCTTCTTCAGCAGCTTGAACTAATCCGTCAAATTGTGCATCATAACAAACAGTTACTGCTGTATCTGCAATGTATCCATCAATTTGTGCACCAAGATCAATTTTTACCAAATCGGTATCTTTGATAGTAATTGGATCATTTGGTTCTGCAGTATAGTGAGCTGCAATTTCATTAATACTTGCATTTACCGGAAATGCACATTTGGCACCTCTTTTTTTAATTTCATTTTCTACTTCTTCACAAATTTCAAAAACTGTTTTACCTATCCAGTCTTTTACTCGTACTATTTCTCTTACTTCAGCTGCAATTTTACCTGCCTTGATGTATTGCTCTGCTTGCACGATATCGATCCTGAATTTGCCTTTAAAATGATTATCTGTGAAGCTTAAATTGGGCGATTTTCTGGTTTTACTGGGATCGTGGTCTAGCTTGGTATGATTCTGCGTTTGGGACGCAGAGGTCGCGAATTCAAATTTCGCCGATCCCACCATCATCATCTTATTAACAAATCACGTTCATATCCAATTGCCGAGCAATGAGGAAGAGTTAGAGTATTGATTTAAAATGAATTAAACTAATTGAGTCTGAGCTCCGGCACGTTTTTATCAATTCTTGGGTTTTTTGTTTTTATGAAATTTGAGCGACGTGATATAGTTTTGATTATTGGAGTTTTTCTTATTGTTCTTGGTATTACTCAATACATACCATTTCATTATTCTGTCTTGATAGGGATTGGGTTTTATTTTACAATCAAAATGTATGTTGAAAAGAGACGAAAATCCATTCAAAGTAGTATTGGAGGTGGAATTTGTATGGAATGTGGCTCAAAACTTATTCAAACAAAATGTCCTAATTGTGACTATTCTAAAGAATAACTCATACGCATGCCTTAAAACCAAAAAATCATGTTAATTTTTGATGACATTGATATATCTGACTTTAACAACAAGCTCAACTTTTCCTCAATCCCATTCTAAAATGAGTCTTTTAGGCAACAAAATTAGGAATTAATAATGAATCGAAATATACCTCTAGTATTTTCTATACTTCTTTTTGCCGGAATTCTTGTTCCCGCGTATGCTCAGACTGCTGATCATGTTGTAATTAACGAAGTCGACATTAATCCCCCTGGCGATGACTCTAAATCCGTATCTGAATGGGTAGAATTGCATAACCCTACTGATGCTAATGTTGATTTGAGTGGATGGAGTGTGGCATCAACTACGATACTTAAAAAAACAATGACAATTCCATCTGGAACTGTAATTAAACCAGGACAATTTCTAACTTATTCTTATCAAAGTCTTTGGTTTACTGATGTCAGTGAATCAATTGAACTTAGAGATAAAAATAACATTGTAATTGACAAGACTCCTGCAATTACTGATCTCAAAAATGATTTTACTTCTTGGCAGAGAATCTATGATGGATTTGATACTGATAATCTTAGTGATTGGAAATTTGTTACCTCTACTGCAGGTTCATCAAATGGAAAATTAATTCAAACACAAACTGCTGATGGAGTTAATGTCTCTGTTTCATCCAATAAATCGTTTTATACATTTGGCGAAGTGGCAGTACTTTCTGGAAGTGTTTCTGAAGAAGTATTTGTTGTAAAACCTTTCTTTAAACCAGAACAAATTGTAGTTACTATCTCTGGACCTAATTTTGATAAAACCATAAATCTTTATCCTGATCTTAATTTGAATTACAAAACTACTCTTAGTTTACATCAGGTTTTGGGAATTTACGGTGGAAATTATAATGTGTCTGTAAGTTATGGTGGTGCAACTGAAACTACTAATTTCACAGTTGGATATGAAACAATTGAAAAAGAAATCAAGCAGGATGCAGAACTAAGTATTTCCACAGACAAATCACAATATATCCCAGGACAGACAGTTCGCATTACAGGATTTGCTGATGAGATAATTCCTTTTGAGGGAATGAAATTTACTGTGACTGATTTTAATGGAAAACTCATCTATAATGGAAATCTCTTTCCAACAAACGGTAAATTCTTGACTAATGTTTTTGTCACGACTGTCAATCCTAGTTATGGAACATATACTATCAATGCCGAATATTTTGATAAATCTGCATCTACCTCGTACGAGGTTGTAAAAGACATTAAAGAAGATGTACCTATCTCTTTGTGGTCTGACAAAAAAGCATATGGTTTGGGTGATGTTGTAAAAATCTCTGGTAGGGTAAACAAAGTTTTTGTTAGTACATTAGATTTAGAAATTGTTCAAACCAAACAAACCTCGATATTGAGTTCATCTTCAGGTGGTTCATCTGGATTTAAAATTTTAGATGCTGTAACTCTCAAAGGTGATGGTTCCTTTGATTATTCTTTTACTATCCCAAATAATTCTCTTAGATTGGGTGATTATAAAATTTCTGTATCTAAAGACATTGGAACTGCAAAAATTATAATTCCTGTTGTATCTGATCCTGAAAATTATGTTGTTTCTGACAAGTCCTTGACAGTTGAAATGGATAAGGACATCTACGAATTTGGTAACTCTATGATGATTAGTGGTTTTGTAAAGGATCCATATAGTAACACCAGCTATACTACTGGTACCGGAGTAAAGGTTTCAATTTCTCATGAAGATGGAACTCCTTTGACTATTGCATCTTTGTCAAAAAAGAATCCTGCTGATATAGGATATTCTTTTACTGCAATCCCTGAAACTTCTGGAAGATACTCTTTGCAAATTGATGTGAGTAAAAACATCTTTACTAAAGGTAACTATCTTGTAAAATCTCAATATTCTGGTCATACTGCAGTTAATTCATTCTCCATTGAGGATCCTCTTGATTTGAAAGGAGGACCTGTAATTACACTTGATAAGGAAGTATATGGATTGGGGGAGACTGTTTATCTTAATGGCATTGCTCCGTTAACCGGTGCTAATTCAGCTGAGATTTCACTTACAAAACCTGATGGAAGTGTTCGAAATTCTGGTGCAACTATTGACAACCAACGTTTCTCATGGTCTTGGGTTACTCCGATAAGTGAGAAACCTGCAAACTTAAAGATTGATGCTGCTGAAAGAGATGTACAAAAATCTAATTTTGGAGTATACAAAATTAAGGTTTCAATTGGATCCAATAATCTAGATCTTTTCTTCAAAGTTTCTGCAGATCCTGAAAATGATTCCTTGGATAAAACACCTCTCTTTCTATCCACTGAAAAATCATTGTACAAAGCTGGTGAAAAATTAAAAGTGATTGGAAATGTAATTAAACGTCAACAAGGTTCTGAAGGCCTTGTAGTTCCTGAAAGAGTTACTATCAAAGTACTTGATGGCAAATTCCCATTTAAACAAATCCATGAATCTTCTGTTTATCCAAACCAAGGTGGTGACTTTTCAAGTCTCTTTGAATTACCAGCTACAATATTTAGTGAAGGCCTCTATTCTGTAAAAGCATCTTATTCTAAGGCTTCTGCAAAGTCTGAATTTAGTGTCACAAATGATTTCATTTTTGGCATAGATGCTGATTTGACTCTTTTAATAACAACTGACAAATCTGAATACCACCCTGGAGATGTTGTTTCAATTAGTGGAAAACCAAACAAGCTAATCTATCTTGAAGGATTTGATGTAAGTGTAATTAAAAAATCTGGAACTGAAATTACTTGTGGCTCATTTATTTGTGGACAAAATACGGGATCTGTAACTAAAATTCGTCCTAGCCCTTCTGGATCTTTCACTCATCAGTTTGTAGTTCCTGATAAATCAACATCAATTGGGACATACGAAGTAACAGTTGATGCTGATTTTGAAAAGAAATCTGTCAAATTCAATGTTGTTGAAAAACCATTAATTGAAAAATCAAACACTGTAATTGAGAAAGAAAATAGAATATCTGAGAAGGTAATTTCAATTACTACTGAAGATAAGATTTCCGATGATGTAGTCATTTTCCCTAGAGTAGTTTCAGGCTCTCTGATTACTCCATCTGGAGGGGATGAATTAAATGTAAATCTTAAAGTATCTACTGCTTCTGGCATGTGTATTATTGGACCTGATGCTGATTGTTTGGTAAAAGAATCTACTAGAAAACAAGGCCAAATCTATGATGTAGTAGAAGTTGACGGTGTTATTCTTAATGTTAGGTATAGTGGTCCTGATGTACGTTTAGAAAAATTTAGTATTTTGCCTGAATCCTCTGAAGCATTTCTACCTGATACAAATTGGAATGTTGAGGTACTAAAAGATGAACAAGTTTCAAGATTTTACTATAAAGTAACTTACAAAACACTAGAGTAAATTCAAAATACTCTCAATCTTATTCCTTATTGAAATGAAATTACAAGTATTGATGTTTTATCAAGATGATCCAAAAAAATGCACCGCTGCCAAAATGGTAAAATTCGGTCTTGCACAAAACATTAAAAAAATTGGTTCTAAAGGTTTAGTGTTAGATCCATTTTCTGAAAAAACTTTACTTCCTAAAGATAAATCGATAATTAACACAATAATTGGTATAGATTGCTCTTGGAATTTGGTAGATCAGGCATTTTCAAAAAAATTTTCTGGTATCAAAAGGAAACTACCTCCATTACTTGCTGGCAATCCTGTGAATTATTCAAAATTAAATAAGTTAACTACTGTTGAGGCATTATCTGCATCTTTGTTTATTTTAGGTTCTAGAGATCAGGCTTTAGAGTTACTTGACAAATTCAAATGGGGTCATACTTTTTACGAATTAAATCACAACCTTTTAGAAGAATATTCCAAGCTTGAAAATGAATTACAAATAGATTTGATTTTAAAAGATTATGGTTTAATCTAATTTCTTTTTTTAAAATATATTGACACTGTGATAATTATTATGATTGGTATTGCCCAGAACCAATATTCTGATTTATTTTCAGTAAATTCTATCTCATCTGTTTTTACTAGTGGTAAATTATTTTCACTATTGGTTACAATAAAACTAGATTCGTAAAAATCTGGCTTTAAAACTGAGTCTGATATTGCAAATATTTTGATATTATTTGCTCCTATTCCTAAGAGATTTGATTCAATAGATGATATTGTGATGTTAGTGTTGTCCTCAGTAACAAAATATGTGTTTGAACTAATATTTTCACCATTACTATTTGTTAAAAAATATAAAATTGAATCTGAATTTCTTGTTTTTACATTAATGTTTATTTCATCTCCTTTCTGTATTGATTTTTTAATCTCTATTTTTTCAATTGTAGGGAACTCTGCTTTTTCAAATATTGACCACTCCCCTTTTTTGAATGGATATGAATCATTATCAAATGAAGTAACTTTGATGGTTCTTGATTCTGGAGAGTATGATTCTAAATAAAATGGCCCATTACTTATCACTGCATGCTGTTTATTTTTAATCCAGTCTATTGAAGAGTCATATCTTGATTGATAATATTCTGAACTTTCATTGTTTTCACTAAATGCTATTGGGGTGTGGTTTGATTTTTTGAATTCTTCCAAATACCCTTTTATCGTATTTGCATCATTTGGGATGATCAAAGATAACCAGTTTACATTTTTACTTGTAGCGCCTGATCTAGAAAATGATACTTTGCCATCAGTTACTGCTTTCTCCATCGCGGCAGTAATTTCCCAAGGGATTGTATTCCATAATGCTGCCCACTCTGCAATCTCTCCTTCATCAAAGTGCCAATAATCGACATAAACTTCGATGGTTTTGTCATCTACTAGATTAATTCCTTTTATTGTCTGAATACTTTGTGCAGCTCTTGGTGTGAATTCGGTATCAAATGTTTTATCATTTTCATCTGTTTGAGTTCCCCACTCTACTGTAAAATACAATGAATGTAAGATATCATTCATATCCATTTTTTCACCATTGTGCCAATTACTGAATTTAAAATCATATGTTACCTTGCTTGTTGACTGTGCATTTGCTTCTACTTTTTCCCATTTTTTAATAATTGGATTCCACATTATTGCCTCTTGAGGAATGTTGATTTTATTATTTGGTCCTTCACTTTCAACTTCCCATGTTGCTCTTATGGGAAATGTTTCTCCAGTGAAAGGGTGTTTGAATGTTGCAGGATCTGAGATAATTCCCCAAATGTGTCTACTATACGTATCTCCGAACCCCATCACTGGATTCCATGCTCCTTGATAGATTTGCTTAACTCCTATTACTAGTTCATCATTACCATTCTTTGCATTAATTGGTGTAAATCTACTTGGAACTCCAGCTCCGAAATCATTTACAATTCCGCTGGTTTTTTCATTTACAACATACTGGTCTATTTTACTTGCTAAAAAAATTCGTACTGATTCATTAATCCCCTCAACTACTGCGTCTTGAATTAATTTTGTTCTTTGCTCTGATGTTTCAAAATCTCCTGTGTAGATTTTTTGAGTTAATGAATCTAATTTCTCATTTTCATAATTCCAATATGAAGGGTCATTAAATCCTGGCATATTTGAAAACCAAGGCGCATACATTTGTCCTATTCCTACTGAATCATATCTTACAAATGCTGAACGTCCCCATCCTTCTGTATACAAATTCCATTTTACCTCTGAAGGATTTGAACCATACACTACTACGAATGCTTTATTCAAATCTCCAAATTCTTTCTTAACCTCAAATCCAATTCTTTCTAATTCGACTGATAATATTTCCCCTATTGATTTTCTTACTGGATCATCACTTCTGATAAAAATTGTAATTTCAATTGGACTTCCGTCGATTTGCCATTTCCCATCCATTTTAGTTGCTCCTTTTTCATTTAGATTTTTTGAGATGATTTCATTTGCAAGTGATGGGTTATATCTGAAATTAAACGTCTCTAGTTGTTCAATCACTGTAAGGTATTCTGGATCTGATGGACTATAGTATGAAATAATTGGTGAACCATAACCCCCCATCAATTCATTTACAATTAGTTTTCTGTCTACTAGGTAATTCAAAGCAAATCTGGTATCTTTATTTGAAAAAGGATTAAACTTTTGAGATTCAGCAGGATTTATCAAAATACTATATGATCCTCCTGCAGAATCAAATACCTGTAATCCCTTCCTGCCTTGGTCACTTTCTAGTCTGTCTGGTGATATTGTGAAATAGTAGATGTCCAGATTTCCATTCCTAACTTCTTCTAGTGCTGTATTTTCATCTAAATATTGAATAAATTTTACTGAATCAAAAAATGTATTTTTTTCTGCAAATGATTCATCATATAGAATTGATGTAACTGAAAAAGCTAGTATGATAACTAGCATTTTTTTCATATTGATTATTTTAAAACCATATACTAAAACCTATATCATAATACCCTGGTGTTAATAGCTCCTAAAACCTATATTTCCATCATGGAACAAATACAACAATTGAACATTAACCCCAAAATGATAACTGGATTACAGGGCATTATACAGGGAGGTGTATCTGTTAAAGATTTTTCCGCTGTTACAAAACTAAGTGATGTTGAATCTAAAATAATTTTAGATGAATTTATTGAAAATGATATTGGAACAAAAGAAAATAATTCATATCTTTTTGAAGACGGTGATAAATTAAAGACTGCAATATTCTTACTTGAAAAAGGATATTCTATAGATGAGATCTCTATTGCTTTAGAGTGGAGAGATTTTGAAGGTTTGACTGCAGAAATTCTATCTGAAAAAAATTTTGCAGTAATGAAAAATATGATGTTGACAAAACCTAGAATGGAAATTGATGTTGTTGGAATTAGACTTGGCATTGCAATTTTAATTGATTGTAAACATTGGAAACGTTATAGCTCATCTGCGTTATCTACTGCCGTTAAAAAACAAATTGAAAGAACAAAACAATATGTTGAAAAAACCCCTGGAGCAATCGCTGTGCCAGTAATAGTGACGTTATATCAAGATAAAATTGATTTTATTGAGAATGTGCCGATAGTTCCTATCTTTCAATTCGCTTCATTTATTGATGAATTTTATGGCAATATTGATAAAATGAATACTATAGGAACAGACTAGTGACAAAAAAGACCACTCCTCCTATCACAAATCCCTTGGTGATTTTCAATGAATTATCTAATGCCTTGGAGTAGTCCTCATAGATTCCTTGCCCCATCACTTTCACACTTGTCTCATTTTCTAAAATTTCAAATTTTGCTGTAGTGATGTTGGCCTCTGCACTTTTTGCAATTGCAAAGAACCATTTTGCAAGTTTCTCGGCACTTGTAATTAATCCTAATTGATAGTACCCGTTTCTGTTTCTTGCTTTAACTGGTGCATAATGCGTATCTGAAGTACATATTTCTAACAGTTGGTAGTCCTCCTTTGCAAAAATATCTATGATTTTTTCTCTAATTCCATTTTCCATATTGTTTGCATCTGCCCATCCGAGAAAATATTTTTTATTATTAATGTTGAGACAAATAATCCCAAGCCCTCCCATTCCTAAATCTTCTGTCCATACATCCATTTGATCCGTATTGGCATAGCCTAATTCGATAGGAAAACTTTCTTTTGAAATTAATGTATCCAAACAAGATTTTGCAGCTTTTAACATGTCCTCACCATCTTCCTTTGAAATTTCCTCCCCCATTGCATTATGACAATCAACAATCATTGTTTGTGAATAATTTTTGTTGTTTGCGTACTGTTCAATTTCTGTTTTCATATAATCTGGAATATCTTCCATTCCATGTGGGGATAGTGACAAAAACAATAATGGATTATTTCCAAAAAGTAAACCAGTAACTCTTGATTTGTTAATTTGAACAATCACTGGTTCTGTGCATTTGGCACCTTCATCTCTTACTTTGGTATTTTCTAAATTTTGTAAATATTTTTCAACTTCATTTCTTGATGGGAGATTTAATGTATGGTTTGATATGCTATGCATAACCATGGCTGATGATGATAAATTTTTATAAATTAGGTAGGGAATATTACTTCCACCTACTGGGTGATAGGGTCCTGGATGAATTTCTGGCAATATGATTCTGAATTCCTTATCTCCATTATTCATAGAAAATTTGATTTGTGATGTTGATACTTTGGTTTCATTTGAGCGCTGTTCCATGAGCTCCTCTGCATCTTCAAAATCATTTCCTTGAGAAGCAAGATATGCTTGAATTGTTTTATGTGTACTTTCCATTGCAGGTCTTCCAGCTCTATCTGTAACAATTGACCATACACTTGCAATTATCATAAATGATATGCCATATCCTAAACCTATTGGTTCACTAAGTATTGAAATCCACAAATCTTGTGGGATTAATACAAGATACATTGATACTGGTTGAATGAAGCATATTGCCCATGCTTTTTTGAGACTTGCTCCTAAAGTTGTAGTGTAAATACCAATTCTAAAACTAGCAAAAAGCAATAACCCAAATACTATGAAAAATGGTTCAATATCTTTTGATAACACAATGCTTGAAAGTATGCCCATCAACAGTGTAACTGTCCACAACATGTTTGCAAAAAGAGATGAATGCAAAGATTTTGAGTATTCTTTTTTCTTTGAAAATCTTATATCTAGTAATTGTGTTAATGCTAAAACTCCTAAAACTATTGGTAACCTATACCAGTTTTCTTCAAAACCTAAATTACTCAAATATCCAAAATATATTGCTAAAACAGTTACAGATGCTACAACCATTGAAACAACCAGTGAAAAATATTTTGATCCTGGATTTACTAGAGTAAGGGAAAATCTATTGTGTATATTTGAAACGTCGTCTATTTCTTGTTCCATTATCCCTTCACGGAGCTAAAAATAAATCTGCTATCCATGAAATGGCAATTAAACTAATTGGAATTGTTACCACTATTTTTGGATCTAATTTGAATCCCTTGGTCTCATCTTCAAAGAATCTCATGAGACCTCCACTTGATGCTGGGAGTGGTGCTGATTTTTTATCTGCCATTACAATTCGTCATCGCGGATTTTAACATAAAAACTTTATTCATCAAGTAAAATTTGACTTTAAATCGCATTTTTTTCTAAATTTGGCTCAATTCTGTATTATTCAGTTCCTTTTGTAATTAGAACTGGGCATTTGGCATGTCCAACTACTCCATTTGCAACGCTGCCTAACACCATTTTCCTAAAACCAGTTCTTCCATGAGAACCCATTACAATCAAATCCACATTGTTTTTTCCCGCAAAAGCCACTATTCCATCTGAAGATGAAGGGTTGTGGATTATTGCTATTGAGAATGGTATTTTTTTAGAATTTGCTTGCTCTTCTAGTTTTTTTAGCATAACCGTTGCTGTATCTTCTTCTTCATCCTGGATTTCCTGCAATCTTTCAAGAGAAATCCCGGCAGAATCGGATAATTTCGATTGTAATACTGTCATAACTGTGAGTTTTGATTCAAATTTTTCTGCTATCTCCAATGCTTTCTCAAATGCCTTTTGTGAGTATCCTGAACCGTCAAAGGGAACTAAAATATTTTTCAATGCATTGTAACATTTGTTTTAGAATTTATACTGTGTGGTTGATTTTAAGATCAGGTTTTCTTTTTAGCAATTTGTTTTAGATGCTTTCATAACCAATAGTTCTCATCCCTGCACAGGGCTTTTTTCCTTTACTCCAACATTTACAAGAACAAGAAACAGCTTTTCCGCTTTCTAAGTCTTTGACAACTTTATGAAAAACTCCTTCTCTTATTTTTGATTCAATTGATATTGTTACATATCTATCAGGGTTCATAATTTTTGTAGATGGATCGTGAACTTAAGATTTTCTTTATTATTTTCCTTTAATCTTCTCAATAGTTTCTAATAATGAGTTAATTGTTTTTAAGATATTTTGTTGTTTTTCATGATCTTTTTCTTGCTCAAGTTCCTTTGAAAGTACCTCTAATTTTTTCTCAAATGTTTTTTCTATGGGGGTTGTCTCATTTAGTGGATTTTCAATGATTATCTCTTTTTTCTCTGGCTGTCTCCCACAACTAATACACAATGCTTGACCTGCTTTCATCACTCTGACGCCTGCACAGTATGGGCAAGGTTCGCTAAGTAATGTTGCTCCTTGAAGGAGCATCTCAGCTGCTTTTTTTGTAAGTTCTTCTGTCACTATTTTCCTTTAATTTTCTATCTAAAAAATCCGTTTATTTTTTATTTTTTCATAATGTTCAAACAAGGCTTAATAGTGTGAATAATTGAATTTAGTTCGAACGAATGGCAGTAATTTGTAATACTTGTGGTCTACCCGAAGATTTGTGCGCATGTGGTGAACTTGCCAAAGATAGTACTAAAATCATTATCAGATTAGAAACTAGGCGTTTTAAGAAAAAGGGTACTATGATTGAAGGATTGGATCCTAAAATAAATAATCTGGAAACTGTAGCAAAAGATCTTAAAAACAAATATGCCTGTGGGGGAACTGCCAAAGAAGGTTACATATTTTTACAAGGAGATCATCGTGATACAATCAAAGATACTTTGATTCATTTAGGATTTGCAGAAGACACAATAGAATTACATTAGAGCGCAATTGCAAAATACAAATAAAATAATCCAGTCTATTGGAATCCCATTTACTGCATTACTTTCAGTAGTTTTTGGTTTACTTTTGGTTTCATTCCCTATTGGAATTTATGTAATTTTTGAAACTAATGTGGGAGGTGATATTAATTTTGAATATCCTTTAACTCATTTGGATCTTTTTGATGGTACTGATTTTTACAAATCTCCTCTTGATGTTAGTCTAGGCGATGCATTTGTTGTGTTGTGGACATTTTATCTTGTTTTTTTTGTTATTGCTCTTCTTGGACCTCGTCATAATTTTTTCAAAACTCTTTCGCCCATTATTTCATTTGGAAAATATGATACGCGTGTAAATTACATGATTGGAATTACTAAATGGTTTTCAATTTTAATTTTAATTTCAACTCTGATAAACTATGTTCAAGAAGGAATTGGCCTTGAAATTGTCCCTCCTTTGGCTGAAAATAATTTAATCCAGTTTTTTTATGTAAGTTTAGCTCCTCTTCTTGAAGAGTTTGGGTTTCGTCTAATCTTAATTGGTGTTCCGTTATTTGCTCTCTATTCTGCAAAAACTTCTTTGAGATATTTTGCTAAATGTTTGTGGAGTCCTGCTAATTTGGATATTTATGATGCAAAAAAAGCATTTCTTTTAATTATTTTTGTTGGCGTTTTTTTTGGATTTGCACACATAGCATTTGGTGATTCTTGGAGTACTGGGAAATTTGCCCAAGCTGCAACAAGTGGTATAGTTCTAGGTTGGGTATACCTTCGATATGGGTTTGTTGTTTCTCTCTTAATTCATTGGGCTGCAAATTATTTTGTTTTTTCATATGCAAATTTTATTTCCCAGATTAATGTAATTTCTATTGAAGGTGCATTTTCACATTCTCTCATGTCCACTTTAGAAATCTTGCTGCTTGTGACGGGTATTTTTTCAATATGCATTTTATTTGTAAATAGATTTTATTCTAAAAAAGCGTCTACCTTAGAGGTTTAGTGCTACCTTCAATCCTTTGTATCTATTTCTAATTGTTACTTCTGTAACTCCTGCAGCTTCTGCAACATCTCTTTGAGTTTTATTTTCACCGTTTGTAACACATGCTACATAAAGTGCAGCAGCTGCCAACCCCATTGGATCTTTCCCTGCTGATATCTTTTGTTCTTCAGCTGTTTGAAGAATTTTTGTTGCTTTTCTTTTTGTTTTTTCAGATAATCCTGCTTTACTTGCAATTCGTGAAATACATTTTACAGGATCAACTACTGGCATTTTCAAATTTAATTCTCGAAGTAATAATCTATAACATCTTGCAATATCTTTACGCTTAATGTTGCTTGCTTGACCGATGTCTTTTAGAGTTCTTGGTGTTTCAGTATCTCTGCATGCTGCATAAAGTGCTGATGCAATCAATGCTGAAATGGAACGACCCCTGACTAATCCTTTCTCTAAAGCCTTTCTGTAAATGTAAGCTGCTTTTTCAATAACTGAATCGCCTACTGCTAGTTTATCCTTTAATCTGTCCAATTCACTAAATGCTTGTCTAAAGTTTCTGTCTACTGGTTCATGGACTTGACTTCTGCTATCCCAAGTTCTTAATCTTTCAATAGTACTTTTCATTGCTGCAGTTAATGGTTTACCCGTAGCGTCTCTATTTTGTGGATTGATTACCGTGGCTAACCCCATATCATGCATTGCAAGTGATGTTGGAACCCCTGCTCTACTTTTGTTCTCACCTTCGTTAGAAAATGACCTCCATTCGGGTCCTGATTCTTCCACTTTGTCTGTAATTACAAAACCACATTTTCCACAAAAATTCTCCCCTGTATTGGCATCTGTAACTAGAGTACCCTTTCCACATCTGGGACATCTGTCTTTTGGATTAGTTGTTTTAACCATTTTCTTTCAAAACTTTTTATGATGATATTTAACATTTTCTAATTTATTGCTTATAAGTATGTCTGAGATCTCGTACCTAAAATGACAATTTTTTTATATTTTAAGGAACTTTTTTTATTTTGATGCTATTATTTTTCTAATTTTTTCTGATATCTCTGGCTTTTCATTTTGCTCTAGCAAAAACTTGAGATCCTCCATGTTATCTACATCCCACATTATTCTTTTCACAAATACCATTGCAACATTGAGTGTGTGCTCTTTTGCAGTGTTCATGTGGATTTTGTAACTATCTTCATCATAATGAGTCTCCATCAAGTCTATTGGCATTCTTGCCAAGGCATTGGTACCATCAAATCTTCTAGAAGGGACAATTATTGCAAAATTAGGGTGCATCTTGTAGTTTAACATAAAATCAATATCTTGAGTTTTGATAAATGGGATATCTTGTGGAAATACTATTGATGCATTAAAGTTATTTTCCAAAAGATATTTGTCAGCTAAAGCAACTGCACTGTTTACACTCTCTTCTTTTTCATCAATGATTGTAACAGTATTGAATTTTTTTCCAATCTCAATTGCTTTTGCTTCTTTAGTTACCATTATTGTTTTTTCAATTTGCGGTGAAATTGACAAAGTATGTAAAATTTCTTCTAACATAACTTTGCATAATTCTTCAATCTGCTGTTGAGATAAATCTAAACGGGTTTTTGCATTTAAGAAAGTCTTTACAGGAATAATTGCGGCTATTTTCAAATTACACGTGTACTTGTTTTAAAATGAAATTTGCTAATGCGTCTTCAGCAATTTTATTTTTCATAGTAATCTTTGTTTCAAAAACCTTCATGTCTAAACTCTGAATTTTCTTTACTAGCATCTTGTCTTTTGGGTCTACGATGATATTTGCACATACGTCGGAATACATCTTTGCTAATCCATAAGCATTTGATTCGATTCCTGCAGCTTGCATGTATTTTGCTGCAGGTCCACTAATTGCATTATCTCCGATTAATGGGCTGACTGCAACTACTTTTTTCTTTATTTTTGATAATTCTTTTCTAATCCCTTTAATCTGTAACATTGGACCAATTGATGTTAATGGATTTCCTGGTGCTAAAATTACCATGTCTGCATCATGGATTGCATTTATTGCCTCTGGATTTGGACGAGCTTTGTCTGCTCCGATATATTGAATTCCTTCAATTGGATCTTTACCTCTATGTTTAACATGGTATTCTTGTAAATGTAATTCTCCTTTGTCTGTGGTAATTCTTGTTTCAATACTGTTATCTGTAACTGGTATGATGTTTGCACTTACTGCAAATTTCTCACACATCCATTTTGTAATGTCACTTAGATTTTTTCCATTTTTCAACATGTTTGTTCTGATTAAATGAGTGGCTGCATCTCTGTCTCCTACTCTAAACCATGTCTCTTCACCGAAAACTTCCATTTGACGTAAAAAGTTGAATGTGTCTTTCTTCATTCCCCATCCTCTTTCTTGATCAAGTAAATCTGCTAATCCGTATACTATGGTATCAATATCTGGACAAACATAAAGTCCGTATAGCCAATAATTATCTCCAACGTTACTAATTACGTTAACTTTGGATTCTTGAGCCACTAATCCTCGGACTAGCTTGACTGAACCTGTTCCACCTGCTAAGACTGTTATCATATCATATTCCTCTAAAACTGTATTTACAGTGTTTGTCACTCAATATTACTTTTTCAAAAAATTACCGATCTAGATAATTAGGATAAGTTTATTACTGTAATTTCAGGGATTTTACTCGTGTCTCGGGCTGTGATATTGTCTGTTTTGCTAGCAACTCTTATTGTTGTAGGTGCCAGTACTCCTGTTTGGGCAGCACAATTAGATGCTAGAATTAACCCTAATACTGAAACTTCCCCTTTCAAAATAACTTATCTAAAAACTATCTTTATTGAATATCCAAATGGCGGAAATCTTTTTGATGAATTACAAGGAAAAGAATGGACTGTAGATGGTACAGCTGATTCTTCAAATCCTGGAGTTCAAGCACTTATTGCAGAATTAAATCGTGGAATTGCCAATGATGGTAGTCAAGCACAAATCAGTGACTTGAATGTATCTTATGACTTTCATCTCAAAGCTAGAAACATCAATACTTCAATTGACTATCGTGTAATATTACAAGGCACATTAAGTGATTATGTAATTACAGATGATGGTCAAAGATCTTTGGTTGATTTAGGTTGGAGAGGGTTAACTACTGATAAAGAAATTATAATTGATGGCGTTGAAATCAATATTCCAATTAACATTTTACGAGACCATGAGCCAGAAGTATTCACATACTTTGCTGGAACTGAAGCAGAAGATGTTTTAGGAAGACATCTCATTAATGCTGATTTTATTTTAGAACAACCATTAACAAACTGGCACTTTCTATTTGATCCAACTGGAATTAATGTAGATGCTGGTACCTTTGGACTGGATGACGAAATCGCTGGATTTGTTGTATCATCATGGACTATGGGTGAAAGCAGCATTCGAGAAGGAAGACAAGTTGAAAGAGTTTTTGCAGCTGAAGTGATAGCTGATCAACTTTATGTTGTTAGAAGTGTTCAAGCAGCTGACACCGCAAACTTGTCTACTATTGGATTTGGTGCTTTAGATAAATTGGATGGTGTTGAAATCGCTGGTGTAACTCCAACTCCTCCTGCTGATTATATGACTACGTCAACTGGTGATTTCCCTGTGATGATAGTTTATGGAATGGCTGGAATAGCTGCAGTTGCAGGTATTGCATTTTTCTTTATCAGTAGCAGATCACTCAAAAATGAAACACAAGGTCAACAAGGAATTGATCCAAATAGACTAGTTGGCTATCAAACTAGTGCCTCTTCTGGTGGATATCAAACCAATAGAGGTGAGGCTCATCTGAAAGATGATTCTGATTATCAGCAAACTAGAACTGTGTATGAGAGCACTGCTCCTCAGGAAACTACGACTCCTCCTCCAACAATGGCTAATCGTGAAGAGGCTGCATGTGGATGTGCATCTTCGGCAGAAATGGGCTCTGAATGTGATTGTGAAATGCAAGGTTCTTGTCTTTGTGATGCATCATGTGGATGTACTGCAGATGTTTGTAAAGAACACGTTAGCTCCATGAGTTAATCATAGTTTCATATCTTTTCATATAATTTCATATTTCCACAAATGGAAAGATTCTCTGTTGTTTGATCTTTTTGTAAAAAAATAATTCATGAACCTTGAAAATACTAGTATTACGTTAATTTGGTATGTCTGAAAGACTTACAATCATGCTCAATAGTGATATTGCAAAGAAACTTAGATCCTTACAAGCAAAAAAAATCAAAGAATCTTCATCAACTGTGAGTTTTTCTAGAATTGTAAATGAAGTGTTAGAAAAAGGTCTCAAATAATTTTAGTTCATTTCTTTTTTATGAATTGTCCTGATGTGTCTTTCTAGGTGTCCTTCTCCAGCAAGATGTTTTTTACAATGGGGACATTGGATCCTTTTTACCATTTCTTAAATTCATATCTTTTATGAATTTCATATATTCATTACTCTTGTATTAAAAATATGTGTGCTGGGAGTAACCCTCCTTCTGTTTTCACGATATTTCGCTTTGCAGCCTACCTGAACTTAGTACAGGAACTATTAGTTCTGTTTGGCTTTGCTCCATGTGGGTCGTCTTTTTCATTCCTTTTATGGAAACCTCAGGTTTTGCCATCATAGTGCGCCATATTGGATTATTTTCTGCTCCGTTGCCAACCATCTCTGATTATCTATCTCCAGATCACATTTCCTGTTTGGAGGGAGGAGTTTCCTCTGCCGTAGCAGCGTGTCGTGCTCCAGCTCACATGGTTGCTGTATTTTGTTATGGGATTTGAGTATTACTTTTCGGGTTTTGTGCCTATGATGAACAAAGTACCGTGTTCTCGTTTCCATTTCTTTTTGTTTTTCAAATCTTTGATATTTTTTGTTTTTACATTAAATCCTGCTTTTTTGAAAAATTCTATCCATTCTTTTTTTGAATGTAAATGCATTTGAATTTTCATTATCCCTGCCCATCTTGCAGTTGCTTTGTTATCTGTGTAAAAATCAGTTCCACAGAAAAATTGTCCGCCAGGTTTTAATAATTTGAATATTTTTTCAAGTGCAATTTCAATAGAGTCTGCATAGTAAAGTGATTCCATAGAAAAAATGAAATTAAATTTCCCTCTGTAATTCATAGATTCTATATCTGTGTGGATGTATTCTTCTTTTTTACTCTCTATCTTTTTTTTAGCCTGAATGATCATTTTTTTACTTTTATCTATGCCTATGGATTTTTTGCAAAACTTTTCTTTTGTAATTTTTCTTACTACCCATCCATTTCCACAACCCACATCTAAAAATGTAAATGGTTTATCAAATGACACTGATTCTAAAAATTTTAAAACATTTTTTCCATGCTCTTCCTCCATGAGTTCTGCCCTTCCATTTTGAGCCCATTTATCAAAAGTTTCTCTAACTTTATCCATGAGTTTTAATTATTTTATTTCCAATATATTCTTCTTCTTACTGATCTATACCATGAACAATTTCTACGTATTTCTTATATTTAATTTTCAATGATTTCTTTTGAATATAATTGCCTGATGAATCTTGTCGAAATTGTGGTGGAAAGTTGCATGAATATTCTAAATGTTCTCAATGCTTCAAGTCTAACAGAATGATCTGTGACAAATGTTCGACAATTACGCCAGAGCAATTTCATTCAATTTGTATGTCTTACCAGACAAACCAAACCAACACTGTGCCCCAAATTAAGCCTGGTAACTATTCTATGGTGGTTACCATGGCTTAATTTATCAAAATAATTCAAAATATTTGATACAATAGCTGCTCAAGTTTTAAGTAGTATGAGCCTCGATTTGGATCCGTATGAGTCGAATTCCGGTCGTTTTGAGCCTATTTGTTCTACTTTTGATGCCTGTGTATGCATCAGCTCAAACTCCTGACAGAATTACAATACTTGAAAATTTTGGTAGTTATCATAGTGGAGAACCATTGTTTGTCTATGGCCAAATAGCAAATCTTCTAGATGATTCTTTTTTGATAATGCAAATCATTAATCCTCAAGGTGATTTATGTCAAATTCAACAATTGATGCCATTGTCAAATGGTGCTTTCATTACGGATGTTATTCCATTGAAAGGTCGAATTTGTGGTATTTCTGGAGATTATGAAATAAAGTTATTCTATGGTGATTATTCAAAATCTACAACATTCACTGTTTCATCTGACTCTTTTTTAGAACCTGATGAAGAACAAATGATTTTGTCTGCTCAAAACTTGATAGTCTCTCATAGTAATGTAATTGGAAAATTATTTGATATTCCATCTCCTTTATCTGAACCTTCTTCAAATGATTTATCTCAACTAGAACGTGATTTTGTAGATTTGTGGAGTGAGTTCTTTGTAGATGATTTGATAATTGAAATTGATCCTCTAATCCGACCTACGGTAACTTCCTCATTTGATATAGTTCAAAAATTATTGGATGATGATGAAATTTCTTTTGAAATGGCAAAATCAATTGATGAAACTATTTTTACATCTATTTTTTATTATGAAATTGGGGATAAAACCAAAGCCATTAATTTATTGACTGATGCATTTGTAGATGTAACAAATGTCAATCCTGATAAAGTTACAAATCAAAGAGCTCCTACTTTTGATGAATTAGAAGAGACTCTATTGAATTTGATGAAAAAATCTGATACCGTAATGAGTAAATCTGTAAAAAATGAGGTTGGATTTATTTTTGCAAGGGGAACTGCCCCTGTATTTTCAGATGAGATTGGTGAATTAATAGACGTACTTTCAAAATCTAGATATCTTGATGTAGTTTCTAGAAAACAAAGTGATCTTTATCGATTAGTTCAAAATGACTGGGAGTCTCTAAAACTCTCTCTTATGGGTAAAGAGTCTATAGATGAATTGATTTCCACATCAATGCGTGTTTCAGAGTTACATCAGGCAGCCATTCTTTTAAGAGAATTAGATAATGTTGATAGATTCATCTCTTCAAATTCTGAAGAAAATAGTGATCTTGCCAATTTGATTAAACCTGATTGGAATGTATTAGAGCGTGATTTGGCATTGGCTAGTTCAGTTGAAGATATTCTAGAATCTGAATCAAAAATCCATCAAATGGTCCAAGTCATAGACATTTCTTCAAGAATCAGTAAGAGTGTAGAGATTTCTCAATCTACTGGTGGAAACTCTGCATTAGTTAATGATTGGAAATTACTTTTAGAGCAAGTTGATAGTGCTGATTCTATTGATGATATCTTAAAAATTGTTTCTGAGTTTGATCAAACTATGACCGAATTAAGAGAGAAAAGAAATCCTTTGACAGTCTTGGAATTCCAATATAAATCCATGAAAGAAAAAGCTGAACTTCAAGCTGATTATGAAAATCTATTCTTAATTGATAACGCATTGAAAATTTTGGACACTGCCAAACAAATGGAATCTGGCAGTCCTTCAATAACTAGAATTGATAGGATTGAAGTTTTATTAAGCTGGGTTAGTGACATGTCTTCAAAAATTCAAAATGATTTAGATTCTTACAACAAGGATGCATACAAAATCCGTGCAAGTGATATTTTACAACGTGCAAAATCTCTTGAAAATTTAGTTGAATTGAGTTTGACGAAAAATAGATTCCTTCCAAATTATATTGAATTCGCTGAAACATTTAATGAAAAAATTGACAATGTTCGAGATCTTGTAATTAAAAATGATCTTGATCAAGCAGATGTACTAGTTCGTAATTTATTTGATGAATGGCGTTTAGTTTCTCAGGCATACACTGATGATCCACATGGTTCTGATGTGGGTTACACTGGTGATGAAATCAAACGAATCGAATTCCGTAAAAAATTAGATACTTTTTCAAATATGGTTTCAACTTTCTATAATGCAGGATTTTCAGAATATGTAGATAAATACAACACCATGATGGCAGATGCTGATCATATGATTGAATTGGCAAATTTTGTAGATGCAGAATCAAAGATTTTGGAAATTGGTGACTATCTTAGTAAACATTTGGTTCTTCATAATGACAGTATAATATACGATATTTCATTTGATGCTGAAAAAAACATTTGGGTGATTAACGGTGCTACTGAAAAATCCGTTTTTGACCGACGTGAAAATCTCTATGTGACTGTGTATAATATGGATGGAACCAAACATAGTAGTCTAGAATTTACTGATACAAAACAAGGTAATTTCTTTACTCAATGGATTGCACCTACTGATCCTGGACTGTATATTGTTCTGTTGCAATACAAAGATTCCAAAGCATCTCAAATTGTCCATATTGAGGAAGACTTTGACTATGAATACAATTCTGCTGATTTGAGTATGGTTGAATTGGCACGTGAATTTGAAGAATTACAATCATTTGCTGAAAAATTTGGTGGGAAAAGTTATTCTGAAAATTCTAGATTTGGGTCAGTGATTAATGAAATCGAATTTGCATTCAAAGACAAAAATGCAGAAAATGTAAATGAAAATCTAAACGAATTAAAATCTCTAATCGAAAGATATCTTCCAATACGAAATAAGGCCGCCCCTATTATGGCTGAATATAGTGGAGATAAACTGGTGATATCTGGTGCTCTTTTAAAGACTGTTCAATTCCCTGAAGATCTTTTCATTGACATCTATGATCAACAAGGGAATATTGTAGAAGAGATTGCATTGAAGGATACTGCTGGTGGAAAGTTTAGCAAAGTTGTAAACAAATCATTTGATTCTGGGGTTTATGTAGTTCAGTTGTCTTATCATGATTTAATTGTAAGTGATTTCTTTAACGTAAAATAATTATTTTTTACCTTTCACCAAATTGAATAGTTGTCTAACTACTAGTTTTGGATGATGAGTTGCTAATTTGATCATGTTTGATAAACCAAAATCTGCTTTTATGAAATCTATGAATTCTTCAGGTTTTAGTTCGTTGATAATGTCCAATTCTTTATCCCATTCTTCATCGGTGAGGCCAATCCATCTATCTTGAACTTTACTTGCAGAATTAATTTTTGATTCAATGGCTTTTCTCCAATTTTCCTCATAGGGGTAGAGTGATTTTTTATCTGTATTTCCTGATTTTATGGCATCTGAGGCTACTTTTCCTGCCACTCTTCCAAACTTTATCGCATATCTTATGCCTTCTAACACTAACGGGTTTGCTTGTCCTGCTGAATCTCCAACTAGAATCAAATTATTGAAAACAGTTTTTCTCGACAATCCATCATTTGGAATTAATCCATAATGAAATTCAATTTCAGTTAATTTGCCTAGTTTTTTTATTGGCCCTAATTTTTTCTCAATAATTTCTTTGAGTCTTTGGGTGGGGTCTACATTTGATTCTGGTTTTCCAACACCTACTCCAATTCTGACTATATTATTTCCTAATGGAAATATCCATGCATATCCTGCAGGCGAGTATTCTTGACCTACCATTAACCACCATGTTTCAGAGTCTACATTTTCTGCTTTCATTTCATATTCTGCACCTGCACCAAATCTTTCCCATTGTGGTGCTAATCCCATTGCCTTACAAACTGTTGATGGAAAACCGCTGGCATCAATTACCACTTTAGCATGAAATGTTGTTTCTCCATTAGGGCCGACACCGTTCACTCCTGTGATGTCTCCTTTTTCATTTTTTATCACACTTTTGATATTCATTTTTACAAAAATGTCTGCACCGGCAATTTCTGCTTCGTTTGCCAACCACCGATATGTTTTTCTCACATCTAATACTGCGGCTCTTGGAATTGTATCACTAATTGTGACTTCATTATTGGGAGAACAAAATGAAAAATTCTTAATTGGATTAAAACAATCATCTGGAATTCCAAATTCTTTGATATTTTGAATCCAGGTTACCCCGCTAGTTCTAACCGTTTCTGCAATAGTGTTTTCTTTTTCAAGTAATGCTACCTTGATTCCGTTCTTTGCTGCAGCATATGCTGCTGAGGAACCTGCTGGCCCGCCGCCTACGATGACTAAATCATAATGATGTTCTTCTGACAATTACTTCAATGATGAATACCTAGGATATAATTTTGAGGAATAAGAATTATTATTTTTTTAACACTGGAGTGCCGGTGGTGTCATTTTCTCTTTCTGAATCAAAAGTTCCCATATGTGCAGGATCTCTGTGCATGAAACTATGGGTTTCTCCTTCTGTTTTTCTACAGAATTTTGAATGAATTGTCTCTTCAATTTTTAACGTGGTTTCATTTTCATGAAATAGCCGTTTTCCACAGTCTGGACATATAATTTCAGGCATAAATCCCGTCATCATCAAATCTATTTAGATGTTTCATACTTTTTGTGAAATATTCATTCTCAACCCAAACTTTAGATGTTTATTCATTTGTTGTAAAATGTGGATGAATCTGAAATTGGATCTTTTTTAATGTGGTCTGCTATCACTGGAATTATTATGCTTGTTACTGGATTTAGCTATAGAGCATATTCTAAAAAGAACAAGATCTCTACATGAAATTATTTTAAAATCTAATGTCATCCTTCTGAAGCTGTTTTACCGCCATCTACATTCAAAATGGTTCCTGTAACCCAGTTTGCCTCATCAGATGCTAAATAAAGAACTGCATTTGCAACATCAACTGGTTCACCAACTCTTGCAAGAGGTAGTCTTTCTTCTAACACTTTTCTTGCTTGAGGATCATCCAGATACGGTTTTATCATTCCTGAATTTATAATTCCTGGATTAACACAATTACATCTGATGTTTCGTCTTGCATATTCTACTGCAATTGATTTTGTGAACATGGATATTGCAGCTTTGGTAGATGAGTATACTGCCAAGTGAACTCTTGGTATTGCCCTTTCACTTGAAATTGATCCTACGTTAACTATTGCTCCTTTTTTCACATCTGACATTTTTGAAAGAGCTGCTTTTGTCATGTGGAATACTCCAAACAAGTTTACATCAATCAATTTTTTTATTTCAGAATCTTGCATTTCGTGAAAATGTATCGGGTCATTAATTGCTCCTGCGTTATTTACCAAAATGTCTATCTTACCATATGTATCCATAATCTGATTCACTGCTTGTAATACTTGGGATTCATCAGTCAAATCACATGAAATTGAAGCCGTTGATTCTTCATGACCTATCTCTTTTCTAGTTGCCTCTAATTGCTCTAAATTCCTTGCAACTAAGATTACTTTGGCCCCTTCTTCTACAAATCTCTTGACAATGCCTTTCCCAATGTCACTTGATGCTCCTGTAATTATTGCAACTTTTTCATTTAATCGCATAATATGGTCTTGTTATCCTATCTTATAGAATTTTTGTTGAATTCTATTCGTAATTTTGATTATTTTTTTTCATTAATTTTTTTAAGATATTCTATAATGCCAGTATAGTCAATATCTCCGAATCCTTCCTTTATTGCATTTTCATAAACTTCTTCTGCTTTACTAATCATGGGAAGTTCTATTCCAAGTGATTTTGCAGCATTTGTCATGGTGGTGATGTCTTTTTTAAGATTTGAAAGCGTGAATGTTATATCGTATTTACCTTCTATCATTTTGTAAGCCTTTTTTTCACTCATTCCTGTTTTGAAATAAGTAGAGTTTAAAATTTCTAGAAATATTTTTGGATCAACACCTGATTTTTTTACAAGTGTTATTCCTTCAGATAATGCCAATGCTAACATCGTGATTTGGAGATTCATAGCTAATTTTATAGAATTAGCAACTCCGTTCTCCCCCAAGAAAAATACTTTGTTTGCTATTGTGTCTAACACTTCTTTACAATTGTCAAAACTTTGTTTATTCCCTGATGCCATCAAAACTAAATCTCCAGTTATTGCTACATTTGGCCCTCCCATTACTGGGATGTCTAGCTTTGTTATTCCAGAATCCATAAATTGTTTTGAAATATTTTTTGACTCTGTTGGATCAACTGTACTCATATCTGCAACAATTAGATTTTTGTGATTTCCATATACAATTCCATTATTCTCAAATGAAATCTGTTTTACAGCATCTGCATCTTTTACTATTGTAATTACTAAATCTGATTTTTCTGCAACTTCTTTTGGGGATTCCACAATTGTTGCGCCTCTTTCTTTTAATTCTGCTGATTTTTCTTTTGTTCTATTGTATGCTGTTACTTCATAACCTGAATCAACTAAATGTAAAGCCACTGCATTACCTAGCATACCTAATCCGATAATTCCTATTTTTTTCATTTAGCTTCTCCTGGAATTGTTACACTAATGTCTCTCTTCATTTTGAATCTCCCAATATTTGTTTCCAAATCTTGATGCTACAAATTCTAATTGGCCAATTGTTTTATCTCCTTTTTTGACTTTGGCAAAATCAAATTTTTTCATTTTAATTATTTTTTCTTTTGGTTTGTATCCGCCTTCGATGACTTTTACTTTGAATCTTTTACTTGCTTTGATGATCATCTTTCTTGCATTCTGAACATTACCAATCCATGAAAACATTTCAAACTCTCCAAAATTCTCTGTAGTCACATTGTAACCGTACAGCCTTGCCTCTAGTTTGATGGATTGTACTTTTGCCTGTTCATTTAGCCATGCTATGACTTCTTCTCCGTGTCCTTTTTCTACTCCAAATGTTTCAGAATCTGCCATGTAATTACACTCACAATATTAAACCATAATAATCATTTTCAAATTCTTGTTAAACTAAAATATCGATTCAATTATGATATTTTATGCTTACAATTGATTGCAAAGATGTGGTATCAGTCAAAAATGATTTGCTTGTATTTGTGGCAGATCAAGTTGCTGCAATCCCCACTTTGAAGAATCATCAGTTTACATTGTCTTCTTTTGATGATGATGAAATTATTGACACTACTGCAGTTATTTCTGCAATAAAGGAATTTTTAGATTCTATTGATGAAGGACAAAATTTTGCTGTAATTTCAAATAATGACATGATAAACATTACGTCTATCTCTGGAAAAATAATTGAAAATACCACACCCCAGTCTGAACATGAAATGTTTACATGTACTCATTGTGGATATGTAACACAATATCAAGTTGAATTAAATGTCCATATGCGAATTCATTATATCTAATTCATTTTATAATTTATTTGGTGTCTAGTATCTTTTAATATCTAGAATTCCTGCATCCCATGAAATTAATCATAATCCAATATAGGTTCATTTAATTCTTAAGAATATAATAAACCCCAATTCTATATTGATTAAATTTAACTAAATATTTTATAGAATATTGGGAAATTCCAAATGTTATGATGAAAAATCATGTTATAGTTTTATCTACAATTTTTATCATATGTTGATTTTCAACAGGATCTTTATAAGCACTAATCCCTCAAAATGTTTGTGAAAAAACCTTTGAAGAATAATGTATCTAAAATTTATTGTGAAAAATGTGATTTAATTTTAGAATCTCGTCAAAAATTTGATAAACATATTGAAAGTCATTCGTCTAGTTTTGTATGTGAGGTTTGTCCAATTGACACTGTTATTGCAAAATTTGTAAATTTATTCAAAAGAAAATCTTCTCGTAATTTGGAATAAGTTTTTTTAACCAAGAATCCCTGTTTTTAATTATGAATAAAATAGGCGTGATTATAGGCGCCATAGTTATTGCAATTATTGCTGGGGCTGCTGTATCCTTTTCCACATCTACTTCTGAAACTGTTAATTTGGATATGGGCAGAACACATGGAACCATTTCAACTGCAATGGGTTCTCCGATATTGGGTGATCCTTCAGCTCCAATCACTATTGTAGAATTTGGTGATTACCAATGTCATCAATGTTATAATTGGTTTCACAATACAAAACCTGCAATAACTCGTGATTATATTGAAACTGGAAAAGCAAATCTAGTTTTTGTTGATTTAGCCTTTTTAGGACGTGATTCTCCAAAAGCAGCTCAGGCATCTTATTGTGCTGAAGATCAAGAGATGTACTGGGAATACCATGACATGCTTTACAATTTACAAGAAGACAAAATTGATAGTGGATGGGCAAATTCTGAAAGGCTGAAAGCAATTGCTCTTGATTTAGGTCTAGATGATAAACTGTTTGAGAGTTGTCTTGACTCTGGAAAATATTCTAAACGTGTACAATACAATAGTCAACAAGCAAGAGATCATGGCGTGAGAGGAACTCCTGGTTTCTTTATTGTTGGTCCTGATGGACAAGAGCAACTTGGTGGTGCGCAACCTTTCTCTGTGTTCAAACAAGTGTTGGACAAAATGATCTAATGGTATCTGCAATTAATCTTGTATTTTCAAATTCAAAATATCTTTTTTTATCAATTATCCTTTTTTCAACCATGTTAATTGGCCTGTTAATTATATCTGAGTATATTTTCTTAGAACCCTATGTAGTTAGCCATATCCCATCTGGAACTGAATTTGGATTTGTTCTTATTGTTACAATATCTGCTTTATCTGCCATAGTATTACCGATGAACATATTTCGTATCAATATACTGAAAAAATCAAAACAAAAAATGGGTGGAGGTGTTTTTGGTTCAATAATTGGAGCTGCTGCAGGTGCATGTAGTTGTGGTCCTATTGGGTTTGCTGTAATCTCGACATTTGGTTCTGTTGGCGCTACGGCAACAGCATTTTTGACAAATTATGAAACTCCCATCCGAATAATTGCTATTGGAATATTGGCAATCACTTACTTTACTTCCGTAAGATCTTTGAAAATTGAGTGTAAGTTTGATCCAAAGATATGATGTATTAGAAATCACCACTTAGACAAACAATTGCAACCTTGGAATGTATCTTGCAGTTAATTCGAGTGTTTGTATGACCATCCTCTATATTCCAATTAGGCCTGGTAGACGAGATCCAGAATCTGATGAAATAGAAGATGCTGAAGACTAGTATTCTCTCTAAATTTCTACATTGATTTGATACATTTCATAAATTTCAAAGTCGAGATATTTATTTGCCTTTTTCGGGTTTAACATAATGCAGAATTGGAATTTAATTTTTGGAATTTTCATAATTTCTAGTCCTATTCTCTTTGCAATGATTGCATTTCCAGACTCTATATCTTGGAGTTGGAATGAAGGAAGAGGAGGTTATTTCTTTGCTTTGATATTTGTTGTTGCTGAATTAATCGGATTAAAAATTGTGATTTCAAAGAAAAAATTATTTGCTGTAATTCCTTTAGCTGTGGCTACAATTGTTTATCTTGTTTCATTAGAATATGGTTTAAGAGATTACATTATTGAATCTGCAAAATATTTTGATGTACAATTAATCTATTCTTGGACTTGGATGTGGGACTTTGTTGTAATGGCAATTTTTATTGTTGTTGCATTGAGTATATTCTTTGGAAAACGTTGGATTAGAATTGCCCCTGCTGGTCCAATATTTCTTACAGGTACTGCCATAATTCTTTCACTTGACGCATTTTTCCCATATGATACACTTGGTCCTTTACAATATATCGTCCCATACTTTGTACAAGCAAATGTTTGGATAATTACTGTACTTGATCTTGGAACTGCAGTTGCTAAAGACAATGTAATGTTCTTACGTGGTGACCATGGTTCAATGGCTCTTCAAGTCTTTTGGCCATCAGCTGGTGTTCATAGCATCATAATTTTCTCATTAGTGATTGGGGCATTCATGCTAAAACTAAACATCCCTAGAACTAGAAAGGCAATTTACTTTGTTTTAGGAATTATTGGAACTATTATCGTCAATCTAATCCGAATTTTCTCATTATCTTGGTATGCGCTTAAAGTTACAACTGATCCTGTTGCTTGGGAAGAATATCATAAAATTGCAGGTGAGATAATGTTCTTACCTTGGCTATTTGCGTTCATTTTAGTAGTAATTATCATTGAATCAAGACGCCTTAAAAAATCCGAAAAATAAATGATATTTTAAAAATAAGAAGTAATGTCGCTTTGTCCCTGAATTTCTGAAAGTTCTGAGACTTTAACTCCTAGTCTTCTAATTGTAATGGTTTGATTTTCTAATGCTTCTTTTAATAATTGATCAGCTGTTTTTTCTAATTCTGCAATACTGGTAGTGGGACTTCTAAGCATTCTTGATTTTGATTTGTTTGATAAATCTGATCGTATCAAATGTATGCCAACTGATTTGAACATTTGATTATTTTTTTTAACTACATTATGTACTTCTTTACAAAGTTCTATAATATTTTCAGATAAGAATTGATAATCTTTTGAATCTTGCTTTAATGTTGTAATTTTACTATATTGTATTCGTGCATCACGTTTTTTTACTGGTTCATTATCTATTCCTCTAACTGCATTGTAGATGTATGCTCCAGTCTTTCTGCCAAATTCTTTGTTTAATGTGAAAATATCTATTTTTTTCAAATCTTGAATTGTTTCTAAATTCATTTCTAAAAATTTCTCCTCAGTTTTTTTACCAATGCCTGGTATGGTTCTAATTTTTAATTGATCTAAAAATATTTCAACTTTTTCTGGTGATACTGTAGTTAAACCATCTGGTTTTTGAAAGTCTGATGCTATTTTTGAAATTAATTTATTTGGAGAAATTCCGATTGAGCAGCTGAGTTTTATTTTATCTCTAATGGAATTTTTTATTTGTTGTGCGAGATGACTTGCTTTTTCAAAACTTCCTTCTACTCTGCCTGTTACATCTAGATATGCCTCATCTCTGCCAACATATTCAAAAATATCTGCATACTCTTTCATGATCTCCATTGCTTTTTCTGAAATTTCAGTATAGAAATCAAAGTCAACTGGTAAAAAAACTGCATCTTTTCTTTCTTCAAGTCTTTTTTTTGCAAATGCAATTGGAATTCCTGATTTAACTCCGTATTTTCTGGCCGTATAATTTGCAGTAGCAATGGCCCCACTATCTCCTCCTCTATCAGAATAAACACAAACACATACTGGTTTTGATTTTAGTTCTGGAGATCTTGTTTCTTCACATTGGGCATAAAAATAATCAAAATCTATGTGGAAAACTACTCTTGTTTCCAATACTCTTCTGGACTGTTTTGATTATTACTATATTGTGTATTCATCTAAATATTGATGAAGAATAGTATTTCCATGGAATATCCTGTATCTGTGGATGAAAATGGTGTCAAGTTTAAACCTGAAAAAATGGAAAAGGAAAAACTCTATCACTGTATTTTTAAAAATAAAGTAATGCTGGTGTTCAAGGATTCTCAAGATGTGATGAATTGCTATGAGATTGAAGAAGTAGATCTAGTCGAGCAAATCAAGAAAATAGACAATGATGACGATCTTGAAAAACTATTTGAAGACTATTTGAAAGGAAATACCTGAAAAATTAAATAAAAGCGAGAGAGAAATTCGGTATAACAGGAATTTAAAATTGAGCAACAATAAAAAATCAAAAGACGCAGAAGACATTTTATCCGAATTTGGCTCTAGAGTTAAATCTGAACCAGAACCTGAACCAACACCAGAACCTGAACCAACACCAGAACCTGAACCAACACCAGAACCTGAACCAACACCTGAACCAACACCAGAACCT
>NZ_JBSWSO010000005.1:0-105437 GCF_054095835.1 Candidatus Nitrosopumilus sp. bin_7KS | reverse complement strand
AAACTGTCTCGTGGGCTCGGAGATGTGTATAAGAGACAGCACCAGAACCAACACCAGAACCAACACCAGAACCAACACCAGAACCAACACCCAAAGTACAATCAACCTCTGATGATCCCTTTGATGGAATCAAAGACGAAGACATTGCAACATATTCTGATTTGTTTGATATTCCTCCACCTGAAAATGACAACGACGCAATCAGTTTAGGAAACAAGATTCGTAAATGGATTAAAGATGGCAGACCTGAACCTGGACTAACAAAAAATGATCAAGATGATACAACAGATGAAGAAGAGATACAAAAACATGATAAGGAAGAACCTAAAAAGAAGAAAGGTAGGTTCGGGTTCTTTAAGAAATGAAATTAAAAACAAAAAATTTACTCACTTTGGGAGAATTGTCCTCAAAGGAATTTGTAGGACTAATTGATGAATCAATCAAACTAAAAAAAGAACTCAAAAAAGGTGGAAACAAACCTGTTCTAAAAAATAAAACATTAACAATGATTTTCCAAAAACCATCTACACGAACACGTGTTAGTTTTGAGATAGGTATGTATCAGTTGGGTGGACATGCAGTTAATCTCTCATCAAATGAAATGCAACTCTCTCGTGGAGAATCAATTGAAGATACTGCAAAAACTCTTTCACGATACTCAAACTGTATCATGGCACGTGTATATGATCATAAATTACTTGAAACACTTTCTGAACATGCAAGTGTACCTGTGATAAATGGTCTTTCTGATACTTTTCATCCTTGTCAAATCTTGGCAGACTTTATGACGATTAAAGAAAAAAAGAAAAAATTCAAGGGATTAAAAATTGCCTGGATTGGTGATGGAAATAATGTATGCAACTCAATGATTTACGGTGCAGCACTAGCTGGTGCAAAAATATCTATTGCAACTCCAAAAGGATTTGAGCCAAACAAAGATGTTGTAGCGCAAGCAAAAAAATCAACTACCGTTGAATTGACAACTGATCCCTTTATAGCATCTAAAAATGCAGATGTGATAGTTGCTGATACTTTTTCATCGATTCATAATGTAGATAAAAAAAGATTACACAAATTCTTGCCAAAGTATCAAGTCAATGACAAACTAATGAAGTCTGCAAAAAAAGATGCGATCTTTTTACATTGTCTTCCAGCAAAGCGAGGGGAAGAAGTTACTGCATCTGTAATTGATGGTCCGCAATCAGTTGTTTGGGATGAGGCAGAAAATCGATTACATACACAGAAATCTTTGCTAGCTGCTCTAATTCACGCTTAACGTATATAAGAGCAGATTCAAACTCGGTCTCTATAGATGGCTTATTCGAAAATATTGAGACGTTTAAGAGAGGAAAAGACCAATTATAAAAAACGTGGAACCATGTTGATGGGAAAACGAGATTTTATCACTGTAAATATTACTAATCAAAATACCCAAGTCCAAATTCTAACACCTGGCATGACTGGTGACACTGTTGTCGCCTCTGCTCATTCTAGATATCTACTTGAAAAAGGATGGAAGGGTTCTAGAAAAAGTGTACCTGCAGCATATCTAACTGGTTACTTGGCAGGAAAGAAAGCAATAGGAAAAGGTGCAAAGGGTGCTATCATGTATTCTGGAACAAGAAGATTTACTCAAAGAATGGCAGCAGCTCTTAAAGGAATAATTGATGCTGGTCTTGAAGTCCCAGCAGATCCTGCAAGATTTCCAGCAGAGGAGAGAATTAACGGTGAACACTTGACAGTAAAAAATGAAGTTTCAAAAATAAAATCCGCAATTGATAGCGAGGTCAAATAGAAATGAGTCAAGCAGCATCAACTAAACCGGGACAAAAACCAGGACAAGGAGGACGAGGTAGAGGTCCACCAGTTTATGGTAGAGGACCACCAGGTGGAGTTAAAGACCGTCCAAGAAGACCAAGAAGAGAACCAGAAGAAGAAGTTTGGGTACCAAAAACTGTTTTGGGACAAAAAGTTTCATCTGGAGAAATATCATCATTAGAAGAAATTATCGAAGCCGGATTACGTATTCAAGAATCTGGAATTATCAAGAAACTATTACCTGACTTGAAAAGTGAAGTAGTAGATGTAGGTATCATTCAAAAAATGACTTCAAACGGTCAATCAACTAGATTCAAAGCAATTGTTGCAACAGGCAATGAGAATGGATACTTGGGAATTGGTCAAGGAAAATCAAAACAAATGAGAATTGCAATTGAAAAAGCAACTAGTCAAGCTTTCCTAAATGTACAACCAATCAAAATGGGATGTGGCAGTTGGGAATGCAGATGTGATCAAAAACATTCTGTACCATTCAAAGTAAGAGGAAAAGGTGGAAGTGTTACAATTGAAATTATTCCTGCACCTAGAGGATTAGGTCTTGTAGCAGGTGGTAAAATTAAACGATTATTGGAATTAGCCGGTCTCAAAGACGCATGGACCACTGCTAAAGGTTCTACCCCAACTATGAACTCAACTTCTAAAGCCGTATTGGATTGTCTGAGACAGACATTTAGTCAGGGTTGATAAATTATGGCAAATGCATATCTTGTTGTTAGAATAAAAGGTCAAGCAGACTGTCCATACTGGGCAACCACTACTATGACTTTGTTGAAATTAGACAAAAAATATCGTGCAACTATTCTTCCTGCCAAAGACAATACTTTGGGTATGCTAAGAAAAGTACAACACTATGTTTCTTGGGTAGAAATTGATGCATCTTTGGCAACTGAGTTGCTAGACAAGAAAGCAAGAAAAGGTGGTTATCAAAAAGTAACTGATGAAGATTTGAAAGAATTAGGATTTGCAAATACTAAAGAACTGGGAACAGCTTTGGCTGAAGGTAAAGCCACATTATCAAAATTAAAACCACTCAAACCTTGGTTTGCTTTAGCACCTCCAGTCCACGGATTCAAAAAAAGCACAAAGAAACTTTATGGACAAAAAGGTGTTCTTGGACAAAACAAAGAACTTGACACTATAGTAAGGAGAATGATTTAACATGGCAACTAGATTAAGAAAAACAAGACGACTTAGAGGCGGACGACACATGGGATGGGGACAAGTAGGTCAACACCGTGCTAGTGGTCACAAAGGTGGTCTTGGAGTTACTGGAATGAAGAAACATCATAGAAGTACTATGATTAAAGAAGAACCAGATCATTACGGCCATGATATACCTAAAACACCTCACCCAAATATTATCAAAAACTGGGCAAGTCTTAGAGATCTAGATGACCTGTTCATAAAATTCGGTAAAGAAGAAGGAGGCAAAAAAATTGTAGACCTTGTAAGTGCAGGGTACAAAAAACTCCTCGGTGGCGGAAAAATAACAAATGCTTATTCCGTCAAAGTTGAACAATTTACTGCATCTGCTGAAGAAAAACTAAAAGCTGTTGGGGGAGAAGTGTTAACTGAAAATGGCTGAGGGTACACTCACTGCAACTATTCGAAAAATCGTTTTCAAAGCAGAACCATATTTACCACAAGTTCCAAAACCTAAAAAGAAAATTCCACTACAAGTAAGATTACTCTGGTGTGGAATTGCATTACTTATCTACATGATAATGGGCCAGACTCCACTATTTGGAGCAACTGCCCCTCAATTTGATTTCCTAGCCTTTGCTAGAGTTATTTTTGCATCACAACAAGGAACTTTAGTTGAACTGGGGATTGGACCGATAGTTACAGCTGGACTCTTGATGCAATTGCTGAGAGGTTCAGACATTCTAAAATTTGATTTCAAAAAACCAGAAGAGAGAGGAATCTTTCAGACTGCAACTAAACTTGTAACATATGTCGTAATTGTTGCTGAATCAATTGTATATGCCATGGCAGTGTATGGTCCTGGAGTTACAGAACCATATGTCTTGTATGTCCTGATAGGGCAGCTGATGGCAGCGTCAATTATCATCATGTTCTTAGATGAACTAATTCAGAAAGGATGGGGACTTGGCAGTGGAATCAGTCTGTTCATTATGGCAGGTGTTGCACAGCAAATTCTTTGGAGTATGTTCAGTCCGTTGCCTGCTGGAGATGGAGGAATGATTGGTATTATTCCATATATTATCGAATCCTTAACTGGCAGTGGAAATATCGAAAATGTTTTCTTCCGTTCAAATCAATTACCGAGTATCTTTGGATTGTTCCTTACCGCAGGAATTTTGCTAGTACTTGTATTTACTCAGGGAATCAAAATTGAAATTCCAATTGTCTCTACAAAATACAGAGGATTTTCAGCAGTTTATCCTATCAAGTTAATGTATGTCTCAAACATTCCAGTCATTTTAGCATCTGCTTTAACTGCAAACGCAGTTTTCATCTTCCAGATGCTGTGGGCAAACATGAACCCGCGTAACAATAATTTCTTCATGAACTTTGTAGCCCAATTTGATCCTACTAGTCCTAACACTCCAGTTGGAGGTATCATTTACTATATCACTCCGCCAAGAGGATTGGATGTTGCAGCATTAGATCCAATGCGTGCAGTAGGTTATGTTCTGTTTATGATTGGAATTGTAATTGTATTTGGTAGATTGTGGGTCGAGCTTGGTGGTTTGTCACCAAAGAGTGCGGCTCAAAACTTACTTGATGCAGATGTGCAAATTCCTGGATTTAGAAGATCAAATGCACCAGTTGAAGCATTACTAAACAAATACATCCCATCAGTTACCATCATTGGTTCTGCAATTTTGGGTGGATTAGCCGGAGTATCAGATGTCCTTGGAGTCTTTGGTTCTGGAATCGGTATTTTACTTATGGTCGATATTCTCATCAACTATTACACACAGTTAGTCCGAGAACAAGTTGAAGTCGTCATGCCGCGTTTGGGTGCTTTACTTGGTAGAAAATAAAAAAGTTGTAATGGTAGGAATACCTGGTGTTGGAAAAACCACCCTGCTATCTCAAATGGAGCAAATAATAAAAAATAATAAAAAAAGTGTCTGCGTTATTAGTTTTGGAACTTTGATGTTTGAGCTTGCAAAAGAAAATGGTCTTAAAGATAGAGATGAATTGCGAAAACTATCTGTATCTGAACAACAAAAACTACAAAAACTTGCAGCAGAGAAAATTGCCTTACGTGATGAAGATGTTGTAATTATTGATACACATGCATTCATCAGTTCTTCAGAAGGATACTATCCTGGTTTACCTGAACACGTTCTCAAAATTATAAAACCTACAAACTTTGTCTCAGTTTCTGCAAAACCTGAAGAAATTTACAATAGACGAATGAAAGACGATACTCGAAATAGAGATAAAATCACTTTGGCCAACATTAAGAAGGAGTTAGATGCTCAATCAGGTATGATTTCCGCCTGCTCAGTAATTTCAGGCTCCCCAGTAAAGCATATTCTAAATGGTGAGGGAAAGGTTGATGAAGCGGCTGATAAAATCATTAATGCAATAGGACTGTAAAAATGGATTTCAACTTTATTCTACTCTTTATCGATGTAATACATCTCCAGATGCCCGACTTCCTCGGCGGCGAAAGAGGAGCTTTGGGTAGTGATGATCCTATTATTCAAGGAGTAATTCTCTCAATGTTTGCAGTATCTGGATTTGGTATCTTACTGAACATCTTCAACGCTGCAGTTAGAAAGAAAATGGTAGACCAAGTAAAACTAAAACGAATTATGAAAGAGACTCGTGGATGGCAAAAAGAAAGAATGGCTGCAATGAGAGCAAAAGACCAAGCAAAGATTGCAGAACTTGGAAAAAAATCATCGTACATGAACAAAATGTCAATGGAGATGATGCAGATGAATATGAGACCAATGATGATTACATTTGTTCCTTTAATCTTGATCTTCTATCTAGTATTACCACAACTATTTTCATACACTGTAGCTTTCTCCCCAATTCCTCTAAATGTAATCCCTGGAGACATGTTCCAATTGACATGTACTGCAGAACAAGCACTTGAAGAAGGACATCATTGTTTTGGCAAAGAAAATGCTCTGTATCTTTGGGCTTGGTATTTCCTTTCATCTATTGCATTTAGTGGAATTATAATGAGACTCACCAAAACATCTATGGATCTCAGTTGACCAAATCTATTGTTATTTCTGGTCCTCCCGCAGTAGGAAAAACAACTGTTGCTAAAGGATTGGCAGAAGAATTTCAATTAAAATATCTTAGTGGTGGTGATGTTCTAAAAGAAATGGCAGAAGAACACGGATTTAATTCTAAGGGTGATGATTGGTGGGATACTGAAGAGGGAATGAAGTTTCTCAAACAACGCGAAGAAAATTCTGAATTTGATAAAAAACTAGATGAAAAATTAATTGATTTTTTTGACAAGGGTGGAATGGTAATTACCAGTTACACTTTGCCTTGGCTGATTAAAGACGGGATAAGAATTTGGCTTGAGGGTTCCCATGAAAGTAGCACCAAAAGAATGCAGTCAAGGGACAGCATGAGCCCAGAAGATGCCTATGAGATTACAAAAAAAAGATTTGATAGGAATAAAGCATTGTACAAGAAATTATACGATTTTGATTTCGGAGAAGACAAATCTGTATTTGATTTAATTATAAATACGGATAATTTAACAGCAAAACAAGTTATTGATGTAACTAAAGAAACTGTGAGAAAATTACTATGACGCTAAAACAATTACAAAACCTTGTAGAAATTGATCAAGACATCACTGATGATGCATACGGAACGTATTATGATAAAAGAACAATTGAACAATTACTAAATTACGGAATCATTCTCTTGGATAAACCTCCTGGCCCTACAAGTCATGAGACTGTTGCATGGACAAAACGACTCTTAAAACTTCCAAAGATTGGTCACAGTGGTACACTTGATCCTCAAGTTTCTGGAGTTTTACCTTTGGGATTAGGTGAGGCAACTAAAGCCCTGGGAGTTTTACTGTATGGTCCTAAAGAGTATCATGCTCTAGGACGAGTGCATTCTCTTCCATCAAAAGAAAAATTAAATGAAATTGTTGAAATGTTTAGAGGAGAGATTTTCCAAAAACCTCCACAACGCTCTGCAGTACTAAGACAGACAAGAACTAGAACCATCTATGAATTTGAGATAATTGAACAAAAAGAGAGATTATTACTAACTAGAATTTTATGCGAAGCTGGAACTTACATTAGAAAACTATACTATGATATCGGAGAAATCTTGGGTCCTGGTGCAACTATGGTTGAGCTTAGAAGAACTAGAGTTGATCAATTCTCTGAATGTGATGGTTTGGTAACCTTACATGAACTTGCAGATGCATTTGCAATTTGGGAGGAGAAAAAAGATGATACCAAACTCTTGAAGATGATCAAACCAGTTGAATATGCTCTTAGTGAATTAAAATCTGTAGTAGTTCGAGATTCTGCAGTTGATGCAATGTGCCATGGTGCACAACTAGCAATTCCTGGAATTTTACAAATTTCTCAAAATCTCAAAAAAGGCGATATCGTTGGAGTTTATACACAAAAAGGAGAAGCAGTGGCACTAGCTGAAGCTACAATGTCTGAGGAAGAAATCAAAGATGCTGCCAAAGGATATGCATTTGAAACAAAAAGAATCATCATGGCACCTAAAACTTATCCTAAAAAATGGAGAACAAAACCAACACCTCCAAAGGATTAAAAAATCAAGAATTATTTTAAAAGAAATTGTTAGCAAAAAGCCTCGTACTTTTTATTGGAATTGGCGTGGTTGCAGGTCTTGCTTTTGGAGTATATCTAATTGATTTTAAAAGCACTAGTCATTTAGTTTTTGTTGAAGGCCCTTCGGTTTCAATAGTTACTGAAAAATCTGATTTTAAAAAAGGTGAGACAATACTTATTCGAATTGTAAATTCTGGAACAGTTCCACTATCATTTCCTGATTCATCTTATGGATTACGAATAACTGGATTATCTGGAATTCTAATGTTTTCACCTGCAGTTTCAGAAACACAAGGAATGTCAAATTTAGAACCTGGTGATGAAATTTCTTTTTCATGGAATCAAATAAAAAATGATGGAGATACAGCTCTGGAAGGTCTTTACAAAATATCTACAAAAGGAATCAACGATCAAGGAAATAATGTAGAGAAATCCACAACTATTACGATTTGGAAATAGTTTCTCAGTAACATAATTTATAATCACAAATTATAGAACATTAATGTCGCAAGACTAGTGCCGGGGTCGCCTAGCCTGGTAGGGCGCGCGCCTGGAAATAATTAACCATAAAGCGCGTTCTCGCAAGGGAACGGGAGTTCAAATCTCCCTCCCGGCGCCATCATATCTTTACTATTTTTGGAAATGTTAGTCCTAAACTAAATTTCCTTTTCGGAATCGATCAATGTTTAAAAATTCCACGATTTCTATTAACAAATTCCTCATACGTTCTTTGAAGACTGATGATTGTTGAAAAAGAAATTCAAACTTTTGATTCTAAAATAGAATTCCTTTCCAAAATGACTAATGATGTTTTGATTAAAATAAAACAACAATTCCCTTTGGCGGAATAAATTATCCAATAAAGGTTCAAGCCTTTACGGATTCAAATTAAATTAAAGAAAAATAAAAGAGAGGATTAACAATCCTCAAAGTTATCATATGATTCCGAGTCAAAGTTATCATCGTCGAAATCATCGTCGTTGTCTTTTGCATTGTAGCTCATGACAAATGTGGGTTGAAATTCTAAAATATAAACAAGATGAACGATTTATACTAAACTTCTAATAATTACTCAAAATGACCCCATTCTTGGTCAGGATTTTCTAATTGTTCCCATTTGTTTTGAATTATTTTGAATATGTTTTTTTTATTTTTTATTTGAGGCATAGATTCCATTATGCAAAATTTGTATTTAAGCACGATGTAGAAATTATACTGAAAAAATATTGTATTCAAAAACTCGTGTCAAAGGAGAGAATGACGTCTCGACGCACTTTTCTCTCACTTGCACTAATCTAATATAACGAAATTTGTATTTAAGATCATATACATTTTACAATAACCCAACTGGACCACTAGGTGAATCCCGTGGAGTCATACTTACCTCATGTTAGTGTCAATATAATCTGAAAAATCGCACTCCTGGCGCCATTTTTAATTTGAATTTTATATGAACACATTTACCATTAATCGTTGAATACTCTGGAATCTTCTGAAATCTCATCAACTGAATGGATATCTATCAATCAGTTTCTTCATGAGATAAAATCAATTCACTCTACATGTGTGTCTGTTTATTATCCATACGGTAAGGGTTCTGAAATAATTTCTTTACTAACTGAAAACAAACGTAGTGAAATTGTTGAAAGAATTGAATCTAAAATAGAGGAAAGAATTCTAGAATTAAAAAAGAGCCCTTCGCTACTTGGAAAATATGCCCAAACTCTTTGTATTTTTGGTTGGGTAAATAATGATAAAATAATAATTAAAGAGATTGGAACATCAAAAAAACTTCCTTACATATACATGAAAAGTAAAAAACCATACATCAAGCCATTCAATGATGTTCTAAAAACAAATTATGATGTTTTGTTAGTAACCCTTGATCAAAAGACTGCAAGAATACAAAAATTTCATGGCAGTCAGATTTTACAAGAAGCAAAACTCAAAATTGATTTACAGGGTAGGCATAAAAAAGGAGGACAAAGCCAGGGGAGATTTTTGAGAGCAAGACAAACAAAAATCCATGTTTTCTTTAAGAAAGTTGCAAATAAAATTAAAACAATGGATTCCAATTCGGAACTGCTTTTGTTGGGCGGCTCTGGTCCTGCAAAAACAGAATTTTTCGATGAACTTGATTCAGAATTGATGAAAAAATGCAGATTTGTAGAAAACCTGTCTTTTTCAACTCCGTTTAAAGAAATTAATGAGAAGATTATCCATCATCTATACCAGCATAGGAGAAAACATGTAGTTGAGTTGCTTGCAAAATATGAAACTCTAGTCAAGGATGGATTAACTGCAAAAAGAAATGCTGTCATTTACAAGGCATTGGAAAAGGGCGCAGTTGATACCTTGATTGTTTCTGCCAATTATCACACAAATTCTCAATTCAAAAATATTGTGAAAATGCTTGAACTTGCAAAAAGTACTTCCTGTAAAATAGAATTTGCAGTATCTCCAAATATCATTAAAAAATTAGAGATTGATAATTCTGTTTTGGCAATTCTCAGATATAGAATAAAATAATATCAGTTAATCTACTGTATTTTTTGGATTATTTCATTGAATTTCCAAGGACCACATTGCGCTTCAATATCTTCACACTGAAAGAATCCTTTCCAATGTAGGTGATTTACAATGTGTGCAGCAAATGGCAAAGCCCCTGTTGCCCCTGGTGAATTGTAATTTAAAATATGAAATGATTCATCATCATCAATCTGAATTACATCTGGCACAAATTTTCCATTCTCATCGATGATTGAAGATCTTATTCCTGCTGTACCTTTCTCAGTTATTTTGTCAGCATCTATTTTCGGCAAAAATTTTTTTACTCTATTGACCATTGCACTTTTTGACATTGATGATTGTATTTCATTTACTGCAAGCTCTTGAAATTGTTTATCAAAAATTGCTTTTCTTGCACCAGAGCCTAACATCTCTAGCATCTTTGGAATGAATTCTTTGATGTTTTCTACCTTATCGTATCCGTATGGACTGAAAACTGGTACTGCATTGGGGCCAATTTCACAACTACCATCTACTCTGAGAATCCAATGTGGATCTAAGAATGGATAATCTGGAAATTCAGGTACTGAATACACGCTAGATTTTGTAAGGTTGTTGTATGCTTTGGGAACTTTCCAATATTCTCCTCTAAAATGTACGTCTGTAACTTTTTTTGCAACTCCTATACTGTGTGCAATGTCTACTGCTTCCCCTCCTGCAGCGTTGATTAAAAATTTTGTATACATCTCATGTTGGCCATCTATTGTAATTGCCCATCTGTCTTTTTCTTTTCTTATCTTTGTAACTCTTGTATCAAGCAAAAGTGTTGTACCGTTTTTCTCACTGTCTTTCATTATTGAATTTGTAAATAAAGAATAATCTGTAGATGCATCTTTGTATACACATAATGCAGATTCACATTTAATTTCCGGCTCTATTTTTTTTATTTCTTCTTTGTTTAGTAGTTCAATGTCACAATCTTCTAAACCATTTTCTTTTCCCCACTTTAGATATTTTTCAAGAACCTTGATTCCTTTTTGATCCAAGGCAACTTCAATTACTCCGTCTTTTTTAAATGGTAATTTTTTTAATTTTGCATATGTTTCCCACATTTCATAACCGTGGAATGCTGATTTTGCAAACAATTTTTTCTTTATTGGATTGTAAAGATATGGAGCATGAACTTTTCCGGTATTTCTTCCACTTGTGTGAAAAGCAACCTTGTGAGCTTGTTCAATAACTGCTATTTTTTTTGATTTATTTAGGGATGATAAAAAATACGATATCGAAGTTCCAAGAATACCTCCTCCGATAATGATAACATCAAAACTATGTCCCAATAACTTTCAACTATAATTTGATGAAGTTGATAATAAATTGAATCGCTGACAATCAAGATTAATATCCGATAAAATTCTAAATCAAACCATGCTACCTGACAAATGCTCAGTAACAGAAGAAGGAAAACAATGCGTTAATGCTCCTCAATTTATCGTATCAATTGTTTCTAGTTCTGATGAGTATATGGTTGGAGTAACTTGTCAAAAACACAAGCATATTGTATCTGGTAAAATAGGTATTTTACAAAAAGAAGGTAAGATGCATGATGGAAAAATTAGTTTTGAACCAGTAAAAGCAATTGGAACTGATTGTGTTCATGGTGATACTGATGATTTTGTCCAAATTGACATGAATCGTTCCAAAAATTGAAATAATTTCCTTTCATAGAACTAATCATGCTTTTAGAATTATTATCTGATTTGATAAAAATTGATGATATTTTACTTATCATAAAAAATAATGGTGCCACAAGTGAGATTCGAAGTAATTCTCTCAGTATTAGACAAAAGGACAAATGGATTACAATTGGAGATAATGACGGGCCAGCCCATATGCATCTGAATTCTGAGGTGGTAAAATCTGCAGAATTTATTCAAGAACAAAAACCTGAAAAAATTAGTTTTAGTGTTAGATTCTTTGATGAAAGTGGTGAACGTATTCTTGCAGCATTTTTTACAAAGATGTATGATGATTCAAACCAATTGGTTGCTGAAAGAAAAAAACTCTATGATCAACTAAACCAAAAATTTTCTTCTAGTCTTAAATTTTAAAAAAAACCTTGTCTGAAAAAGACAAGGAGGAAAAATATTATTCTTCAGATTCTTTTAACTTCTTCTCTTTTTCAGATTGAATCTTAGCTAATTCTAATTCTTCATTCGTATGTTTGAATTTTTTCATTCTGATTTTAGATTACAATTTAGATATAAAAACTGCGCATTATACCCGGTGCCAACCCATGCGTGAAAATCAATATCCAACTGAATAGGTTGGTTTTTTTCCATTAATTCCTAGATCCAAATTCTTTACAGTAATTTCAGCCATTTTGGTTCTTGTCTCTATTGTTGAGCTTCCTATGTGTGGAGCAAGTATGATGTTTGGTAATTTTACAAATGGATGATTTTTCTTGATTGGCTCGCTTTCAAAAACATCCAAGCCTGCACCTGAAATGATTTTTTTCTTTAATGCAATGGCAAGATCTTTCTCATTTACCACTTTTCCCCTTGATGTGTTGATTAGAAATGATGTTTTTTTCATTTTTTTAAAAATTTTCATGTCGAACAATCTGTCTGTTTCTTTTGTGTGAGGCACATGTATTGAAAGAAAATCACTTTCAGTGATTATCTTTTCAAATGAGACATATTTTGCACCAAGGGATTTTTCTTTAGATTTTGAAGCGTGTTTTCTGTTGTGATAAATTATTTTCATATCGAATGCCTTTGCTCGCTTTGCAAGTGCACTGCCGATTCTACCTAAACCTAAAATTCCAATTGTTTTTCCTTGAAGGTCAACTCCGACATAATCATATGCACCGTAGATTTCTTTCCATCTTCCATCTCGAATAATTCTATCTCCTTCAGTTGTTCTTCTGGCAATATCTAACAATAATGAAAAAGCTAAATCTGCTGTCGCATCTGTTAAAACTTCTGGAGTGTAACCCACACGGATTTTCTTTTCTTTGGCGTATTGGGTATCTATATGATCAAAACCTACGCTGTACGTACTAATGACTTTGAGATTTTTACCCTCATCAATCATCTCTTTGTTGATTTTATCATATGGAAAACAAATCAGCCCATCGATATCTTTAATCTTTGATCGTAGTTTTGTTTGTGGAATTGGGATTTGACCTGAATGAATTTCAATTTGATATTTTTTTCTTAACTCTTTTAGTGCAAAATCGTGTAAAATTCTTGTAAGGAAAACTTTCTTTTTCATCAGTCTTGACATTCATCTCAAACCATTTATACGATTTCCTTGTACTTTTAGTAATGACTTCTAACGTTGAAGAGGAAGAATTTGCTATTTGTGTTGAATGTGGAAATTCAATTGAAAAATGTATTTGTGTATGTCCTTATTGTGGTGAACGTGATAAATGCGAATGTGCATTGTTTGATGCAGCCACCGGAGGTTAGAAGAAATGAACCAACTTACTATTAAAATTCAGGAAATATGTGATTCGTTGTGAGTTCACTTGACTTTACTTGGCTAATTGGAGGCCCTCAAGGCAGTGGTGTTGACTCTGGTGCTAATATTTTCTCCAAAGTCTGCGCTGAAATGGGATATCAGATATTTGGAAAACGTGAATTCTACTCTAACATCAAGGGTGAACATAGTTACTTTACAGTTAGAGTATCTGATGAACAAATTAATTCAAATATTAATGCCGTAAACTTGATGGCGTCCTTTGACGCTGAAACAATCTTTCGTCACTATGATGAAGTAATATCTGGTGGAGGAATAATTTATGATTCTGATTTAGATGTAATAAAAACAGATTCTGTTCATACACTTGATGCTCCATTCAAAGAAAGATTGCACAAGGAACTAGAATCTAAAAATAAACCATTAACAATTGCTGGTGTTTTAGAGATTGCAAAAGATAACGGTGTGAAATTATATCCTGTATCTTTTAAATCGATTCTTGAATCTTTGGCTGAAGAAACTGAGAATCCTCGGTTGAAAGGATTGATTAGAATGTATAATGTCATTGGGGTTTCTTTATCTTTAGGATTAGTCAAGATGCCTACTGGTTCACTACTAAATGCAATCGGAGATATCTTTTCTGCAAAACCTGAAATTGCAAAAATAAACCAACAAGCTGCAAACTATTCTTACAATTATGTTATAGTAAAATATGAAAACTTTGGTCATATTTTATCTGGGACTGAGAAAGAACCTGGAACTATTTTAGCTCAAGGTTTTCAGGGAACTGCACTAGGAAAAATGGCTGCCGGATGTAGATTACAACCATACTATCCAATCACTCCTGCATCTGATGAATCTGAATTTCTTGAATCAAATGAAATTTTAGAAATTATGGGTGATAGACCTGGATCAACTGCAATAATTCAAACCGAAGATGAAATTTCTGCAATGGGGATGACTATTGGTGGAGCACTAACTGGAACTCGCTCAGCTACATGTACGTCTGGACCTGGATTTGCATTGATGGCTGAAATGATAGGTTGGGCAGGAATTAACGAAGTGCCAATTGTAATTACAAATTATCAGAGGAGTGGACCATCAACTGGTCTGCCCACTCGACATGGTCAGGATGATTTACTATTTGCAGTGCATGCAGGACATGGTGATTTTCCAAAAATTGTTTATGCATCAGGTGATATTGAGGAGAGTTTCTATGATACTGGAAATTGCTTCAATTATGCAGAAATTTTCCAAGTACCATTAATTCATCTTATGGATAAATTCCTTGCCAGTTCTGTAATTACTTGCAAGAGATTTGATCCTACGAAACTCTCAATCAATAGAGGAAAACTCTTGGAAAAAGTAGATGATGGGTATAGGCGATTTGAATTTGCAGAAGATGGTATCTCTCCTCGTTCAAGATTGGGAATGGATAATGGAATTTTTTGGAATACCGGAGATGAGTCTGATGAAACTGGTCACATTACTGAGGATCCAATTTTACGTGTAAAAATGATGGATAAGAGAATGTCTAGATTAGATTTAATTCTAAAAGAGATACCTGATGATGAACAAGCAAAGTCTTTTGGCATTGAAGAGCACACGATAATTTCCTGGGGTTCTGCCAAAGGTCCAATTCTTGATGCATTAAAGATGCTCAAAAAAGAAGGAGTATCCATAGGATTCATTCAACTAAAATTATTACATCCATTTCCAGGTGATTATGTTAATTCTTTATTGAAAGATGTAAAAACGATCATTGACATTGAGGCAAATCATTCAGGACAACTAGGAAAACTTTTCAAACAAAATACATCTCGTGATATTGATTACTTTATCTTAAAATACAATGGACGAGCAATGACTAGTACTGAAATTTATGATTCACTTAAAAAAATTATTGAAAATAAAGCAGATAAACGAGAGGTACTAATGCATGGCGCTTAAACTTGCAGATTACAAGACAGACGTCCACAATGATTGGTGTGCTGGTTGTGGGGATTTTGGGATAGTCAATGCAATTCAGATGGCATTGGCTGAGATGGGTGTTGAAAGAGATAAAGCTGTAATGTTTTCTGGAATTGGTTGTTCTGGTAAAACATCGCATTTCATTAACACATATGGTGTGCACACATTACATGGAAGAGTTTTAACATTTGCCCAAGGTGCAAAGATTGCAAATCCTGATCTTACCGTTGTTGCAATAGGTGGAGATGGTGATGGTTTGGGAATTGGTGCTGGACATTTTGTTGCAGCCGGTAGACGAAATGTGGATATGACTTACATTATTTTTGATAATGGAGTTTATGGTTTGACAAAAGGCCAAGCATCTCCTACTTTGAGATTGGGAGAGAAAACAAAATCGTTACCTTCATCAAATACAAATTCTAATGTTAATCCAATTGGATTGGCAATTACAAGTGGTTTTACATTTGTAGCTCGGGGCTATTCTTATGATGTTAGACATCTCAAAGATTTGATTGTACAGGCAGTGAATCACAAAGGTCTTTCATTTCTTGATGTATTGCAACCATGTCCAACTTACAATGATCTTAACACTCGAGATTGGTATGCTGGTGCTGATTTAGTCGATGAGGCACAAAAAAGACATTCTAGAATTTACAAATTAGAAGAAGAGGGGTATGATCCGTTAGTTCACTATGGTTCTGAAGTCGAAGTTAACGAAAAACTCTCTCAAGCTTTGATTAAATCACTTGAATGGGGAGACAAAATTCCAACTGGTGTCTTTTACAAAAATGGACTGATATCTCCATACACTCAAAGAATTAAAGACAAAATTCCAAATTATTTGGAAAATCCTCCTGCAAAACAAAAGATTTCAGAAAATGGTCATCCTAATACTGATATTTCAAAAATATTGGATTCTCTAGAAGTCTAAATTCTACCCTGTAACCTAACAAGTTATAGGCAAGTTTCGTAGAATATTATTTTGCATTTGAATATTAATGAAGCAAACAAAATATTTCGAAAATCTATCATAAAGGGTTTCTTTGAACCACAATTAGTTAATTTAGATTTTCAAAAATCATCTATCAATCATCCTATAATTAATGACGATGGTCTTATGCAGTCTGATTTACTGCATGTGTTTTTTGATGTGGAGACTGGCTCTGATTATCCTGATGGTGATGAATGGTTTATTGTAGATATGCTATTTCCACATGATGTGAAATTACCTGATTCGCTAAAGGGTACTGATTATTTTACTACCTTGTCTGTTGATGACAAGCAAACGTTTTGGCATCATAGGGAATTGATTCGTTTCAAATATGGAAAATCAAAAAAACTTGTTGATGCATTGGAGTTTTTAGAGTCAAAGTATAAGGAATTACATGAACTGCTAGAGCCTTTACAAAAAGATCTCAAGTAATTTCTTTCCAGGAATCTCCACTGAATGTATATTTTTTATTTTCAGATGAGGCAGTATCAAGACGCCATCTGATTGACTCTGGATCAAACCTGTAAATTATTTTAGAGATGCCTGCTGGGATTTTTTCTGGATCTAGATGATATGGAAGTAATTCTAGAACAAAATCAATTTTTTCTAATGCGTTGTCAAACCATTGTTTGTCTTCGATATCTATTATGAAAATAATTTTTGGGTGTCCGGAAAAATTAATTACAATTTTTAAAGCATTCCCACTGCCTCTTCTTCTCTTCATTTCTTTGAACACTGCTTTGATTTGTTCCCAACGTTTGAAATCAAACCATTGGAAAAATTCTTCATTAAACTGTAATGGGATATCAATATCTAGAAAACTAACAAAATTTTCATCATCTGCCTCTATCTCATCTTGAATTATGGTAAATCGGGAATTTAGATATCCGTACAGAACTTCAATCTCCCAAGGTGAAATCCCATAATAGCGTAATGTCGTCTTTACATTTTCTGACAATGATTTAAAATTCCAAAAATTGTAATTAAAGCTTCAATCTTGCCTGATCTAGTGCAATTTGACCTTAAAACTAAAATTATATTGAATACCACACTATTCTAGATATGAAGAAAGAATTTGTAGTAAAAAGCATTGATTCTGCACCTGACGGGGCACCATATGTTGTAGTTTCACTATCCTCTCTAAAAGATCTAAAGGAAGGAACAACTACTCAACCACAACCATTTGGAGCACCCAAAGTGATGGGATTTTCAAACATGAATGACATGGTGAAAGACTTGAACAAGATGATGTCTGGAATGGGTGGAGCAGGAATGCAATCAGGTGTTACTCAATTGAAACTTGAAATGCATGAGTACAAAGAGATGGGTCTCTCAGTTGGTGATAAGGTATTCTTAGAACTAAGTAAGGCTGAAACTCTCGGCGTATAATCTTACCAGATTGTGTTAAAGTATTTCCAACCATAAAATGCTGCTATAGTGCCAATTACAAATAACATTGGTTTCCATGCAAACACTGGGATGCTCGGTGTTGCAAGTTTTACTTTATAGTTATCAACTATGGCAGTTACATTTTTCTTAATTTTATCGTGCCAAATATTGTAATCTACTTGATATTTTTTTAAAATTTCTTCTACTTCATAAACTACTGGTGTTCTTTGAGAAAACAAATGTTGTAGATAGTCCCTTGAAACTTCTACTTCTGCATGAATTCCGATTAATCCTTTTTTCAAATCAACCATTCTCACATGCATCTCCCAAGGTTTTTTTAATTTTAAATTCAAACCACTTCCAATCTGGTCTGGTTGTTTATGTTCTAGTTTTACTTTGGTAAATCCTTCAGATGTGAAAATTTTTGTTAATTCTTCAAAACTTTTCTTTACTACAATATGGAGTTGCTCTACACCATCTTTACTATCAACATCGATCTTGTGTTTTATTCCATCAAAGAAAGACACTGTTTTGGGATATGTGGTGAGATATTCCATTGAGTCTTTCACCAAATTCCTCTATTTAAAGCAGAACCAGATTTTAGGTTTAGGTTTTTGGAGGATTTGACAGACCTCTGACGTAAACACATTGATCAGGAGAAATTGCCATCTCTGATGGATTTATTTTTCTATCTGTAAGAACTACTTCTGAATTCCTAACTATTGCAAATGGTTTTGATTCTGCTCCCTCTCCCATCTTGTGATTTGCAATTGTTGCAAGATTATCCACAACTGCTTGAAATGTAACTTTTAATGGATTGCCATCGAGATCTTTTTTTGCTCTCATATCTAAGACTGGTTCAATTCCTGCACAAGATATTGCAACACCTGATGTACCAATTCTTGCAGGCATTAGTCTGCTATCTACAAGAATTATTCCTACATGAATGAAAAATTTTAAGAAAATTTTTCTACGAATTTCTTCTGCAGTTTGATATGGATTAGTTGGGTAAAGTATGGCCAGACCTTTTTTTGCATTTGATTTATCAATTCCTGCATTTGGTGCCATGATGTTATCAGCTGATGTAATTACAAATCCTCCAATTCCGCCGAAAATTTTATCTGATTCTCTAATGATGATTTCTGCAATTTCTGGTTTTAGTTGATATTCCTTTGATACTTTTCTCCCTTCATCTGATGTGATAATTTTCTCCAAATCTACGATTCTTCCTTGTGAGTTTGAAATGTATTTTGTAGATATTACCAAAACATCTCCCTCTTGCAAGGATTCGTTGTTGTTTTCTAATGTTTTTAGCAATGTTTCAAAGACATCAAATTTTGTATCCATTCTTTCTGCTAAAAGTGGGAAAACTGTTAATTGCACAATATTCTGTACGTTCCTTTTCTTTTTTATTGTTGTGAATAATTAGAATATGGTAAGGGTATTAGAAATGGAACAAAAAGAAATTGATGAAATATTAGAGCACATCAACACCAAAGTGGCTGAAAATGTTCCCAGTCTTGTAAAAATGATTGTTAGGAAAAAACTTGGCAGTTTTCAATCTTTTGAGGCAGAATCCTTGCCTGAATCTCTAAGAAATTGTTCTGTTGAGGAGTTGATTTCTATAGTTAAACACGGTCTGGATACTGGAAAATTAAAAATTTAATTCTGAAAATAATTTTAATGGATCATTTGTTCATTAAGGTTTTAAACAAATTCTACTAATCTATGTCATGTCAAATGATAAATCTGAATCTTGGGAACAATTGCTTGGTCTATCTTGGACTATAATTGATGAAGAATAAACTAGAAATCTGATACTGATATTCTTATATTTTTACAACAATGTTTGATGGGAATGCAATTGCTATTGATTGGATGTCTTTTCGAACCCTGTAGTGTGTAATATCTGACATGCGGACATCTGAAAAGCTTTTAATCTGTAGAAAAAGCTTTTTTCATTATGAATCTTGTAGAGAAGATCCTTGCACGTGGTGCTGGAAAGTCATCTGTTTCTCCAGATGATGTGGTTTTTGCCAATGTGGATAAGGTAATGATGCATGATGTGTCCGGACCAGGCGTGATTAAGGTATTTGACAAACTAAAGAAACAAGGATTCTCAGTCGACAAACTATGGGATCCTACCAAAGTTTGGGTAGCAGAAGACCACTTTGTACCATCTGCTGAAAAAGTATCTGCTGAAAATATTGTAAAATTATCAAAATTTACTAAACAATATGGAATTGAAAAGCATTTCAAATATGGAATGGGTCAGTATGGAATTTGCCATACAATATCACATGAAGAGGCAATGGTGTTACCGGGAGAAATTTATGTTGGTGGGGACTCTCATACAAACACAACAGGTGCATTGGGGGCTTTTGCTTGCGGTCTGGGACACACTGACATTGCCTATGTTTTGTTAAATGGAAAAATTTGGTTCAAAGTTCCTGAAACCTATTACTTTAAGCTAAATGGAAAATTACCTGATCATGTGATGGCCAAGGATGTAATTCTAAAAATTATTGGAGATATTGGAAATGATGGAGGATCTTACAGAACCATGCAGTTTGGCGGAAGTGGAATTGATGAAATGTCTGTAGAGAGCCGATTGACTTTATGTAACATGACAACAGAGGCTGGTGCAAAGAATGGTATTGTAGAGGCCGATCAAAAAGTAGCAGATTATCTTACTCAAAGAGGAGCAACTAATTTGAATTTGGTTAAAGGTGATGCTGATTCTGAATATGCTAAAACGTTTGAGTATGAAGCATCAGAGATGGAACCAACTGTTGCAAAACCATTTTCTCCTGAAAACATTTGTGTAGTACGAGAAGCTCCTTCTGTTGAATTAGATAAATCATACATTGGTTCTTGCACTGGTGCAAAATACGAAGACTTGGTAGCAGCTGCCAGTGTACTCAAAGGACGCAAGGTAAAGATTCGAACAGAAATTTTACCTGCAGCAATTTCAATTTATCAAAAAGCAATGGAGAATGGATTGTTGAAAATATTCTTAGATGCCGGAGTTACAGTTGGACCGCCAACTTGTGGTGCCTGCTGTGGTGCCCATATGGGAGTATTGGCAAAAGATGAAATTTGTATCAGTACCACTAACAGAAACTTCCCAGGTAGAATGGGGCATGTAGAGTCCCAGACATATCTCGCATCACCTCTAGTTGCAGCAGCTTCTGCAGTAACTGGAAAAATTACAGATCCGAGGGATTTGAAATGAAAGGTAACGTCATAAAATATGCACGAGACAACATTGACACTGATGTTATCATTCCTGGCACATATCTAAAAATTCACGATTATGCAGAACTTGCAACACATGCAATGGAGGGATTGGACCCTGATTTTCATTCCAAAGTGAAAGAAGGTGATTTTATCTTATCAGGTAGGAATTTTGGTTGTGGCTCTTCACGTGAACACGCTCCAATTGCTTTGGCACATTCTGGAATCAAGGCAGTCCTTGCATTATCCTTTGCAAGAATTTTTTACCGAAATGCAGTTGATGGTGCATTTTTGTTACCAATTGAGATTGAACAGGATGCATATGAAGGAATTTCAGAAAGTGATGAGATTGAAATTGATGTATCCAAAAATGAAATTAAAAATATTACAAAAAATCAAACATACAAAATGAAACCATTTTCAGAAATTATTGGAAAGATAATTGCTGCAGGTGGTCTATTCAAGTACAAGCCAGACCAGGATTAAAATGGGAAAAACACTTTTTGAAAAAATCTGGGAATCCCACATTGTTGTTGAAAAACAAAATAATCCATCATTAATCTACATAGATAGACATCTAGTCCATGAAGTAACTTCTCCACAAGCTTTTGAAGGGTTGCGAATGAATAACAGAAAAGTCAGACGACCTGATCTTACTATAGCTACTATGGATCACAATGTTCCAACAACTGACCGCTCTTTACCAATGTTGGACCAAACATCTTCTGTTCAAATTAAAACTCTGGAAAAAAATTGTAAAGATTTTGGAATTAAATTATTTGGAATCAATAGCCCTAATCAGGGAATTGTCCATGTAATTGGTCCTCAGTTGGGAATTACACTACCTGGCTCTACCATTGTTTGCGGTGATAGTCATACATCTACACATGGTGCTTTTGGAGCGTTGGCCTTAGGGATTGGAACTAGTGATGTGGAGCATGTCTTGGCATCTCAAACTATGTGGCTAGAAAAGCCAAAACCTTTTGAAATTAGAGTTGAAGGGAAACGAAAAAACCCTCATGCAGTAACTGCAAAAGATATTGTTCTATCAATTATCAAAAATATTGGAACTGGTGGGGGAACAGGCACTGTAATTGAGTATCGTGGTGAGGGAATTACTGATTTATCCATGGAGCAGCGAATGACTATCTGTAACATGTCAATTGAGGCAGGAGCTCGTGCTGGTTTGATAGCACCTGATGAAAAAACCTTTGATTATCTACGAGATAGAGAGTACACTCCAAAGAACTATGAATCTCTAGTTGATTCTTGGAGGAATCATTTGAAAACTGATGGTGATGCAAAGTTTGAGAAAGAATTTACTTTACACATTGATGAGATTGCTCCACAAGTAAGTTGGGGGACAAATCCTGGCATGACATGCGATGTATCTGATACTATTCCATCCCCTGATGCATTTTCTAAAGGTGATTCAAATCAAAAGAGAGGTGCTGAAAAAGCACTAGAGTATATGGATTTGAAACCTGGAACTTTGATTGAAGATATCAAGATAGACCGGGTATTCATTGGCTCCTGCACTAATGCTCGATTAGAAGATCTCATTGAAGCATCCAAAGTAATCAAGGGGCAAAAAATTTCTCCAAATGTTCAGGCAATGGTAGTTCCTGGTTCTCAAATGGTGAAAAAACAAGCAGAAGAGATGGGCTTGGATAAAATTTTCACTGATGCTAATTTTGAATGGAGGGAAGCTGGTTGCAGTATGTGTCTTGGAATGAATCCTGATATTTTATCTCCAGGGGAGAGATGTGCAAGTACATCAAATAGAAATTTTGAAGGAAGACAAGGTACTGGCGGTAGAACTCATTTGGTTAGTCCAGTGATGGCAGCAGCTGCTGCAATTCATGGGCATTTTGTAGATGTAAGGACGATGGATTTGAATTAAGATGGATTGCTTTAAAAAAATAACTAGCATTGTAACTCCACTTGATAAAGTAAATGTCGATACTGATCAGATTGTTCCAAAACAATTCTTAAAACTAGTTCAAAAATCGGGATTTGGAGAATTTTTATTTTTTGATTGGAGATATGATGAGCAGAAAAACAAAAAATCTGATTTTGTCTTGAATAATCCAAAATATGAAAATTCACAGATTCTTGTGGCAGGAGATAATTTTGGGTGTGGTTCTAGTCGTGAACATGCTGTTTGGGCACTCCTTGACTATGGATTTGCAGTAATTATTGCCCCTTCATTTGCAGATATTTTCTTTAGCAATTGTTTCAAAAACGGAGTTTTACCCATTACTTTGGAACAAAAAATTGTGGAAAAACTGCTTCAAGAGACTGGTAAGATTGAAGTAGATTTGGAGGGCCAAACTATCAAAACTCCATCAGGTGAAATATCTTTTGAGATTGATTCGTATCAGAAAAAAATTCTTCTAGAGGGACTGGATGATATTGCAATTACATATCAATACGAAGATAAAATTTCAGCTTTTGAAAAACAGTCTAAAATCCCATCTGTTTTATAATCTTCTTTACGGTTTTCTCGTTTCTCTCTAAGACCATTGGGGATTCAGCATCTATCCATTCTTTATCGCCAATGTCAAAGGCACTAATTTTTCCTTCTTTAGATAAATCTTGTAAAATATCAAATGAGAGATTGATTTCCTTTTGTTTTTGTTTTGCTTTAATTTTTTTGATAATCTCATTTCCTAACATGTAAACCCCAAGACACTCTGATAGTTGTAATTTCATTACTGGTTTTTCTTTAAACTCTTTTATGATTCCATTTTCCACTGTTGCAAATCCTGTCTCTTCTTTTCTTTTAGTTCTAGTTGCAACACATGCCGAACTTTTTCTCTCTTTGAACACTTGCTTCATCTTACCAAGATCTATTGCACACAAGTTATCTACAAACCATAACACAAATTCTGATTCGTTTTTGAGTTTATCTGCAATGTGTAATAGGTCCCCCCCTGTTCCACTTTGAGAATCCTGGACAAACGTGATGTTTTTTTGTTTTCCGTAATAGTTTTTGATTTGTCCACCTAATCCATTAAAGTCTGAGATGATGATTACCTCATTTACAAAACTAAATGATTTTAGATATTTTACAATGTAATCAATCATTGGCTTTCCATTGATTGGAGTCATGGCTTTTGGAAAATATTCAGTATATGGTTTGCCTCTGGTTCCCTTGCCACCTGCAAGAATTACAGCCTTCACAGCCTAACGGTATGATTTCTGCTTTCTTCTTCTTGCACCAGGTCCGCCAAATTTCTTTGGTTCTCTTCTTCTGGCATCGCCACTGACTAGGTATTTATCAAAATCAGTGATTCGTTTTCTAAGGTCTTCTCTAGTTGATTTTGGGAAAGGATGATCTTTTGGTTCTTTTTTAGATTTGGTCCATCCTGTTAGTGCTCTTGAAATTCCAGTTGCTATTGCACTTGCTTGGCCCATAAAGCCTCCACCTCTAACTCTAACAGAAATATCGATTTTATCTCTCAAATCTCCTGTAATCTCTAATGGTGCTAGAATTACTTCACGAGCAGTTTCCTGTGGAATCATCTCTACTGGAACGTTGTTAATTCTAACTTTGCCTTTTCCTTTAGTAATGTAAACATGGGCACTAGCTGTTTTTCTAGTTGCAAAATAGATTTCAGTTTTTGGAGTTGTCATTCAGTCCACCCAATTATTCTACATAATTCGCTTAGTGCTGTATAGTTTGATGCAGTTTTTCTAATCAATGCTTTTTCAAATTGAATTTTTTCTAATGATTTAATTTCTTGAGGAGAACCAATGTATGTTCTAAGTCTTTGATGTGCTTCTTTACCTGATGGTTTTCTGTCATATGGTAACATTTGACGAATCATTTTTGCCATCAAGGTATCAGGTCTTCTATAGTGTACAGGACCGTGTTTGTAATTGATGATACTGTTAATTTCTAAAAATTCTCTTTGTTCTTTAATTTGATTGCTTCTTGTTCCACTCATCATGATTTTTTCACAATTAACAACTGAAACTCTGTGTCCTTGCATTAGTAATTTTGCAACATTTGATGCTAGTCTTCCTGCAATATGGTTAGTTGCATCAACTACAATTGGTCTGTCGGTTCTAATTACAACTTCTTGTTTAGAAGTATTTGAATTTCTTCCAGCTGGTTTGTTGATTCTTCCATTAGCCAAGTAAAACGACTCCTTTTCCAGTTGGGTTTTGCTCAATTAAGTCTGAATGGGTGATTAGTTTGCCACCTTTCTCAACAATTTTGGCTGCTGCAGAGCTTGAAATTGAAAATGAGAATAATGTGATTTTGTGAGAAATATTTCCTGTTCCGAGGACCTTACCTGGGAATACTACAATGTCGTTTTCTTTGGTTAATTGATCGATTCTATTCAAATTGAGATCTCTTCTTGCAATGGATGGTTTTAATGCATATTCTGCTAATTTTCCCCAAATTGCGGCATCATTTTTTGCAGATGCTTTCTTTAGATCTTTTGCCATGTGTATTACGACTTGACTAGTCATGTGAATAATGCGGTTTGAAACCCAAATATAATGTCTATGTTTAATTACGCTTCAACATGGTCAATCATTTCTTTAAATTGACCAATTCTATTGCTGACCTCGTCAACTCCTGAAACAATAATTTGTTCTGGTTTGAGGGCGCCTGTTGATTCTACAGTTAGTACTTTGACATCTTCTTTGTCAGTATCTGTAAGTGTTGAGATATTTGCAGAATTCCATTTTGCGTGTTCAGTTCCACGACCTAGTCTGGCATAGCACTCAATTTTGATTCTTTGACCTGGTGCTAGTTGAACTATTGGAATTTTATCTGAAACTGGTTTAATTGCATCATCTTCTGATGATAACTCGTTAGTGAAAACAGATCTTGTAACGTCTGAGTCTCCAGAGTCTAAAACTAACATAACTTTACAGTTTGAACATCCTGTCTCACTTTGGCACTCACATTTTGATGGTTCATTGAATCTACTCAAATCTGTAGTAATTGGGATTAGTCCTAATCTATGTGCTAGACCTTCATCTGGTAATACTGATGAATTTTCAATAATATCTACAGTATCAATTGCAAAAACTGGAACTCCGTTTAGACAAACTCGTCTAAGGGCATTTGCGTACTGTAATGGGATGCCCTTTAGCTTTACAGCTATCTTATCATTATCTTTACTAATTACCTCTAAGGATGACAAATCTTGAAGAAAATCTTCAAAGTCCACATAAAAATCTAGCTGGTTTTACGTATAGATAAATACCAAATTACCATAGATGTTTTAGAAATGGCAGACTATACGTTGGTTAGATATTCCTTTGAAGGCGAAAAGTTTGAAATTATGGTAAAGCCTGATCCTGCACTTGATTATAGGATGGGTAAGAAAAAGGATATTTCCGCAATCTTGGTTTCTGAAGAAATCTACACTGATGCCAGTAAAGGCACTAGGCCTGCAGCGGAAAAATTACTCCATGCTTTCAAAACTGAAGATCAAGCTGAAATTGCTGAAATTATTCTCAAGAAAGGTGATCTAAATCTTACAACTGAACAAAGACGAAAGATGATTGAAGAGAAGAGAAAACAGATTGTCACGTTTATTGCTAGAACTTTCGTTGATCCTAGAACTCACTTGCCACACCCTCCAGTTAGAATTGAGCAAGCTATGAAGGATGCACGAGTATCAATTGATCCTCACAAAACAGTCGATGAACAGGTTAAGGATATAGTGGAAAATTTGCGTTCTATAATTTCTCTAAAGTCTGAGAATCTCAAATTGGAGATTATAATCCCTGCACAATATGCATCTCAATCATATGCGGTTTTAAAATCTACAGGTTCTCTAACTTCAGAAGAATGGCAAAATAATGGTTCATTAAAAGCAATACTTGAAATACCCGCTGCAGCAAGGCCAAACGTGATAGACAGATTAGGTTCTATAACCAAGGGCTCTGCTTCAGTCGAGGTAGTTCAATAATGGATAATAAGAGAAAATATGTTATTCCAGGCGATGTTGTAACTACTGGTCCATTCAGACCTGAACAAAATGTAATCCTTGAAGGCGAAAAGATAATTTCTACAACAATTGGTATTTCCGAAATTTATGAAGATTCAGTTCGTGTAATTACGTTAACAGGAAAATATATTCCAAAAATCGATGATCTTGTTATTGGCAAAGTAAACTCTCACACTTCCTTGTCATGGGAGTTGGACATCAATTCATGTTATGTTGGATTTTTGCCTGCACAAGATGTTTTTGGACGAGATTTTTCTGCTCATGCTGATGAACTTTCAACTAAACTAAAAACAGGAGATCTGGTGGCAGCAAGAATTGCTAATTTTGATAGAACAAGAGATCCTCTAGTTACAATTTCTGATAGAGACTTGGGTGCAATTGACTCTGGTGAGTTAGTAGAAATCTCCCCAAGTAAGGTTCCACGCCTAATTGGAAAGAGAGGTAGCATGATTCAGATGATAGAGATGGCAACAAATGCTGCAGTTACAATTGGTCAGAATGGCTGGGTTGTAGTTTCATGTGAGAGTCCCGAGGGATTATTAAAGGCTAAAAAAGCAATTGAAATGGTTAACCAAAAAGCACATGTTGCTAATTTGACTGACCAAATTAAAGAAATGTTAGAAATAAAGGATGATGAAACTTAATGGGCGGAAGAGACGCAACAATGGTCCTATTGGACGAGAATGGTATTCGTTGTGATGGTCGTAAAGTAGACGAGACACGACGAATTATGATTAAAGCCGGTGGACTAAAAAATGCTGATGGTTCTGCTTACATTGAATTTGGTGATAACAAAATTTTGGTCGGAGTTTTTGGTCCAAGAGATGTACATCCAAAACACATGTCAAATACTGATACTGGAATTTTAAGAGTTAGATATCACATGGAACCATTCTCTGTTGGTGATAGAAAAAACCCTGCACCTTCAAGAAGAGAAATTGAAATATCCAAAGTAATCAAAGAAGCATTAGAACCTGCAGTAATGTTGGAGAATTTCCCAAGAACTGCAGTTGATGTATTTATCGAAGTATTACAAGCCGATGGTGGAACAAGATGCGCTGCACTTACTGCAGCATCTGTTGCACTAGCTGATGCTGGAATTCCAATGCGAGATATGGTTGCAGCAGTTGCAGCAGGAAAAGTTGCAGATACAATAATTCTTGATGTTAACAATGAAGAAGACCAAGCAGGTCAAGCAGACATGCCAATTGGTTACATGCCAAGTCTTGATAAAATTACACTATTACAATTAGATGGAGTTTTGACTCCAGAAGAATACAAAAAATGTGTTGATGTTGGAGTAAAGGGCTGCAAAGTTGTTTACGAACTACAAAAGAAAGCACTAAAAGACAAATACTTTGGAAACGGAGGAGACTAAAATTGACATCCGTTTCTGTTATTGATGAATTAAAGAAAACACAAATTCTTGAATTACTAGAACAAGGAAAACGTGTTGATGGACGTGCCTTTGATGAACCACGTGAACTTAAAATTGAAATTAACGCAATTCCACACGCTAATGGATCAGCAAGAGTCTATCTTGGTGATACTGAAACAATCTGTGGAGTAAAAATTAAACCTGATAGACCATTCCCAGACACTGGCGATAGAGGTCTTTTCATTTGTACTGCTGAACTTTTACCATTATCTCATCCAACTGTTGAGACTGGTCCTCCACAACCACCTGTTATTGAATTAGCAAGAGTTACTGATAGAGGAATTAGAGAAAGTCACATGGTTGATGTTTCTCAATTAGTTATTGAAAAAGACAAATCCGTAATTGGTGTATTTGCTGATATTGTTGTTGTTGATTATGATGGAAATCTCTTTGATGCATGCTCTTATGCTGCAACAGCCGCTTTACTTACATCAACAACCCCAAAATGGACTTGGACTGATGAACAACCAAAACTTGTTGAAGGTGAAGAAACTCCTTTACCAATAACTACAATCCCAGTATCTGTAACTATGGGAAAAATTGGTAAACATATCATAGTTGATCCAAATGGAGATGAATGGGCTAGTATGGATGCTCGTGTTACAATTACAACTGATTCTGATGGAAATATCTGTGCATTACAAAAAGGTGGCAGCGATGGATTTACACAAGATGAAATTAATCAATGCGGTGACATCTCTGTACGTGTAGGTGCACAGATAAGAGAAAAAATAAAAGCAGCTCAAAAGGACAGTCAGTAAAATGGTTAAGCACTCTAAAGCAAAAAAAGCCCTTAAAGGATTAGGCGCTCGTTACGGAATTAAACTTAGAAAACAATATTCTAAAGTTCATTTTACTTTAAAAGAAAAACGAACTTGCCCTGAGTGCGGTTCACAAAACTTTGGACGTGATGCCGTTGGAATTTGGTCTTGTAAAAAATGCAGCTATAAAGTAGCCGGAACTGCATATGACATTAAACTTTAGTGCCAAAATCACAGTTGATGCAAAAGATAAGACAAAAGCAATTTTTGAATCTGTAAATACAGACAATGAATTTTATCCTGAAAATCCTGTAAAAACAAAGATGACTTTTGATAAAAAAATCACCATTGCTGTTGAAACGAATCAATTACCTCATCTTCGAGCAAACTTGAATTCAACTCTTCGATTAATTCAAGCAAGTTATGATTCAATAGAATCGGTAAAGATATAATGAAACAAATTTTTTGGTAAATTATGTCAGCAGGACAAATGCCACCATGGCTTCAAGAGCAAATTATGAAATTACAACAAGCACAACAGAGTCTTCAATCAGTAATGACTCAAAAACAACATCTTGAAATTGAAAATGCAGAAACAGAAAAGGCACTTGAAGAATTACGTAAAGTTGCTGATGGTGATGCAGTGTTCAAACAAGCTGGTACTGTTTTGATTAAATCAAAAAAAGAAGAGTTAGTTGCTGAATTAGAAGAACGAATTGAACTAACTAAAACACGTGCAACAGTTCTTGAAAAACAAGAAACACGTCTAAAAGAATCTCTAAAAGAGCAAGAAGCAAAAATCACTGAACAAATGAAAGGTGGTTCTACCGGTGCTCCTCCAAAGTCACCTCCTGTAGAAGACAATCCTAGAAAATAATTTCCTAGTTTCATACAAGATATTAACAATTCTTTTGTAACAATGATGTGAATTTAGAAAATCTTAGAATTGTAGTGGATGAGCGGGAGAGAAAAAGTGGAATTCCTGATTTGTTAAAGTCTATTGGATTAAACATTGAAATGAAAACACTTCCAATTGGTGATTACATTGTTGCACCTGAAACAATAGTTGAGAGAAAAAGTATACGTGATCTGATGGCTTCTGTTTTTGATGGTAGATTGTTTGATCAATGCGCAAGATTGAAAGAACATTTTGAGCATCCTGTAGTTCTCATGGAAGGTAACGTTGATGAAATTGAAGAAATCACTGAAAATCCTTTGATTTTTTATGGTGCACTCTCAACTGTAGTTTTAGATTTTAAAATTCCTGTAATTCCAACACCTAGTGCTGCACATACTGCTAAACTTTTGGTTTCAATGTGCTCGAGAAAAGATACTCCTAAAGGCCCATATCTAAAAAAGATAAAAAAATCATCTGATCTGGAAAAACAACAACTTTCAGTTCTTTGCAGTTTACCTGGAATTGGAGAAAAGTTTGCCGTTAGAATGCTAACTAAATTTGGAACTCCTCTGAAAGTTTTTAGTGCCACTGCTGCTGAATTGGCAAAAGTTGAAGGTCTGGGTGATGCTCGTGCAAAAAAAATCAAAAAAACTCTAGATACTAAAAGTAAATTACTAAAATCATCAAACCAACAAACTTTACATGACTCTTGATTAAATTAATTTTTAAATTCTAACTGTATAGTTTCAGCTTATTTGTTTGAGTAATTTTCTTTTTAATGGAGTTCCACACATTGGACATTGTGTTCCTCTTGTGTGATTTGTTCTACACCCTGGACAGTAATGAATCCATTTTCCAACATCTGCAATACCTTTAGTCATGATAGGCATAATTTCTAAACCTAAATTCTTGGCAACATTTGAAATTGCAAAATCATCACTAATTATCTGACCCTTCATTTCAATACCTAGTGCAATGATTGAGATATCTTGTTTTGATAACTGAGGAAAATCTCCTGTATCTTTTGATGATTTGATTGCAGCTTTTACAGATTCTAAATCTGGCTCTCTAATTTTTAATCTGTTAGTTTCAAGTAAAGTTCCTAAAGCGTCATGGTTTTTCTTTATGTGTTTAATTTCTTCATAAACTAGTGAGGTTGTGTAACAATCATCTGATGATCTAAATGGTACTCCTGCATAAAATGCACTGGCATCTAAAATTCTAAAATCCAAGCTTGCTCATCTGTCTTAGTCCTCTTTTCTTTAATCTTAGAAAGACTGCATGTTTTTTGTATCTCCTAATGGTGATTGGTTCTCCATATCCAACTGCTTTGACTACTTGTGCATCCATTGCAATATGGCAATCATGAGAAGATGTAATTTCAATTTTTTCATCTGGAACAACCAACGATGCTAATCTATACACGGGTGCAACAGGTGTAATGATTAAAACATCTAAACTTTCATGCAAAATTGGACCTCCTAATGAAAAAGAGTGACCTGTAGAACCACTTGGTGTTGCAATGATCACTCCATCCATTTTCTGCTTAACTATGTCGTCTTGAAATTTAATTGTGATTTCTGCAGTTTTAGTCAAGTTTGTTCTAGTGATGTAAATTTCATTTAGTGCTGGTGGAAATTCTTTTCCTCCGCAAGATGCGACAACTCTAATCCTTTTATCTAAAAAGAAATTATCTTTTAAAATTTGGTCAATTGCATCATCAATTTCTTCAATTGTTATTTCTGCTAAAATTCCTCTATTTCCTCCTACATTGATAGTCAGAATTGGGGTCTCATTTTCCAAGTTTCTAAATACGCGAAGTGTTGTTCCATCTCCCCCTAAGGTAATGACTAGGTCTAGTTTCTCTTTTTTTAATTCCTCCAAAGTCTCTATCTGTTTTGCGCCCTCAACTTCAATTGGTGAGATGGTAAACACTGTAATTTTTTTTGCTAATAGCTTTTTTGTAACGTCTTTTGCAGCTTGTTCTGAATCCTTGGACCCGACTTTACTAACTACTGCTACTTTTTCTAATTTCAACCAGTTCTTCTGAATCGTATTTACTTAAAAATGATATTTTTCCTATTATTTTGAAAAACAAATAAGTATGAAAACAAATCCGTACAAATTATGAGTTACGCACATCCTGAAGTTTTAGTTGATACAGAATGGGTATCACAGAATCCTCCTAATGAAAAAAGGAAATTAGTTGAAGTTGATTATGATCCTGTAAATGGATATCAAAAAGGTCACATTAATGGTGCCAGTTTAATTTGGTGGAAACGAGACATTAATGATCCTGTAACTCGAGATATCATTAGTAAAAAAGAATTTGAAGCATTAATGGCCAAAAATGGAATTACTGCAGATACTGAAGTTATTCTTTATGGTGACTTTAACAACTGGTTTGCAGCATTTGCTTTTTGGGTTTTCAAAATTTACGGTCATGAAAATCTCAAAATCATGAACGGTGGACGAAAAAAATGGGAATTAGAAAATAAAGATTACACTACTGACGAACCTCAAATGGCTCCGACAACTTATGTTGCACAACCTCCAGATGAGGGATTACGTGCATATCTATTTGATGTTAGCAGAGCTTTAGGAAAAGAAGATACTGTAATGGTAGATGTAAGATCTCCTGCAGAGTTTACTGGTCAAATTACTGCACCTCCAGAATATCCAATGGAGCATGCACAAAGAGGTGGCCATATTCCTGATGCAAATAATATTCCTTGGGCAACTGCAGTTAATGATGCAGATGGTACTTTCAAAGCAGTTGAAGAATTAAAACAAAATTATGAACCAAAAGGAGTCACTCCTGACAAAGATGTAATTTGTTATTGCAGAATTGGAGAGCGTTCTTCACACAGTTGGTTTGTATTGAAATATCTACTTGGATATCCAAAAGTTAGAAACTATGATGGTTCCTGGACTGAATGGGGAAACATGATAGGAAATCCAGTGGAAAAATAAATTGCTTTTAGACCTTCCTGTTCTTGAGAAAGGTACTTTCTATTTTATCAAAGACGGCGAGTCTGATATTATTCTCGAGGACAAAACTAAACGTGGTCTTGAAATTAGAGAAACATCTATTGATGAAAAAATCAATGTCAAAGCCGATAAGGGAATGATCCATGATATGGATGGAATTGGACATTGGGTTCCAATTCGTTGGTATTTTGCAAAAGATTCCTTTGATCTATCTCAGGTATTGGTTTACGCAGAAGCGATGGATGAAAAGTACACAAAACTCCGAGAACTCACATGTCCTGATGATGACGACTGATAACCTTTTTATCTAAAATAAGATGAATAATCTCAGATGTCTTTACTCCTAAAAGATCGAGTTTGGTCAATGGAGGCCGCAACTGCAAAACGTGGCGTTTATCCTTTACATGGATTCAAACTTGGCTTGTACCGATTACCAATTAAACTCGAAGAACCAGTTGAACTAAAATCAGTTCATGATGGTCTCAAAAAAGCATTTGAAATGGACATGTATGCAGATAGAATTTACGCAACATATCGTTGGAAGGAGCAAAACATGGATGATCCTGATGCTAAAGGATATCAAGAAGTTGATTTGTCAGTTACAGTTGAAATTGTCACTGGTGAAGTTGTAGATATTATTTATCAAATTTTCCCAATTGAAAAGTTCGGTGATCCTAATTGGGTTAAAGATTATAGAAAAAAGGCTGATCATTTTGCTAAAATGGTAATTGATACTATTTTACGAAATACTATTTTGGCTGATAAGATGATTTCTCATTTTGCAAAAACTGAAAAAATTTCTGAAGTTGCTGCTATTCAAAAACTAGAAGAACTAACTCCTCTTGCAAAAATTGTTCTTGGTGCAAAACCAAAACCAGTTGAGGCAAAAGAAGATGAAGATGGTGAAGAAGATGACAGTTCTATTGAAATTCCAGATGGAGCAAAACCTGGACCAATTGATGTTGATTATAAATCAAAAATGAAACCTTCTGCAGCATACGAAGCACCTGAACACACAATCAAAACTTGGGGAAGGAGAGGTACAAGTAATGGTATCATGGGCGTTTGGGGAGAATTTGTTTCCGTAGATTATGATATTTGTGTAGCAGATGGTGGTTGTATTGAAGCATGTCCTGTTGCTGTATACGAATGGTTTGATACTCCTGGAAATCCAGCATCTGAGAAAAAGCCGTTAATGTCAAAAGAACCTGATTGTATTTTCTGTCTTGCATGTGAAGGCGTATGTCCCCCACAAGCAATCAAGATTTATGAGCAAAAATAAATTTAATTTCTTTCCACTTAAATAGCGATTAGCAATTCCTTGAATTTAGTGATATGGCAATCAATCCTTTCACCTCATTTGTATTTGATCTGTTTATCTTATCTGCCATAATTATTACTGCATACACTGTTAATTTTTACTATCTTGCATTTCTTTCAAGAACTAGAAAAGAATCTCATCCTACAATTGATTGGGGAACGCCAACTATTACTATACAATTACCAATTTACAATGAAAAGTATGTGGCAAAACGACTCGTTGATGCAGTTTGTCATATGGATTATCCAAAAGACAAAATGAGAATAATGGTATGCGATGATTCAGATGATGATACCGTTGAATTACTCCGAGATGTAGTTGATGGTTACAAAAAAGACGGATATCAAATTGAACATGTGCGACGTGGAACAAGAATAGGTTACAAAGCAGGTGCATTGAAACATGCAATGAAAACAACTGATACAGAACTTGTTGCAATATTTGATGCTGATTTTATTCCACCCACTTGGTTTCTTAAACGAGCAATACCTCATTTTGCAACATCAAAAATTGGTCTGGTTCAATGCAGGTGGGGCCATGTTAACGAAAATTATTCTACAATTACCCAGGTACAAGCCCTCAGTATTGATTTTCATTTCCTTGTAGAGCAGAAAGCCAAAAGTAATTCTAATCTCTTCATGAATTTTAACGGTACTGCTGGTATTTGGAGACGTGATTGTATTGAAGATGCTGGAGGTTGGCATACTGCAACTCTTGTGGAAGACCTTGATCTAAGCTATCGTGCGCAAATGAAAGGATGGAAATGTTTGTTTTTACCTGATATTGTAGTTGATGCTGAATTACCTGCACAAATGAATGGGGCAAAACGACAACAATTTCGTTGGGCAAAAGGATCAATTCAATGTGCAATCAAATTACTTTCTGATGTTGCTCTAAAACGTCATGTTGCAATTGAAGCCAAACTTCAAGCATTCATTCAACTTACTCGTCATATTGTGTATCCTCTAGTATTGATACAATTTTTATCATTACCTGTATTGCTTGCAGCTCAAGTTAATCTTTATGTTGTAAGTGTTCTACCTGCATTGACGATTGCAACATATCTTGCAATGGGGCCTGGTGCATATGTTTTAGTGATTCAGGGAATGTATGGTAAAAATTGGAAATCTAAAGCAAAATTACTTCCAGCATTACTAATCTATAATGCTGGCATGTCTGTCAATAATACAGTAGCAGTATTTGATGCAGTACTTGGAAAGAAAAATGAATTTCACAGAACTCCAAAATATGGACTAGTAACAAAAAAAGATGATTGGAAAGACAAGGCGTATAATTTACCATTTACACAAACAACTCTTTTAGAAATATTTTTTGGGGTTTATGGAGTGATGGGAATCTTTATTGCAATTTTTTCAAACAATCCAGTGTTTGTACCAATCATTGCTCTTCAAACAATTGGCTTTTTTTTCATTGCATACCTGAGTTTATCTCATACTAGATTTAAAAGAAATAAATCAAGTGAAAATCGAGCAAAAACTAAGAAGGAAAAGATGGCAAATAAAATTTACAAACTTTCTATGATTGGAATACTTGGAATTATTATTTTTGGAGGATATATGGCAATATCTGGTTACAATTCTGATATTTACCCTCTTGATAGAATACGAGGAAATCTTGATGGAATTGTGTCTTCATCAGATCCTAAAATGATTCGTGATCATTTAGTGGCAATCCAAGGAGATTTGGATATAGTAATGGTGAATTTACCTGATACCTGGGATACTGAAGGCAACATAATTTCAAAAAACCCTGTTTGGATATTTGGAACAGAATCTACTAACTTTCTTAGAATTCAAAATAACATAGACACCATGTTTACAGGCGTTAATGAAATATCCCATATTCCTAAAGATAATTCTGCATATCATACAGGTATGTTGGATATCAAGGAGAGGGCATTACTGTTAAAAATCAACATCATGGATGCAACTCCGTACATGTATGTCAGTCCTGCAAACATGATGCTTAGTGGAATTTGGATTGCAGCAATTATAGGAATTTTTGCAGCATTAAAACGAAAGAAAGAACAACTCAACAAAACTGATCTAGAATAATTAAGAAATATTTAGATCTTTTCTAATTTCATCAACAGCTCTTATTCCATAAATGTCTCGCACTTGTTGAATTCTAATTGATTCTTTTAACATGTCTCTACCAATAGCGTTTGTTAAAATTGAATACACATCACTGAATCTTACTTCCCACTTGTCTGCACAATCTAATATTTTACTAACAGCCCACTGTCGAACTTCATGAGGTAGAGGAATTTTTTCTCCAGATTCAATTGAAATTCGATCAAAGAGATTTACAATATCTGCTGTTTGAGATGCCATTTTTTCTATGTCTTTTGACACTCCGTATTTTGATTCGGCATTCATTCTAATGTTTGACTGGTATTCTGATAACTTTAACAAAGCCATCATCTCTTTAGATGAATCACTAGATGCCTTGTTGGTGACTTCTTTGACTGATTGTATCTCTTGAAATAGGCTTTCAGATTTTTTATGGAATTCTATCGTAGATTCGTCTTGTCTTTTTAGGGTGTCTGACACTGATGATATTTTTTGTTCAATACTGTTTGTTTTATCAAATACGTTTTGTTTGAAATTTGCAACTTCTTCTTGAACTGATTTTAGTCCTTCACCTACAAATGCTGTGGAATCTGCTCTTTGTGCTAGTGCTCCAATCTCCGTCTCAATTTTATCAATTTTGCCTCCTAGCTCTTTAATTGATTCTAGGCTCAAATTATCTATAGAATTTGCTTTTGCTGCAATGGAGTCAAACTGTTGTTTTAGTCCATCAATTACTCCTGCTAGAGAATCAATTTTTGATGCTTTTGATGATATTGCATCAATTGTAATTTTAATTGCATCAAGTTCTGCATTTAGATTTGAACTAGATGATACTCCTTCTGAGATTCTTCCTAATTCTTGTTTGAGACTTTCAATGATTTGAGTGCCTGTATCTAATTTTGCTGTTTTTCCAGAAAGTTCATTAATTGTATTTTTTAGATTGTCCATCTCAGAACCAATTTCTAAGAATGAATCTGTCTTTCCAGAAACTTTTCTTAAGTCATCTCTAACTTCATCAATCCTTTGTGCAATTTTGATGATCATTTGAGAATTATTCTTTATCGAATTCATACTTTCTTCAACTTGTTCTGATATGTCTTGAGATTTTGATGAATTTTGTAATTCTGAAATTTTACTGATCTCTTTTTCTAATTTAGCAGTCTGGTCATTAATTTTATTGACTAGATTTGATTGAGATCTGACTTGATTTAATCCTGCGTAGAGTTTTTGTGTATCATCTTCTATAATGTTGATTTGTTTTGATTGTTTTTGAATATGTTCAAGTGTAGATGTTAGTGTGTCAATCATTCCTTTCATGGATACTAACACTTTTTGATTTTCACCAAAGATTTTTGACATTACTTTAATTTCTTTTTGTAATGCTTTGTTTGAATCTGAGACTGATGCTACCTTTTTTAATAACGCTGATGGATTAGGCTCTTTCTTTGCCTTGACTGGCGTTTTCTTTTTTGTAGTTTTGGTAGCCATATGAAATCATTTAAAATTTAAAGATAAAAAAGTTGGGTGTAAAAATAAAAATGTAAAGAGTTACTTGTTTACAACTTCTGGTTCATGAAGTAATTCATGAAATGTCTTTTCAGCCAATCCATTCACTGTTTCAATAAACCCTCTTGGACAATATTCGCATTGAATCATATAGTACGGTATGGTACCGTACTATTAATAGTAAGGTGATTGCAAAATAACCAATTATGCAGTCAGATACCCCAGGTCATATCTCTTCATTTAATTCAGATGACCTAATCATCACTCTGCACATCGATTATGTTGTCTGGGCATAAAGAGGTTAAAGATTTTCAAAATTGCTGAGCCTGATATTATGTCTAGAATATTCCAAATTTGCAATTCACAATCATTTTTTAAACAATTTTGTTGATTGATAACATGCAAAACATTCCACTTCAGATTACTGGTGGAATTCAAAATACACTAAACAATACTGTAACTAGTTTAATTGAACAAATAACTCCTGAATTACCTCACACCAGTTTTGTCACTGATTTGGCATTCATTATGATTATTGGCGCTGTTGTGACTCTGGCTTTTTTTAAAATTAAACAACCATTGATCATCGGCTATCTTTTTGCAGGGATGTTGATTGGTCCTCTCTCCCCGTTTTGGTCTTGGGTCTTACCTGAAGGAGGTCCGTCTGGTGATGCGTTGGGAGGTGTTGGAATATTATCTGATATCTCTGCATTGAATCTTTTTGCTGAAATTGGAGTTATCTTACTTCTCTTTGTAATTGGAATAGAGTTTCCATATGCAAAAATCAAAAGTATTGGAAGAGTGGCAATTGGAGTTGGAACTATAGGATTGTTTTCAACCTTGGGTGTTTTGTTCTATACTGCTACAGCCCTTGGATTGGGATTCATGGATGCTTTGTTTATTTCTGCAGCCCTGTCAATATCTAGTACTGCAATTATCGTAAAATTGTTAGAAGACATGGGAAAAATCAAAAAAGAATCATCCATTATGGTTCTTGGTATTTTGATTGTAGAGGATGTGATAGCGGTCATCTTAATTTCATCTTTACAATCTATTGCATTAGTTGGAACTGTATCTATAGAATCAATCCTTGTGGTTGTATTGGTTGCCACTGGACTTATTGTAGGTACATTTACTATTGGAACTCGTGTAATCCCACCACTAATTGATAGGGTTGCAGCAGCAGAACATCGAGAAATATTATTGCTTAGTGTCTTAGGTCTTTGCTTTGGTTATGCATTATTTGCAAATATTGTGGGACTATCTGTAGCAATTGGGGCATTTTTGGCAGGAGTTTTGGTAGCAGAATCTAAATCTGCTGAGGTAGCAAAGTTACTTTCAAGCCCAATCAAAGACATGTTTGTTGCTATCTTTTTTATTTCAGTTGGAGCCTTGATGGATGTCTCACAACTAGAAAATTATATTTTTGTAGCAATTGCTTTGATTGCAGTTGCAACCGGAATGAAATTTGGAGGTAATATGATTGGAAATTTCATTTTCAGACAAAAACGTGGCAAGGCACTTCGTTCTGCATTCACTTTGGCTGCACCTCGAGGGGAATTCTCTATTGTCATTGTAAAAGTTGGAGTGGATATAGGTGCAGTTAGTGCTTTCTTGTTCCCATTAGTTGGTATAATTTCTATTATCACTGCTTTCATCTCTCCATTTTTGATGAAGGCAGGTGACAAAGTAATCCCTGTATTGGAAGATAAAAAAAATGTCTGATGAACTCAAAGAATTCTTAGATAGAGTACATCCTGGAATTACTACTTTTGATTTTGAAGGAAACGAGACACCTTGTATTGAATTGGAGGAGAAAAGATATGATGACATATTGTCAAAAGTTGCAGGGCAACCATTATCCATTAACACTGATTTGAATATTTTACAAGATGGATTGGGCAATGCATTTGTTGATGTAACATTAACTTTTTCAACTGGGAATATCACTGAAACATTTCTTGTGAATGCAAAAACTCACCTTGTGTTTTTCCAATCACTTGCAAAAACATCCATGCTTGCCCTCACTTCTCCAAAATCTAATTTTGGAAAAGATAAGGTGTTTATGATTCAATTACCACGTCCAGAAAAAGCTCAAGATGCACTTGAGATAATAAAAAATGCATTGATTCCAAAGAACAAATAAAGTGGTGCAGTTACCGGGATTTGAACCCGGGTCACGTACTTGGCAAGCACGAGTACTAACCAGACTGTACTATAACTGCAACAAACCTCAAGGCTGAATTTGGATATTAAACTGTTTTTAACTATTTCAATTAAGATAGATTATGGATGAAACTCTTCTAAAGAAAATTGAGCAAAAAATTCAAGATTCTATATCAAATAAAGATGAAATTAAACAATTAATCAAATCACTATCCTTAATTGATGATTCAAAATCTTTTGCTTTGGGAATTGTTGTTGGAAGAATCTATAATACATTTTATTATCAATCTAAAAGAATTCTAAATCGAGAACCAACAAAACAAGAATTTCAAGAATTTTTAGAATTTGTTAAAAATAAGAAATCTGATTTAGATAACTTATGGTGATAGTTTGTTCCAATCAATTACTTTGATGAGTGGTGTTCCTGGTAATTTTACACATGAACCATGTAGTGCTTTTTTTGCAGCTGTTAAGTGAGCATCACCGTTTACGTACAATTCCATAATGCATTGTCCTTGTTTTACTCTGGCACCTAGACTGACTGCTTTTCCCCATGATCTTCGCATTCCTTCTGAAACTCTATCTGCACCTGCAGTTGCAATCTGTTTGTTCTCTCTGAGAAGATTGTGTGGGTAAATTCTTAATCTTGAATAATATCCTGTTTCACCAGTTGTTTTTTCTAGTGTTTTGTTTGCAGCTAATCTTGTAGATTCAATAGCCATATGTCTAATCTGAATTTTTTCGTTTAACAATAATTGAACACAGTACTGATATGTTCCTCTTTTACCACCTTGAAATTTTGCAATTTTGATTTGTGGTTTACCTTTGATGTATTCTTTTCTTGTAAAGACTTGACCTTTTCCATCTCGATAATTAGCACCATGCATGATATTTTCAAGCCAGAATGCCCATATTTTAACGGTTAGCAGGACATCCCTCGTATTCTCCAATGCTTATATGGAAATCCTTTGATTTTCACTTTATTATGGATGATACCCCATTAGTTGATGGAGAGTTAGTTTCAGATCAAACATGTATCACACAAAAGAACATGATTCATGAATTAGAATTAAAGGGGTTTGGAGAAATTGAAGAAGAAAAATTATTCCTAAAATCATTTGAAACTCTTTACTTGTTGTATACAAAAAGACTGATTCTAAAAAAGAACAAAAAACAAATTAATTTTGATATTTTTATGAGTATCTGTCAGGAAACTGATTTTGAAACTCTTACAAAATTTTTGATTTATCGTGATCTACGGAATAGGGGATATGTTGTCAAAGATGGATTTGGATTTGGTTCTGATTTTAGAGTGTATGAGAGGGGCCATTATGGTGAAAAAGGTGCAAAATTCCTAATCTTTGGACTCAATGAGGGTCAACAAGAAAAGATGGGAACTCTACAAAAAAAGATTGAAGAAATTACTCAAATGGGAAAAGAACCAATTATTGCAGTAATAGAACGCCGTGGTGAAGTTATTTACTATAAAATCAATAAAATGGATTTTGCCGAAAACAAATCTAGACTTGAAGAACCCTTTGATCTCTAATCCTTCATAATCCATTCTGAAGAATATTTTAAAAGATTATTTTCTTCAGCATACATAAAATCGTACACTTCCACATGCTTTGTTTTATTTTGCCACAAATCTTCAAAGTCTTTTATTTTTCTTTCGACTCTGGATTTATCATTCCATGAAGTAAAGACATCCACTGATTCAAAGTCTCTAGATTGTGCAGAAAATGATTCTTTAGATGTTCCTGTAAATGCAACTGTTTGATCATCATCGTCTCTAAAAATTCCAATTCTTTCTGAAAATGTATCTGTTATGCTCTCTGAATTTGGAATTGCAATTTTTAATTCAACTTGTCCCTTATTTACAATGTCTTGAAGTTTTTGGATTTTGACATCTTTGATTAATTTTCCCTTGAATGACTTTGTATATTTTTCAGAAAAGAGTTTTGTAAATATATTGAGATCACTGGTTCTAAATCTGTGCCCTGTAACCATTCTCAATTTTGCTTTCCCCTCTGCAAATTTATCAAATGCTACTGAGAATGTTGATAATGTCTGAATAGATAGAAAATCAACACACCTATCATATTGAATGCAATTACTTAGACAGGGAAGAAAAAACTCAGAAACAATATCGTCTTTGTCTGAACGATATTCTTCTTTTAATTGAATTTCTCTTAGGCCCAATAAATTTAATTGAAAATTTTGTTATTTAAAGAAACAATTTTGAAATTAGAATATTATTGGAGTGCTTCTGTACCGTGTGCGCCATCACGAATCTTGACTAATTTTTCAATCTTGTAACAAAATACAATGCCGTCTCCTTTTTCACCAGTACTTGCAGTTTTTTGTATAATTTCTATAATTTTGTCTTTATCTTCATCTGAACATAAAAGTTCAATCTTAGATTTTGGAATGTAATTACTTGAATGTGTTCTTACACCTTCATGTGCATGATGTATCCCGCTAATTTGAACTTGATATGCAGAAAATGTCACAATACCTACTTCTCCCAAGGCTTTTTTCACTTCGTAAAAAGTTGAGTTTCTAACTATTGCTTCAATTTTGTACATATTGCGTTTAATTTGTAATGAAATAAAAACTAAGATCAATTCCTAAACTAAAATATTAATTTGCTATTTAATTGATGAAATCGTGGTTTTTAAAATAATGTATAAATTTCAAGATGATGATAAATCGTATACTTGCTACGTGACACATTCACAGTATGTTAATTTCAAAAAATTACCTACAATCAAAGAAATTATTATTCTAAAAAGAAATCAGATAGAGATGAAACAATATGAGGAGGAGATGCAGCGCTCAATTGATGAGGCATTTGCAAACAGCACTTCTCACATAAAAAATCTCTCTGATGAACTTTGAGATTTTTTTCTTCAAAAAGTCAAACATCCCTTACTCTAACCTGAGACTAGACAAATCTATCTAAAATCATAACTAGTAATTCCTGATTAATAAAAAAATAAAAAAGGTGTAGGTGATTTACTGAACAGTAAATTCATCTACGAACTTTTCATAATCATCTGTTGATGGGTTTACTGCTTCAACATTTACTAATCCACTCTGAATCAATGGCATGTGTATGCCATTTTCTGCTGAATGAATTTTTGCTGCTGTAAAGGCCATCACAAATGTTCCTTGCTCATCATATACTGGTGTATAATGTCCTCTTAGAATAATTCTAAAGGATTCACCTGAATCTAATGTGCCAGTACCATGAAGTTTGATTTTACCATTGATTGCTTTACCTTTTAATTCCAATGTTGCATGGCGGTCTGCTGCAGTAATTTCTGCATCCGATGAAACTTTCCATATACCATTATCATTACGTACTGCTTTTCCATCAATAGCAATTTTTGCTTCATGTGCTTGACCTGCTATAATTGCCCAGCCACTTGTAGTTCCATCAAATTGAACTTGTGGTCTAACTACAGTGTCTACAGGACGTTCTGCTGCTACACTTGTTGAAATGCTAGCATCTGCAGATACTCCTGCCACATTTGTAGTTGTAGCAATGTTACTATCTGCATTTACGGCTAATGCCATAGGTGAGAAAGCAACTGCCATTATTGCAACTAGTGCAATCATAGCGGGTAACGCTTGTTTTGTTTTCATTGACAACTAGACGAGAAATTCTACTTAAAAGAAACTAGCAGAAATTACCAGTAGGAATCATTAGTAGGAATCATCAGTACGAACTAAATACTTTTTTTGAATAGTAAATTCAATTGGAATTGTCACCAAACAACTAATCGTTGCTGGTCTTAAGATTCAATTTTTATTATTTACCAGTTATACATCCAAAACTATCTCAAAAATAATTCAAACCTTTAAGGATCATTTGTTCGTTAATCTTTTAAGTAAATTTTGTATATCTAAATCATGTCAACTTTAATGCAATACAAACATGAACCAATCCAAAATCAATCTATTTCTCTGGTTAAACGTGAATCAGAAACTCCAATTTCATCTAGAATAACTGCAATGGATATGGTTGGTCTTACATGGATCTTCAAAAAAGACGAAGACCTACTTGATGAATTTAGGTAATTTAGACTATTTCTAAAAACTATTTTTTATGATATTCTAGTTTTCTGCCCCATTTTATTTTCAAATTGGCAGGCAAGTCCATTAAGACAGTGTAATATACGATAAAAGTCACATTGTGATATGGTAAAAGTAACAATCCAAGCAAAAGAAAACGGTCCATTAATTGTAGAAACTGATGGAAAGAGACTATGTGCATTATGCAGATGTACTGCATCTGAAAACAAACCAAATTGTGATGGCTCACATGCAAAATCAGGTTTTAAAGCAGAAGCATCAGAAATCAAAGTCTGTGATTAAGTTTACACGACGTTTTTTCTTATTTCCTGCCTTTTCTGCGTCCATTTTTATCCTCAATTTGGGTACTTTTATTGATTAAATCATATGGTGAAAAAGGAAATAACAAAAGAAAAATTTTGTATGAGCTGTAAATCAAAAAATAACCTACAATCTAGCATTAACCTTCTAACCGATCCTGCATATCTTTGCAGTAAATGTATTTCAGATTATGATGGTTGGAAAAAGAAAAATAAAAAAAGACTCTAGAGTTGTTTACTCTTCATATTAAGAAACACACCTTTCTGCGTTTCATTTTAACTCCAAAAATGGTTCAAACCTTTAAGGATTCATCTAAAATCGAGATCATTCTTAACTCTTAGTTTGTTTTGATTGAATTATGGCTTTTACTAGATGTGACAAATGTGGCGAACTCAGATTTGATGGAAAAATTAATCTTTGTGCAAATTGTGGTCATCGAATTACAAAGACTGCCAAGACCTTTGAGTGAAATTAGAACTGTTAGACTTTTTCCTTGCAATCTTTTTTGTGTTTTCTTAGATCATCAGTAGTGTGAAATTCAGAACCACAGGCTCTACATTTTTCCTTTTTCTTGTTATGTGCAATTTCTTTATGTTTTTTCAGTCTTTCAGGATACTTGAATCGTGATCCACATTTATCACATTTTAGTTTCCTTACACTTTCATCAAAAACCATACTTTGTATGATATCTTCTAGTACTAAAACCAATTCTAACCTCTGTACTAGTTAAATCTAGAAAAAATCATTAAAGTCATGATGATCCTATCTTGCTATGGATAATGTAGCAGTTAGAACATCATCTGGCAAAGATGTCTCAATGATTCTTGGATTGTTGTATGATCTAGGACGTCCAAAACCACAAAAAGACTCTGAGGTTGAAACATTTCGTAAACTAGTTACAAAATATGTGAAAGATTCAGACAAGGCAATACTTGTTGCAGAACTTGATGATGTGAGAATTATTGGTATGGTAAGTGTAGTATATTTGTCCAGATTAAATCAATCTACATTGGAGATGTATATTCCAGAATTAGTTGTTCTTGAAAAATATCATAATCATGGAATAGGCAAAAAACTAATCAATTTTTGTATTGCTCTTGCAAAAGAGAAAAAATGCTATAGAATTAGATTGGAATCTGGAAATCAACGCAAAGAATCTCACCAATTCTATCAACATTTGGGATTTGAGCAATCTTCCCTTTCATTTACATTGAATTTAGATTAATTCAAAATCTGATGGATTTACATTAGGGGGATGTTAAAATTGATTAAAGGAAACATGTTATGGTTGAAGAATTTTATCTCTTATTTGCATCATTAATTATTTCAGTAGTACTCTTACTCGTAATTAGATATACTCTTCACAAAAAAATGAAAAATTTTGTTGGGACGCAAAAAATAATTGGTTTTGTTTCTGTCATCATCATAGTTTCAGAAGCTACATATCTTGGTTCATCTTTAGGATTATTCCAAATTGCACTAGAGGTAATTACCTCCATTGGTGTAGGTATGGTAATATTTGGAATTGCATTACAACATCAGTTAAAGAACATTGCAGCAGGAATTGGAATATTTTTTAATTCTGATGTAAATGTTGGAGATTCTATCACAATCAAAGAAACAAAGGGCGTGATCATAGAACTACATCTAACAAAAATTGTTGCTTTGAGTGAAGATGGTGGTAGAATTATAATTCCAAATCAAAAACTGGCAGAAGACTTTGTAATTGTATACAATAAACAAAGAAAATTCTAAAAACTGATAATAAAATATACTGATTGATGCAGCCAAAACCAGAAAAATTGTTTATAAGGTAAACCTCACATTAAACTATAATGGGCGATTTTCTATTACCTGATTTACCATATGCATATGATGCACTAGAGCCCCACATCGATGCTCAAACAATGGAGATACATCATTCTAAACATCATCAAGCCTACACAAACGGATTAAACGATGCATGGGATGAGATGGCAAAAGAAAATCAAGACAAAGGATTACTAATAATATTATCTGATTTAGATCAAATGAAACCTGAAATCAGAGAGCGAATCAATTTCCATGGTGGTGGGTACAACAACCATGAATTATTTTGGAAAAGCATGAAACCTGGTGGCGGTGGAGAACCAGGTGGGAAATTAAAAGATGCAATAGATAAAGAATTTGGAAGTTTTGAGAAGTTCAAAGAAAAATTCTCAGCAGAGACTGCAGTAATACAGGGCAGCGGTTGGGGTTGGCTAATATTTAATCCAGTTACAAAAAAAATTCAATTCAAAACAACTGCAAATCAAGACAGTCCAATCACTGAAGAGCTTGTACCTCTATTAGGATTGGATGTTTGGGAGCACGCATATTATCTAAAATATGAAAACAAGAGACCATCTTACATTGCAGCATGGTGGAATGTAATTAATTGGGAAGAGATAGAACTTCGATTTACAAGAGCAGAAAATACTGCAAAGGCATTATTTACAAAATATCGTTGAGCCTAGAGTATCTCATAAAGTTTAAATTTTGGATTTTAAATCCCCACTTTGCCGTTACAAGGTTTGTAGGCAAAACCTAGTTGGCCAAAATCCACACGGAAAGAAAAACCTTCTATTACAATTAATATTTTAAATTAAGATTTTTTACATTTGTAAAATAAATAAAAAATGACAGAAGATATCCTCTGTCATGTTGAGGTGTTATTGAAATTAAATATTGGTAGCAATAAAGGCACCAATACCCATTCCCATTACAACACCCAAGCCCATACAGAACAGATCAAATTTTATGACCTTTCTAAATGGTGCATGTACCATTCTATCTAATGTGCTGGTTTTGTGAGTTTGCATATCTTTCACCTCGGGCAACCCATAACACGGTAAAATAATTAAACAAACGGCAAGTTGATTTCGTTTTGAATTAAATCAACTATCATTTTCCTTAATTAGAAAAATAACATTTGGTATGTAGGAAGTTTAAAATGAATATCTACGATACAAAATCCATCTATTGCAAGGATTGTGGAAAATCTATAGGTGAAATAGAATATGATGCAAATGTAATCTTACCTGAATGTGGACAGTGTGCTAATCCTATGCCTGAAGGCGATAACATATTGTATACAGTAAATGCGATCAAAAATCAATCAAAATCTGTAATCACTATATGATAATTGGAATTGAATCATTATGGGACTAGGAAACTGTAAAAATCAATGCATAGTGTTTGAAAAATCATCCAAACAAGAAGCATACACTACTGGTGGATGTTTTTGTCAAAATTGTGATTACTATTACCAAGAAAAATTTCCAAGATGTCCGTGTTGTAACAGTAGAGTTCGTTATACAACTCGCTCTAACAAACATAGATCAGAGTCTAATGTACAACGCATTTGAAAATTTTTTTTGATAGTTTGTAAAATTCGTAGTAAAATTATTTGAGTTTATATAAAAAAATTCTGATGTGCATGTTATTTACTTCATGTTTTATCGTGATCACTCATGGCAACAAAAAAACGTGCAGCTAAAAGAAAACCTGTAAGGAAAATAAAGAGAGCTGTAAGAAAAACTGCTAGTAAAGCAAAGAGAACTGCCACAAAAGCAAGAAAAACTGTAAGAAAAGCAAAAGGTACAGTTAGCAAGGCAAAGAAACGAGCGACACTAGTAGCAAACAAAAGAAAAAGAGAACTTCTACAAGCAAACAACAAGATCAAAACTGTAAAGAAGGCTCTAAAAACTGCAGAAAAATCTGCTAAAACAAAGAAAACAAACTATCAAAAAGCATTGAAAAGAGCAGCAACAACTCAATAGTTGTTAGTTTGAATTCTAATTTTTTTATTCTTATTTTTACATTAATTCCATCACGAATTTGAAAAAGACAACTACAAGAGTAATGGGAATCATAGATAGCATATGACCAAAGAAGATGCTGCAAAACATTCAAAAAAATGCATGTATTGTGGAAAATCTGATGATGTGAAATATTTGGGAGGGGTGGATTGGTTCTGCAACAAGGGCTGCCATTACAACTATAGACAATTAACTGACAATATACGACGAAGTGATACACGAATTAGAAGATAGTATTAGAATTTTGTATTTGATTAAAGTCTTTGATTTTCAGATAGAAATAATCTTGCTGGGAATATAGACAAAGCCCTAGAAATGTCACAAATAATAAGAAATTAAAAAAAACAGATTGGTAAAATATAAGCGATCTTATCGATAATCACTTTTTAAAATTGATTGTTTACCACACAATTCTGTGGCTACACCTATGAATTACTTTATGAAAGAGAATATTTAACAGATTTTTATGGTCGAAAAGAAATTACGGATTTTTGTAAGCGGTAAAGAAGATGAACTTTTCAATGAAAGAATTATAGCTAACGATACAATCGAATCTTTTGAATTCTTACCCGAAGGGTCTGAAAATCGCTCTGCATCAGATGATCCTATTGAATCCGAATTTTTAGAAGAGGTTAGAACATCCCACATCTATGTAGGGATTTTTGGAGATGAATATAGCTCTCCTTCAATTAAAGAGTTTGAAACTGCTCGCACATATCAGATTCCAACATTAATTTTTGTTCGTAATTTAAAAAAAAGTCGAGATGTAAAATTAACTGAATTTATCGATAAAGTTCAAGAATCCCAAACAGGAATTGTCTATAAAAATTTCAACAATGTTTTAGAATTACAAAAAGAATTAAAAAAATCCCTCTCACAAATTCTTTCAAAAAGATTTACCAAGTTTGAAGAATTTCGTAAGGAAAATGAAGAGTTAAAAAATAAATTAACTGCTAAAAAATCATCTGACAAAACATTGTCCACGCAGGATAGAATAACTGACACCTCATCCATTCAAATTATACCGCCTAAAAATTTAGCAGTCACTCCTTCTTTAGAATATGGGCGTATCAAAATTCAAAATTTCATTATTCCACAAAATATTGTTCGTGGCAAAAAATTTAGTGTATCTGCATCAATTAAAGGAAAAACCCGTAATGGATTTTTAGATCTTGTATTGATTTCACCTGATGATATGCATTATTGGATTCCTGACCCTACAAGTTGGAATTCGATAAATGATAATGGAACTCTTGAATTTGATGACGATATATTTTCAGCATCTTGGCTTTGTGAAATCCCACCCAATTGGGAGGTTGGGAAATATCGTGCAGTTATGGGAATTTATGAAAACAAAGCTGTAAATAGAAAATTACTTCACTATCTTGAAAATGAAGTTACAGTTAGCTAATTGAATTAAATTTCAATCACATCTATCCTAATGAGAAACAATAGTGAATCATATCTAGAACGCTGGAGGATTCTATTTTTTATAATCTGTTAGGACTAACTTCAACCATGGCTTTTTGGAATTCTTCCATTCCAGAATATCCAAATATTTCATTAAATGCATCTAAATATCGTTTTTGTTTCTCAAACATTTCTTTTTGAAACGCTTGGTTTTGATTACCAAAATTAGCTACATTTGCCCCATTATGATACGTTGCTGAACATATTGCTCTTTTTATCATTTTACTATGAATATCCAATTCAATACTATTTGATTCACCTAAAATCTTCAATAGAATTTCTGCAGAGTTTAACTCGTTGACGTACATGTATTTTAGGGCATCCGACTCAAAATCCTTCTTAGCGACTTTAAGTGTCATAAATTCTTTATATTTTATTAAAGAATCTTCCAGTAGATCTTTTGTAAAATTATCTAATTGTTTTAGAACCATATATGCATACTTAATCACTATGATTTAAATTTGATTATTCTCGTTTCTTATTTTTAAAAAATAGTTGTATTTCTATTATCAAATTATGAAATTAACATTTTTCCAATTTTTAATCTATATTGTATCTATAAAATTAATGTAAGTGCCTAACGACATTGACAAAGTGTCTTTGAAGGGTTTAAAGTTATATTTCATTAGGCTTTTTGAATTTATCCGGATCATAATTTGAATCAATATCAAATTCAGTTGCCAAAATCGAACTCCACATATGATCATATTTTACTTCTGCATGATCTGGAAGTGTTTTAACAAAATCTCCATCCCAATAAACTACAGATTTTCCACATTTTTTACAGATAGGGTTTGGAGTAGAATCTGAAATCATAGTATACACAATCAAACATTTTGGGCATCCACGATTTGACATTTTAGTTCACATATTGTTCTTGGTTCTAGGAGAATGTTCATCTCCTAGATCCGGAATTACTAAGGAATTAAACATGCTGGATAATGCATAAACTCTACTAGCACACTGAATACCAATTTTAACTTCTTCAGATTGATGTTCACATTCTATGTATTTGAGACGAACTAGAGTATTTTTTGCCCATGTATTGAGTTGTTCAAGAATTTGATATGTCTCAGTAATTGCATCAGGAATACCAAGTGGACAGTCACAAGGAAACCCATCCATCACAAAATGATCACATTTTTGAGAATGATTGTGAAAACACATAGAACAAACCACTACATTAACAGATTCATTTTCCATACTGTATAGTACGGTTCAGTACTTTATAAGATTATTGAAAAATATTCTGAATCATAATCGATCTAGACATTATTTAGAGAAAATTTTAGATATTTTTTCTAAGATCTTCTTTCTAAGTATGATTCTCTTACTACTTTCCAGTTTCTTTTTCAACCTGTAAAACTCTCTTCTATCCAGTCCAATTTCTAAAGCCTTTCTCAAAGTCAAACTTACAATAATTTCTCTAATCCTCTTTTGTTCATTCACATACTCGTTGCTATCCTCTGCAAAGGCACCCCTTACCATTGAAAATTCAATATTGTTTGCCTCTTTTCCAATGTATTTGATGGAATTTTTGTCAATCTCTAGGTGTTTGCGCTCTAAAACTCCGATATCCCCGTTTGATTTTGCTTCATCATGATTGATGTAGTCCTCAAAGACCTTATCAAGCATCTTCCAATATTCTTTGGCATCTAACGAGCCTTCATGAGGATAGACCTTGCCTGTCTTGTGATCAAGGAATTCCATGTATGGCACTTGAGTGTGTTTTGATGAATCAACTTTTGGAATCATCGGTATGATTGGTTCGCCCGTTTCAGGATCAGACAGAACAGCAGTTCCAATGGTAAAAAAATTAAATGCAGTTATCGAATCAGAGTATAATTTCCCCTTGTTTAGTTTTGAAAATCTTTCATAGATTGGAAAAGTGCTTACTCGCAGTGTAGAAATTGCAGGTCTGTTTTTGTATTTTGAAATAATCTCGTCTTTTCTTTCTGGATGGTAATGACATTCAAGAATATCTTTCCACCATTGCTCATGGTCTACTCCTTCTAAATGTCCTAGTCCATGTGAAGAATACTTGTAAATTTTAATCTCGTCATTTTCAAATCCGTAAAGAACATACCTCTTTGCAGATATTCCGTAAAACCAAACATCGTCTGCCAAATGTTTTTTCTTGTTTTCATCTTCATACTCTTCAATCTTGAACATCTCCACGTCATGTTTGTACGGGTTTAGTGGCTTGAAGAAATCCTGAACCAATTGAACATGTTCGGGGGAAATGAAAACTGCATCAGTGTCACAGTATGCCATGTAACCCTTATTCTCTAAAACAAGTGATTCAGATGTTGCCAAGATTAGTCTGGCACCAGATGTCAGAAAAACACCCATTATAGGATTGAAAAAAGTACCGTTCTTCTCTATTCTCTCCACACTGGTCTCAAATGACTCATCAGAGCCAAACACTGAAACGTCATTGCTTTTGTTTGGATGTTCAATATCTTGTTGAATAAAAATTCCATAGGACGCGGAATTTGCAACTATCTTGAGATGATTCTGGATTAATTTTGAGATGGCACCATCAAATGGCATGATGTTATTTTTTATCTCCAATCTCTTTTCAATTATTTTTTGGATAAAATCCTCATCAGGTTTTACCGTTATCCCTTCAAAAATATCAATTTCTTTGAGATTTTCCTGCATTCCTTCAGGAACAAATGTAAATGATTCTAGTATTTTGGGCGTTTTTCCGGATAAGAATTTGGAGCCAATCAAGTCATGCAATGTAACCCAAATGGCAGTACTATCACGTGATTTTAGATAATTTATGCCTATATTGGTAGTATTTTGTGTGTTGTACTTTGATCTGGCAGGCAGTATGTCATCATTTGGAATGACCTTGCAGATGGTTATCGATTTTTTCCAAAATTCTTTGTTTGTAATGTCTTGTTTTGTTACGGTGTCAAGTAATTTCTGAGTTTCCTTTGTGGATTTATGATGAGTTATCTTTTTTGCTTTAAGGAATTTATCCATCTGTAATAAAACGTAGATTGTTGGATACATGCTAGTAAAGTCAATGTAGGATACTTTGGTTGGGGTCTTTCTAATCCTACAATCAGTTCTGCCACCATAATATGTCATCATGACATAGCCCAACAGTTCCCTTGAAAAATCTGGATTTTGTTTTAAGAACGGCACTATTCCAATTTGTTCTAGATATGATTTCCCAATTGAAGCCGGAGAGTATAATTCACTTTCATGCTTGCGAATATGATAAGTCAGATATCTCTTCATTGCTTGCAAGTACAAGTCATGTGTTGCTAGAGTGTCATTGATGTTGTACTCTACATAATTTTCAGACATTACACCATGTTCGTCCGTATCTAATTTTCTAAATTTTGAACCAAAATCTATCAGAGCATTTTTTAGAGTATAGGATTTGTTTGTAAGTGCAAATGTAAACGTCTTGAGATCAACAAAACAACCGCGATAGGTTCTAGATTTTTTCTCAGTTTCTGTTTTAGAGTGAGATGCAAACTGGATGAATGCTGATTTTCCATCAAGACTTTTAATTACAATTCTAGGATTACTTTTATTTTCTGATAATTTTAAAGAGAATCCATTGTGTTGAAGTTTTGATTTTCCAGAGTATATTGCAAGTCTGGATAAATCAAAAGGCAGATTAAATCCTACACAGATTGCCCTTGCACGATAAACATTTGGAATGAATACTTTCTCTACAAAGTCTTTTCTTGAGAGTAATTCGCATTTGTGCTTTGATGCAATTTTTACGAGTTTTTCAATGTCTTGATCTGATAGATTGTCATCATAAAATATGTAGAATTGTCGTAACTTTCCAAATGACCACACCCCGCACGAGCCAAAGACCAGTCCCTGAAATTCGTCAGATCTTGTCTCAGTGTCCAAAACTAGAACGAGGTTTTGATTTGCCTCTAGTTTTAGGCGTGGTTTGTCCTTTTTCTTGCCTTTTTTCTCAGTGTAACATCTAAAATAGAGAGGCAATCCGGTCATTGCCATCTTTCCAAAAGGACGTTTATCTTTTCATTGTATGAATAGGCTAATTCTGTGTAAATACTGTTTCCTGTCTTGATTGTCTTTAATTCCAAAATGTTTTGCAATCCCAAAAGGAAAAATGCCTGTCTGAGATTTTTAGGTTGGTTCTTTTCAAGCCATCTTTTGTCCCAAGTTTTCTGCTTGTCTGATAGCCATCTGTGACAAGCAAGACATGCAGTTATAGTTCGATAATCATGTTTTCTCCCAGAGATATGGTGAAGTTCTAAATTACAAAGATCCTCTTTTGAATTACAAATTTCACATCTTTGTTTTTTGATTTTTGATTCCCGTTTAGTTTGATGGAATAAATCATCAATCCATTTTTGCGCATTGTCGATTTCTGATTTTGTATTATCAAGTAATTTCATAATTCTTTCATTTGAGAAAACAGATAATGCTAAAACTATATCACTATTCAAATTCATACACCTGTGGTCTGTCTGGCTCTTGCTCTACACGCTCCTCGATTTCAATTATCTTCTTAGGTCTTGTCTCTAAAGAATGAAGTTTTCCATTGCTGTCTCTGATTTTCTTTTTGGAAAACTCTGATAATTTTTTCCTGTTTCCTGTGTTGAGAAATTCTTTTTTTGCATTGTGATATTTGCCAATGGTACTGGCATGCCTTGAATCCCTAATCTCAACTGAAATCATTTTTCCCTTTTCGTTTATTATCATAGAGCGGGAAATCTTGTCAAACCTTTTTGCAACCCACCTTCTGCTTACTTTTTTGAAGGCATTGGTATGACTGAGAACTGTTTTTACTGAGAGTTTGTTTTGTCTTGCAATTTTAGTTAGTGATTTGTTTGTAGTACGTGCCTCATTAACAACCTCAAGTGACCTTATGCGAATGTCTTTTTCTTCGGGACTGAGGCTACTCCAAGATTTTTTGTAAATCGCGGTTTTCTTTTTGAGAGTTGGCACATGGGATTTTGCATTTGAGCTATACTTATTTACTTAACTAAGTATAGTAACTATACCATGTATGACTCATACCACGCACAAAAATCCACTAGAGACAAGAACAAAGCAGTAATTTTGGATGCTCTAAAAGATTCTCCACAGAGATTTACAGAACTGCTAAAAATAAGCGGACTGTCTCCAGCAGGTATCACAAAACTTCTACTAGATATGGTCAAGGAAGATTTGATTCACAAAGAATCTGACAAAAGATATTCTGTCACAAATACTGGCAAAAAGATTCTTCAATCAGCAGATATTTCCTACATTACTAATCGTATACGAAATGAAGGAGGAACATATCACCCCCGATATTCCGGAGTAAAAGAGGTCTTGAAGAATTTTAGACTGAATGATGCCATCTATCCGTTTCTGTATGTTGATAAGAATCTGGATTCAGAAATTCTTTCTACATCGTATGTAGAAAAAATCCAAGAAATGATTTTAGAAAAAATCAAAAAATCAATTGAGAAAGAAAAGAAGAAAGACAAATTTTCAGGACAGATGGTCTTGGGGTTTGTAATTGATTACACTGAAGCAAAAGATCTTTTAAAGCCAACGGAGAAAAAACAAAGATGAACCCTTTGTTAATTTCAGGATTTGGAACATCCATCAATGTTGATAAGAGAAAACTAGTCATTACAAACAAACTAAAAAAAGAAAAACTTGAATTCTATCCTCACAAGATTGATCACGATAGTATTATCATTGATTGTCATACTGGAAACATTTCATTTGAGGCAATGCGATGGACTGTAAAACATGGAATCAATCTATCTTTGTTAAACTGGAATGGCAATTTGCTATCAGTTACACTTTCTGAGGAGCCAAAGTCAGGAGGATTGAAAATTAAACAGTATCAGAAATACCTTGATGACTCATTTAGACGAAACATTGCTACCAAGATTATCCAAGTAAAAGTAAATCATTCTCAGAATCTATTGGAGCAACTCTCAAAATATTACAATGTAAATTATCCAAAAATAAAACAATCATTTGAAAAAGAATCAAAATGGCTAGAGACAAACTCTGAAAAAATCTACTCTGATCTTATGACGTATGAGGGAAGGATTGCGGGAATCTATTTTGAGCAAATATCCAAAATAATCAATGAAATTGTGCCTGAATTTGGGTTTAATGTGCGTAAAAGCAAGGAAAACTCTAGGAACTATAACGCATCAGACGAGGTAAATGCCCTGTTCAATTATGGATACGCTATTTTAGAATCAGAGATACGAAAAGTAGTAAATTCAGTAGGACTTGACGGCTCCATAGGATTCCTGCATGAAATCACGCCATCTAGAACTCCATTGATTTATGATTTACAGGAATTGTTCAGATGGATTATTGATTTATCTATAATACAATTACTGGAAGATAAAAAACTCAAGAAATCCGACTTTATCGTTACTGAGAATTACAACATGCGACTGCGTGAAAAGACTGCAAAATTACTGATAGACAAAATATCTGCAAACTTTAACACCAAAGTTCCATACAATGGCAAGAATTATTTTTATCAAAATGTATTGTTTGACAATATTCGCAATCTTGCACACCACATTTCAGATAAAAAGATAAAGTTTGACTTTGATGTTCCAAAATTAATTATTCAAAGAGAGGATACGATTCAGTTAAGAAAGAAAATTCTTGCACTGACTCCTGAAGACAGAAAGAGACTTGGAATCAACAAGTCTACTTTGTGGTATATCAAGAAGAATATTTCAGACGGAAAGACTACAAAAATCTATGAAAAAATAATGTACAAACTAAATTGTATAAATTAATTCTTGTTTACCTCATATTGAGACAATGATATTCATAATGAGAACAAGTTTACAAAATGAATTATTCAAAATGTGAATATATTCATTGAGGAAAAGACTTGAATTTACTAAATTTTAGGCGTTAATTTACAACAATTTATGTATGTGTGAAACAAAAAGAGATTACTTTTGTAAACAGTCTAAAATTGTTTTACTGTATTTACAAAACTAGTTTTCATTTGACTGAGTAAAATTTACAATTCCTCATTTTGTATTAATTGAAAACATAGTAAATTTTACAGATTGTGTTTTTTCTAAAATACAGTAAACTCGTGAATAAATTTACAAAAATAGTGTAAAATTTACAGATTTAGGCGTGGATTTTACTTGTAAAATGAATAATTTAGGCATGAAAAATGATGTTATGAGTGTACGATTTTACTGATTTTTAGTAAAGTTTTCAAATGTAAAGTGATGGAAAAAACTATTCAATCAGGAAAGAGAAATGGATGAAGAATTACCATATAAAATTTTGAAAATAATGCGGGATATTTACAATAAAGATCCTACTGGGTACATGGGGATGGATTATTTTGAACCAGCACTAAATCTCTCTGAAGAAGTCATTCAAGGTGCATTAATTTATCTAAAAGAAAAAGGATGGGTAAAGTCAAACGCAAAGTGGTGGTCAGATGGGGCGATTCCGTCTGAGGAGTTTGTCAGGGGATTGCAGTATTTGGTGAAGATGGGAATAATTCGTGTTTGATTTGTTCAATTGATAAAATGTTTGACGGTAGACAGAGTATGTGGATTTTCAAAAAAGACTACGGGAAATTATTGAGGATTTGACTTTGGAAAAGGCTTTAGAAATTGGACTGGACAAAAGAGAGTTTTACAGGTTGAAAAAGAAACTGGAAAGCGATAAACCAATTGTATTTCGAACAAAGACATTAGAAAAAATTATTGAAAATAATTAAAATCTCTTAACATCAAAAATGTATTAAATCTCACAAATGACTTCGCTGTTCTTGCTTCCGTCATACAGCGATGCTATTGCATCCACATTACACTCTGAAACGTAAGGAAATTCAGTCTTAATGATAGGATGCATCAGATCCTCAGAAGCTGTAGAATGAGCAAGACCTAGTGCATGACCCATCTCGTGGCGCAGTATGGTCTCAAACTGTGCCTTGGACAGGTTTTTTGCATCGTATATCGTAATCTCCGATTTTAAAATCTGATTTTGTGAGCTATCTGCAATTGATTTTGTAAACCCTGAATACCCGTCACCGCTTCTCATGTCAGTTAGCCTGATGGTGATGTCGCCTTCCCCCGAATTGGATTCTATTATCTCTAGCTTGTCTGGGATGTATGTCTCAGTGGGTTTTTTGGATGCTTCTGCCAATGCTCCTGCCCATCCCAAATAATACAGTGATGTAGTTCCCTTTGCCCCCTTGTGCAGCAAGGAATTGTCGATCTCTATTGCCTCATCTGAGTTTACAACCTTTCTTATGATGTCCATTCTTTCAGGATATTTTTTAGAGTCAATTACATTCACATAAAGTGTGGTTCCTTCAACCAATCTCCAAGAAAGCCAAGTGTCCATTGTTTCTCCTCTGAGATTCTGTATGACATAACTTGACTTTACCTCCCCTATGTCAGCCACTCTGTATTCTTGACCCATCAGATCTACTATCAACAAGGAATAACCTCCAGAAATTGCTGCTATCGCTATGCCAGCCACAGCTATTGTTAGAAGGTGTTTTTTGGAAAGGTGTCTATTTTTCTCTTGTTCTGTTTTGATGGATTTGTTTAGAAATATCTTTTTTTGGTCAGATTCTAGTTTTTCATGTGACAGATTTTTTATTGTTTTTTGAAGATCATTCTTTTCTTCCTGTAGCTTATCCAGACGGCTTGTTAAAGAATTATTTAGTTTTGCTGTTATCTTTTTTTCCTGTTTTAATTCATCTATTTCGTGTTTTGTTTTACCGTCTTGATTTTGTATTGGTGATAATGTGTCATCTAAGGAGTTAATTGTGTCTAGTAATTGTTTGGTGTTCTCATGGATGATCTGTGTTTTTTTCCTTTGCTCGTCATTTAATGAACCGAATTTATCTGCAAGTAACATCTCAGTGTATGCCAATATCGGAGTCATCGGAGTGCGGAGACCATGATGTACTTTCTCCAATGTGCCTTTTACATCTGTGGCTTCTGTTAGTAATTTTGAGATCTTTTTTGTCACATCATTTGAGGAATCTAGTGTATCAAGTATGAATGGGAAACCCGAGTTATCTGTATTTAATTTGCTTTGCGAGGCAAGTAATTCTGATGTCTTTTTTTGAATCAGCGCTAACTGTTCTAGTTCGTTGATAACATGTTGGTCATTCATGTATGTGCATCTGTTTTTTGATTTTGCTTACATAATCTAGTAGATCATCCGGATCAATTGGTTTTTTCAGTATGGAATGAACGCCTCTTTTCTTCAGCAAATCTTTTTCCTCGTCGGAAATAGATGATGCAGTTAATGCAACAATCAATTTATCACTAATCAAATTACGGCTGTAAAGAGACTCGACAATGTCAGATCCTGAAAATTCAGGCATTGCTATATCCATTAGAATTACATCAAATGAATTGTTTTCAATCATGCTTAACGCATTTTGTCCATTATTTGATACAGAGCACTCGTGACCTAGATGAATAAAATATTTAGAAAACGCAGTAGATATGTCTTCATTATCATCAATCATTAATATTTTCATAGGTGCATACTAGCTTCACTCATACTATATTACAATTTCATAATGCCACTATTGCATTTGACGGTAATCGTATGAAAAACGTTGTTCCTGTTTTTACATTACTTTGAATAGAGATGGTGCCTCCCAATTTCTCCATTATGCCCCTTGAGATTGCAAGTCCAAGTCCAGTTCCACCAGCAGATCTTCTTTCCGATGTGTCAATTTGATAGAATTTTTGAAAAAGATTTTTCTGTTTTTCTGGTAACATCCCAATACCATTGTCTTTTACATAAAAAATAAGAGCGTCGCTTTCTTTCATGGAGCCTATCTCGATCTTTCCCTTGTTTTTTGGGACAAACTTTATTGCGTTACTTAATAGATTATCAAAAACTTGTCTCAATCTTGTTTTGTCTGTTTTTATAACCATGTTTTTGGTGTGTAAATTTGTAATAAACTGATGTTGTTTATTTTCCATGACTCTCCTATAGTCTGAATCAATACTGGAAAAAAACTTGTCCAAAGATAAATTACCTATGTTGAATTTAAGCTGGTCAAGATCAAGCTTTCTTACATCCATGATGTCCGTTATTAGCGTCTCAAGTCTTTTGGCATTTTTTTCTATTATTGTAACTGCATCTGCTTGCTCCTCATTTATTTTGCCAAGCATTGATGTTTTAAGCATCTTACAGTATACTCTTATTGGTACAAGTGGAGTGTTTAACTCATGAGTTATCATTGTAGAAAATTCGTCCTTTGCAACTCCTTTTAGTTTTTCTGATAATGCAGTTGCATCAGTGAGCTCCAACTGTGTTTTTGCTTTTGCATCAGTGAACTCCAACTGTGTTTTTGCTTTTGCATCAGTGAGCTCCAACTGTGTTTTTGCTTTTGCATCAGTGAGCTCCAACTGTGTTTTTGCTTTTGCATCCGTGAGCTTCAACTGTGTTTTTGCTTTTGCATCCGTGAATTCTGCTAGTAATTGTTCAACCTTCTTTGTTTCAGTGATATCTCTTGCTGCAGCAAATACACCTAACACATTACCTTCGTCATCTCTATAGACAGATGCATTGTAAAGTACGTCGGTGATTTGTCCAGATGAATGTTTTATGGATAAGGGATAGTCTCTGACGGTACCTTCCTTGAACACTCGCTCATATCCCTCTCTTGCTTTTATTGGCTCTGTGAAATAATTGGAAAAATCTGTGTTTATTAGATTTTCACGAGACATGCCTGTAACAATAACAGTAGCTTCATTTACGTCAGTAATCTTTCCTTCTGGACTGATTGTAACTAGCGGATCCAGACTTGCTTCGATAAGACTACGTGCATATTGTGATGTTTCATAGAGGTTTTTTGCTTTTGCATCAATGAATTCCATTTGTTTTTTCTATTGACTATTCAATATGATGCGTTATAAGGAATCAATAAGAAAACATGTAATTAAACGCTAAACCAGACCATGGTCTTTTTTAAATTTCTCATTATTTGTGACATTTCTAGGGCTCTGTCTATATTCCCGAAATAATCATGCTGGGGATATAGTTAGCCGCATGGATTTTGCACTAACTTTCCCTTATTCTTTAGAATTTAGAGGGTTGATTTTGCACTAAATTTGATGTGTTAGGAGTTTTTGATTTCTTGTCCTTTAAAAAATAAAATCAGAATTACTATGGCTATAACAGCTGCCCCTACCAAGTTTCCGGCTACAACATTATTCCAAAGGTTTGGTAGTTGACTGGTTGCGGCATATGATATTATTGTTCCAACAAAAATAAGACCTAGAATCCGTATATTTTCTTCGCCTTGGTCTAATCCTAGACGACCTTTCCAAATTGCTATACCGATACTTGCTACAAAACCTACACTAGTTAATGGACTAAGGTTCCAAAGTGTAACCGCCATCTCTTTGAAAACAAAAATTCCAACAAAAATTACAAGTCCAATTATGATTAGAGATACTATTGTCTTGGGAAGATCCATAATGGTGTAACATTGAACAAATAATAATACTGATCTAGGAATTTGAGATTTTTCCTGAAATTAAGAGTCGATTTTGCACTAATTCCATCATCTATTTTTGTGAGTGTTTCATCATAACGATATGGTAGATATTACCGAGTTTTCATCAAATGATTTCCTAGAGATGGCACTTCGTTGCAGACATAATTCAATAGTTCTAAAGGATTCTGCAAAATTGTTACAGCAAAATGAATCTAGTAAAAGACATGGATTATTCTTGTACTATACTGCATCTGAAGAGTTTCAAAAGGCGTTGTTTTGCATGTTTGCCCATCGTGGAATAATGCGACCTGAGCAATTAGGAATCATATTCAAAAAACATGAGACAAAGACCACTCTTTTTCACATGATATTTCGTAATCATAATTTCTGCGTAAAAGATGGTAAATTCTACTATGGGGATACTTTGCTAAAGAATATGAATTTGAGGGATTTGACAAATAGTGATCCTGACTATGTAAAGCAATACAATTCAAAAAGAGAGGACTCTCTCTATGTCAAACCCCATGATGACGGAACATCTTATGATCCTAGTCAACAACCAATTGATGTCGGTGCAGAATGGGAAAGAATCCATGATGAAATCACATATCTTAATGGAATCTTTGACTTGGTCTGGACTAATGACTTCTCTGGGGATTTGGGTGATTTTGATTACTACGTACTAACACCAAAGGATCTACCAAAGAAATACAATTTCACATTCAATGGTTCAGGGGAATTAATCAAACGAGAGCAATACAAACCAGATGGATTTGATGAGAGGATGGGACAACCAAGTAGTTGAGATGATCATATGATTGAAAAAGACTTGACAATTCCAAAAAAACTAGAAAAACAATTTGATAAAGAATATGAACGATTTTGTAACTGGGCAAGGGTAAAAATGTCAAAATCTGAATTTCTTGAATTCAGCATGTTACAAACCCATGATCAAATACTTCATCATAGGGCTATGTTGTTATTTTTTTCAATAACTCCAACTAAAATAGGAATCTTAGACAGAAAAAACAAAGAAAAAATAATTGTAAAAAGAGTTCATGATTATCTATTGTGTAAGAAAGATAATGATATTGCATGTTTACATTGTAATTTCTGCCAAAATGATAAAGAAGTGAAAAAATCACTCAATCCAAAATATGCTTTTTATGTAAGACAAGTTTTCAAACCCAAAATTGAATGGCCTGAGTTCAAGGGACAAAAACTTGATTTTGATACAATAATTGGTAACAAAACCTTTTTTGATGATATTCCTACTGGAGATTATTCATTAGAACTTTAAAAAACACCTAGTTTTTAGGAATTTTCTTTTTAACATATTCTGCAAAAAGAGTAGTACTTATTTTTCCTTTTTTGAGATTTTTGATTAACTCTTCTAACTCTTTCTTGCTTAATACGCTGACTCCATTCAACACACACTCTCTTCTTGCTAGATCATCTGTGAATGTATCATCAGCAGTGCAAACCAAAATTGGATACACTATGAGTTTGCTCCATGATTTGTATTCTTCTTCATATTCAATTTTTCGACCGACGATTTGATCTACTTTCTTCTTAGATATCTTTCCAGTGGTATTTTCACAAATACATATTATTTCGTGTAATGAATCAATTGCAATAACATCGATATTTCCTGCAATAACAGGATCATAAATTTCAGTATCAAAACCTGACAAGTGTAATAATTTATCTACAAAACGATCCAATACATTGCTGTTTTGATTTTCAAGATTTTTTAGTAATTTTTTGAGGTCGGGATCTAATTTGTTATATGCTTTCAGTCTGGTTTCTCTTTTTTTCTTTTCTATTTCATTTATAGTTGCATTAACTTGATTTTCAGAATATTTATTTTCAGATGAACCCTTATTCATCGCATTAGTGACTTTGATTGCTCTTTCAAGAAAATTTATGTCATTTAGTAAATCCCATGAAGGTTGAAAAAGTGAAGCATCATCAGGGGTTTGTTCATTGTTTAATTGAAGTGCAATGGAATAAAGTTGTGTGGCAGATTGAGTAATTTTTTGTGTGTATTGCTCCCAACTATCATGATTTAATTCATGATTAATTTCGGCAATTCTTGTCACTATTGACTCTGATATTTCGATGATCTGATCTCTTTCATTTTGTTCAAGAGCAAAAGCAGGCAAACAAACCCAAGCTCTTCCACTAGCATCCTCTTTTGGAAGATGATCATTCAATACTGTTCTTACATAATCTACATCTTTTTTGATTGTTGTAATATGATCTAAAACAAGATCAAATCCCATATTTAATCACAAAATCAATTCATAATTCACATTTAAACAATTTTTCTATTTTGGGTATTTTCACATAGCAAATACTCAAATGCAAAAATTCTGCGTAATTAAACCTAATATTTCATAAAATATGAATTCTCTCTAATGTCAAACTTAGAAAAAAACAAAGAGTTTGAAAAAAATGTAAAATTACAGAAAATAAAAGATACAATTTTAGGTTTTAGTGGCGCCTTATCTATTGCAGGAGGGATAGCAAGTGGAAATCCTTTATTGGCAATAGGTGGGGCTACAGCTGTTTTTGGAAGTATCGTTAATCCAACTATACAGAAAAGACGAGAGGAATGGTGTGAAAACCTCCTTTTGGACTATTATGAATTAACTCAAAATAAAAAAATAGATTTAGAATCATTATTAAAAAATGAAAAAATCATAGATGCCATAATTCAAGCCTCACTTATTGCAATCAAAACTAGATATGAAGAAAAAAGAAAACTACTACGTAATGGAATTTTGAACGTTTCTCAAGGGACATCATTAGAAGAAGATATGCAAACCATGTTTTTTCAATGGATTGATGAATTGACTTTAACTCACATACATCTATTATTGTTTTTTAATGAACCATCAAAGTGGAAAGAAATTGATGGGAAAGATTGGCAAACAAACTTTCGTGGAACATTTAGCATTAATGACTATTTTACAGACAAATTTCCCAAATTAACAGGTTATGAACAATATTGTAGAGAATTGCATTCTAAAGGATTATTACATATTTTACATCATGAAGCAACACACGAAGAAAATGAAATGTGGAGAAAACCTCTTTTGTATTCATGGACGTCTGAACTTGGAAAAGACTTTCTCAAATTTATTAAAGAATCCTAAACATCAATTTCTTTAAAATTTTTTCTTTAAGTTTTATAGATTCTCTGTGTTTTAATTTCTCTTTCAAATAGTAAAATTCTCTCCTAGAAATTCCAATCTCTAATGCTTTCTCCAAAGTCAAATTCTCAATTATCACTCGTAACCTCTTTTGAAAATTCACATACTGTATTGTATTCTCTTTTGATACTCCGAAAACTTGTGATTGCTCCAGCTCATTTGATTCCTTGCCGATATACCGTATGGAATTCTTGTTAATTGTAAGATATCTTTTCTTCAAAAAACCTACATCTCCCTCATATTTTGACTCTTTATGATCGATATAGTCATCATTTAACACAGATTTCATGTCTTTCCAGTAATATTGAGGCTCAAGTGAGTCCTTGTGAGGGTATTTTTTTCCTGTCTTGTAGTCTAGAAACTCCATAAATGGAATCTCATCAAGTTTGTCCATTTCTGATAAAAATGGAATTATTGATTCATTGGTATTAGAATCCTTTCTGCAAGCAGTTCCAACTGTTGCAAAGTTGTATGGTTTTATCTTTTTAGAGTATGGTCTGGATTTGTTTATCTCATCAAATCTTGACAACATTGGATAGTTTGTAATGGATATTTGAGATATTGCATATTTGTTTTTGTACTTTGATAGGATAGCATCTTTTCTTTCTGGATGGTGAAATATCAATATTAAATCCCTCCACACTTTTTCCCCATCAATGCCTTTTAGATAACCTAATCCATGTAGAGAATATTTGTAAATTGTAATCTCTTCTGTTATCTCATCATAGTCATACAGTACGTATCGCTTGGATGAAATAGCAATACACAACACGTTATCTAAAATCTTTTTTGTTTTCTTGTCATCTTCTATTTTGAACATCTCCACATCTGCGTTGTATGGATTAAGAGGCTTGAAAAATTCTTGAACTAGTTTTACATGTTTTGGTGATATGAATACACTGTCCGTATCACAGTATGCAACATATCCGTTATTTTTCTCAACTAACTTTTCAGCAGAAGATAAAATCAGCCTTGCCCCCGCAGTAAGAAACACTGCCATTATTGGATTGAAATATTTTCCTTCAATCTCCGTCTTGTCCACCATACAACCAAATGATTCCAGCCCATGTACTGTTACCTTTTGATTCTTTCTGTGTTTGGGATCCATCTGGATAAATATTCCATATGCTGTTGCATTTGCAATTATTTTTAGAATATTCTGGTTTAGTTGTGATTGTCTGTCTGAGTTCTTTTTGATGTGTAATCTCTCTTCAATTAATTTTTTTATAAAATCCTCTCCGCTTTTAACATGGATTCCTTTTAGAACCTCGATATCTTGCAGTCCTTCTTGGATTCCTTGCGGTGAAAAAGTGATTGCCTCTTGAATTATCGGAGTTTTTCCAGATTCTATCTTTGATGCTACTAAATCAGGCAGAGCATACCAAATTGCAGTATTATCCGTACTTTTGAGATGGTTAATTCCAATGTTTGTAGTATTTTTGTTCCCATATCTTGATCTTACAGGCACAATATCATCATCAGGTATGATTTTGCATATTGTAGTTAGGTGCCTCCAAGTCTCTTGTTTGCGAATATCGTCAATAGTTATGCCATTGAGAAATTCCTGAGTTTCCTGTGTCGTATAGTTGTAATCAATCTTTTTTGCAACCAAGAATCGATACATTCCGAGCAACACAAAAAGCGTTGGATACATGCTTGTAAAATCAACATAACTTACAGGCATCGAAGTACCTCTGATCATCACTCCTGTTTTACCTCCAAAGTATGTACTCATGGTATAGCCTAGAATTTTTTTAGGAAAATCAGGATTTTGTTTGAAAAATGGTTTTATTCCAATCTTTTCAAGATAACCTTTCCCAATTGATGCAGGTGAGAACAGTTTGTTTTCAGATTTTGCAAGACAGTAATTTTCATACCGTTTCATTGCATGCCTGTACAAATCATATGTTGCCAAGGTATCATTGATGTTGTATCCGATGTATTCTTCTGAAATAATTCCATGTTTCTTTGCATCTAGTTTTTTTAGATTACATTCAAAATTCTCCAATGCACTCTTTAATGTATATGATTCATTGCTCAATGAAAATGTAAATGTCTTACAGTCTATGAAACATCCCTTGTAAAGTTCTTTTTTCTGCTCATGTTTTTTTCTTAGTGGTTTTGTAAATTCTATGAACTGTGATTTTCTGTTTAGACTTTTAATTACAATATTTGGATTCTGTTTGTTTTGCGATAGTGTAAAGGAGAATCCGTTGTGATGCTTTCTTGACTTTGTATGGTATGTCGCAAGTCGTGACAAATCAAAAGGAAGATTAAATCCAATACATTTTGCTCTAGATGTAAAGACTAGCGGATAAAATACATCGTCAACAAACTTTGATCTTGAAATTACTATTACGTTGTATTTTGAACAAATTCTCTGAATCTTGTTGATATGAGATTTCCTTAAATTATCATCATAAAAAATATAAAGTTTATTCAGTCTTTTGTTAACCCATACTCCACAAGAACCAAAAGTTAGTTGTTTTGATTCATCAGATGTAGTCTCTGTATCTAAAACTAATTCAATAGAATTATTGTATCTAGGAGGATTCTTAGGCGTAAAATCACCATTATAGGAAGGATTTTCAACAAAACATCTCAGAAAAAGTGGAATCTCGTTCATTTTAGCCTCGTTTTAACAGTTCAAAAATGATTTCAGTGTAGGAATATCCAAGATTCTCATAAAGGAAATTTTCAGTCTTTTTTGATTTTAAAATTAGAATGTCTGCTAATCCTTGTAAAAAGAATACTTGTTTCAAATTCTCTGATTGATTTGATTTTAACCATCGTGCATCCCATTTCTTTTGCATCAATGATAACATGTCATGACATGGAATGCAGGATGTAATTTGCCTAAAATCATGCTTTCTTCCTCCTATGTGATGTCCATCAAATCTTATCTCTAAACAAGTACAAATTTCACATCTATCTTTTCTGATTAGAGATTCTTTGTGGGATTGGTTGATTATATTGTTTAACCAAATTTCCATTTCATTAATTGTATAATGAGTATCATCACGCAATGCTCCAATTTTTGAATTAATTATTACTGAAATATTTGAAATGGATGTCAAATTCAATTTCCGTCTCCATAAATTTCACGAAGTTCTCTACTCTCAACTTTCTCCTCAATTTCTATTATTTTTTGTAGATTTGTTTCAAACTTGTGACTCTTTCCATTGACATCTTTAATTCTCTTTTTTGAGAATTTCTTTAGTGATTTAGGATTTCCTGTATCCAAATATGTCTTCACTGCATTATGATATGATCCAATAACAGAAGATACTCTGGAGTCTTTTACTTCTATTGACTTTGCTTTTCCATTTTCATTAATTACTAACATTCGTGAGATTCTATCAAATCTTTTTGGAATCCATTTTCCATTTTCTTTTTTGAATGCATTGGTATGATTTTGAACTGTTCTAAATGAAATGCCTTTTTCTTTTGCAATGACTGATAATGATTTTTTAGTATTCTTTGACTGTGTAATTACATCTAGAGACTTTACTCTCTTATTCTTTTGTCTTGGAGTGAGTTCATTCCAAGATCTTTGATGTATTGGAATTGTTTTTTTCTTTTTTACTGTTGGCACATGTTATCTTGCACTTAAGATATCCTTAACTACTAAGTTGGGTATAGTAACTATATCCAAAACCATGCCTGAAAGACCATATCAAGCCCAATTTGACACAAAAAACAAGAACATTGCCAAAGTCTTGAATGCGTTAAAGGATTCTCCAAAACTAAACAAAGATCTGAAAAGAATTTGCAAACTCTCAGATGCAGGTCTATCTAATATTTTAAAGCGTATGATGAAAAATAAACTAATAGAGTACGATTCAAAAAACAGAAATTACTATATTGTAGATAAGGGATTTAGGGCTTTAGAAGAGTCAGACATTTCATACATTACAAACAGAATAAGAGATGATGACGGTACATTTTATAGATATTATTCAGGGGTATATCAAACACTTATTCCACGAAGAAGGGTAGGGGCGATAAAACCATTCATGTATATCGATAAAAGTTTGGATTCATTGAATTTGTTTTCAACTGAAGATGTAGAAGAGATTGAAAAACTTGCATTCAAGAAACTATCTCAAAGCATAAAGAGAAACAAATTAGTTGAAAAGAATACTGGAGATATTGTATTGGGGTTTGTAATTGACTATCGTAAAGCAGAAATTCTAGTAAAGACAGGTAAAATGAAATGAAACCATTACTGATATCTGGATTTGGCACATCCATCAATGTTGATAAGAGAAAACTAGTAATTTCAAACAAGATAAAGAAAGAGCATATGGAATTCTACCCACACAAGATTGATCATGACAGTATAATCATAGACGGACATACTGGAAATATTTCATTTGAGGCAATGCGTTGGACTGTAAAGCATGGAATCAATCTATCTTTGTTGAACTGGAATGGCAATCTTTTATCAGTTACACTTCCTGAGGAACCAAAATCAGGGGGATTGAAAATTAAACAATACCAGAAATATCTGGATGATTCATTTAGAAAGAATATTGCGACAAAGATTATCAAAGTAAAAGTAAATCATTCTATGAATATGTTGGAGCAACTCTCAAAATATTACAACATCACTTATCCTAAAATAAAACAATCATTTGAAAAAGAAGCAAAATGGCTAGAGACAAACTCTGAAAAAATCTACTCTGATCTTATGACATATGAGGGACGAATTGCAGGAATCTATTTTGAGCAAATATCCAAAATAATCAATGAAATTGTGCCTGAATTTGGATTTAATGTGCGTAAAAGTAAAGAAAATTCTAGAAACTATAATGCATCTGATGAGGTAAACGCTCTATTCAATTACGGATATGCTATTTTGGAATCAGAGATACGAAAAGTAGTAAATTCAGTAGGACTTGATGGCTCTATAGGATTCCTACATGAGATTACACCATCTAGAACTCCCTTAGTATATGATTTACAGGAATTATTCAGATGGATTATTGACTTGTCTGTTATACAATTACTTGAAGAGAAGAAACTCAAGAAATCAGACTTTATTGTAACTGAGAATTACAACATGCGACTTCGTGAAAAGACTGCCAAATTACTAATTGAAAAGATATCTGCAAACTTTAACACCAAAGTTCCATACAATGGTAAGAATTATTTTTATCAAAATGTATTGTTTGACAATATTCGCAATCTTGCACACCATATTTCAGATAAAAAGATAAAGTTTGACTTTGATGTTCCAAAATTAATTATTCAAAGAGAGGATACGATTCAGTTAAGAAAGAAAATTCTTGCACTGACTCCTGAGGACAGAAAAAGATTGGGAATCAACAAGTCTACTTTGTGGTACATCAAGAAGAATATCTCTGATGGAAAGACTACAAAAATCTATGAAAAAATAATGTACAAACTAAATTGTATGAATTGATTCTTGTTTACATCATATTGAGACAATGATATTCATAATGAGAACAAGTTTACAAAATGAATTATTCAAAATGTGAATATGCTCATTGAGAATAAGACTTGAATTTACTAAATTTTAGGCGTTAATTTACAACATTTTGTGTATGGATAAAACAAAAAGAGATCACTTTTGTAAACAGTAAAAATTGTTTTACTGTATTTACAAAAACCAGTTTTCATTTTACTGAACAAGTTTACAATTTTTCATTTTGTATTAATGGTAAAACTAGTAAATTTTACAGATAGTGTTTTTTCTAAAATACAGTAAACTCGTGAATAAATTTACAAAAATAGTGTAAAATTTACATTTTCAGGCGTGGATTTTACTTGTAAAATAGATATTTTACGCATGAAAAATATGACATGTACGAGTAAAATTTCCTGTTTTTTCTTTGGAAAATTTACTAGGTTATTTTACAAATTGTTTTTTCTACAAATTTTATTTAGATTTTTGATTTTTTCTATACTCTTTTGTTTTTATCGAGAAAAATATGTGTAACTCATTTTTCTTTAGTTTTTGTTCTTTGAATTGTACGAATGTTTCAGCAAATTCAAAAACAAGTCGAAGAAAATGATATGAACCGTCCCACAATTGCTCAAAATATTCGGGTTTTTTTCTCATTTTATGAGGAGTTCTCATTGTGTGTACTATTTCATTTCTAATTGAAAACATCTCAAAAAACTCTTTTTCATTAATTTCAAAGTGTTCTGCTTCAACTTTATCTAGTAAATTATTTTTTGTAGCGATTTTCCCAAATTCAATTAAATTTTCAAAAAGTTTTATCCCTAGCAAGGTAGAAAATACCCAATTGGCTTCTTGAGGGTTTTGGAAATTAAAAGACATCGCAGTCATTTTCCCAATTGAAAATTCCTTTTTTCTTACATCGTCTAAATTGTTTAATTGTAAAGTGACCGTTCCGTCAGGAAACAGTTTGTTGATTTTTATTCCATGTTCATCAATTAAATGAGCAATAAGGTATTTCAAATGAGATTCAATTATAGTGACAAGTCTAATTATGATATATTTTTTTAGGTGTATTGAAATTTTGCTTCTTGGATTTTTGATGTTGTTAAAAATATCTGGAAATTCATTGAAAAGTACCTCATCAATCTCTTTGTTTGGTACAATGTTTCCAAATTTCTGAAATTCCCCAAAATGAAATTTTGGCTGTTTTTTAATTTTGGTCATGTTTTCTTTCCAATGTTTTTTTATTTTCTTCCAATATGGCGTTAATGTGAGATAATGCGATAGACAGATCATGGGATATGTTTTCTATGCTCAATAAATGAGGAATAGCCCATACGTGACCTCCTGGTCTGGGCACTTGAGAACTAACTTTACTTTTATCATAATCTTGTGGGATTGGAAAACGGACAAGGTTCTCACACATGTCTTCCATTGCAGTTGGAGAAATACAAATCAAAGGTTTTCTTTTTGACATGAATTCTTGAAACACACGATTAATTTGATAGTCTCTGAACGAAAATCCAATTACAATACATGCATCATGTTGTTCCATACGGTTTGAAAATATATTTAGAAGATCTGCATATGGAGAAGTTTCTTCCTCGTCTTTTGGTGTTCTGGTAGGCATTATTGCAATATGGCGGATTATGTTTGGATCGTCAATTTTTGTTTCAGATGTTTTAATAATTCCATGAGTTTTGTGGTCTTTCCAATTCAATGAGCCATGAAGCTTGAATAATCTGATTGGGGTTATGCTCTCGGGTGTCTTTATGTCGTAATTTCCATCCCAAACACTAAATTCACTATATGGAGGATCACGAGAAAAACCATCGATTAATTGATTAAAGGAACTTCTTAGATTGCAATACTCTTCTACGGATCTGTCATAATTTGTTGTAAAAACTGTAATGGATTCAGAATGAATTTTTAGAAAATTAAAAATTTCATCATATACGCTGAGTAATTCATTATCAAAGTCATGATTCCATCTATAAGTTTCATAAATCTCACGTTCTAGTTCTTTTTCCACATTTTCTAAGTGTTCAAAAAATTTTGAATATTGGATATTATTACTATCAAAATTCAGATAGGTGTTTTTTGTATGGTTGGAGAAATATTTGCCTCCAAGGGATTTTGAGAATTTTATAATATCTCGGATTGATTGCAAAACGTATTCTATATCCTTGTGCTCATGTGGTGAAAAAAACGACTGAAAAATAACTTCATCTAAGGATAGTGTGCCATATTTTCTTAATTTGTCTCTCATTTCTACAGTTGTAGGTTTTCCAAAAATTTTTGATGCGCCTGCACCCAAGAATAATGCTATTTTCATAGATTTTCATATATCTAATCCCAAATTAACTAATTGGCTTATAAGCACTCATACAATATGAAAATTATTGGGTACCGAAGACAACGTTGGAGATGATTCAAGACAAAATAAAAAAGACAAAATCAACAAAGCAAAATCTTTCGTCTCCAACATGTTGCAATTTTACTATGTATCTTTACCTTTACAAGTTGCATTGATTCTACTTTGGCAAATCGACAATTTTAGAAAAATCCCTGATCTTCATTCGCCATTACTTGAACCGGCATTTGAAATAGGATTACTTTTTGTAGTGATGGGTTCCACAGGAGCATTGGCAGTATTAGCCCAATCCAAATTGGAAACACGAAAACTCCGAAAAGAAATTAACCAATTAAAAAATTCCACTGATGAAAAAATTCACAGTATTGAAAGAAGTTTAAAACCTGATCTTTATTATTCTGCTACATACGCCAAAAAAATGAAAAAAACAGAAAATAAAATTAACTCTATGAAAAAAATTCCCTCAATTTCGTGGGGGCTATTAGTTGTGGGAGCAATTTTGTTACTAATTGGCATTTTTCTTTATCATGATGCTAGCATAAATGATAGATCAGGAATCCAAACATGGAATGGAATTAATTTTTACAAAACAAAATCTCTGTCACACACAGATGTGGATATGAATTTCATTGTGAAGGATGATGAATCTCTTATCCATATTTTCTACTCCACGAATAATATACAAAATGGCACCTTTATTGGACTATATTTGCCCTATGAAGGACAATTAACGAATAATCATGATTGGAACGTTCTTCCAATGGCAGAAAATTCTTCTTTTATTTACAAAAAATTTGATTGTGACGAAAACAATGAATGCAATTACCACTATTTTGAAGATTATTATGGCAATCCAGACGGAAATGATCAATATAATTTACTATTCAAAATAGATGGATTAATTGATACAAAAGAAGCATACACTCATACAATTGGAATTCCTTTTGGCGGAGCTAATCCTAATGACGTAATGGAGATGATTCAATTTGAAATTAGTGATGAAGGTGTTTGGTCTTGGCAAGAAAACTGGGAAAATGTTGATGCAAGCTTGTCAATATCTATTCAAGACGATGCCACTGAAATCAACCTTATTCCTGATGCACATCCAAAGTCACATTTATTCAAAGCCACCGATGTAACAAGAACCATTTACTCTTGGGGAATTACTAGTCAACAGACAGTATATCATTTAGACTACATCATGCCAGAAGAAAAAACACATTATGAGAACTATCGAACATGGGGCATTGTTTTTGTGAGTAATGGTATTTCTATATTGGGAGTGTTTATTGGCACAATAAAATGGAAAAATCGTTTTTCATAAATCTCTAGATGTTTAGTGCAAAATCAGAGCCTCTAACTTATCTATGACTTAGGTATTCGTTTTTTATTGAAAACATGGATTAAGGTTCTCATCATAGGAGTAATCATACTATTCATTGGAATGATCATGGCAGGAAATGCAATGATGACAAAACAATTCCAGTATGGCGGGTTAGGATGGGCTTTGTTTTATCTTGGAGCAATTCTGATTATGGTTGCCATAATAGCGGCTGCTAAAAGATTGTTTAGAAGAATGGTTAATGATTAGTTTTCAGATAAACTGCAATACCTGATGGAATCAATATGATTGAGATTATGATAAAGTTGTATAGTCTAGGGTAATCAAGCATGGGTTGACTACTTCCTACAGGTAATGTTTTGAAATATTCTATGCTTGCTTGAATTTCAACAAATGATATGATGCTCAAAAATGTAAACCCTAATCCAACTATCAGTAATCCAATTCCTAAAAAAGATATTTTTTTCATGGAACTTACTATCAAAATACAAACAAAAAAGTTGTTGGTTTAACCATAATCAACAATTTAAGTTAATGTCGATTTTTACACCTCCTTGCCATCTAGTTAAATCCGTAATTTAGTGCAAAATATGAAGGGCTAACTATATCCCCGAAATAATCATGCTCCCATCGGGATTTGAACCCGAGTCTTTGGCTTGAGAAGCCAAAATGCTTAACCGGACTACACTATAGGAGCTTGATAAAAAACAAATCAAATCATAATTTAAAGGAAATGTTTTGACTTTGAATGAATTTGTAAAACTTTGTGAGTTGATTCCTTTATAGAAAAATCAAAGATATGACATTCTATGGAGATTCAAAAATTCATCAAAGAAAATCAATTATCTGGAGGTCCTATCGGTCTTGGTGGGTGTAGAGTTTCTGATCTATCTTTTGATTCATGTGACTATGATCTTTTCATCTTTGATGAAAAATTAGAACCTGCAAAAATAGTCAAAGATGGAGATGAATTTGTAACCATTCATCATGCATCTTTGTCTGAAACAAATTCTGAAAAACTTCTCCAATATCACAAAATAGAAATTCTTCAAGACGAATCTTGGGATCTTCGAATGCTTCTCTCAAAGATTGAGGAAAAACATACTTTGTTATATTCTGATTTTGCAAAAAATTGCCTTATTGAATCTCAATTTTGTTCTCAAAAAACAATTGAGGCAATTCAATCATCAGATGTGTTTGCTCCATGTTGGCAAAAATGCGCCACATACTATTTGGCAAAATCTATCTCGTCGATTAACAATCTACGTCCTAGTCCATCGCACATGCTTGATTCGCTTCGAAAATTAAAGAAAAACACAATCAATGAGCATATCTCAGTTGTAATGCAAACAGTTGGGATTGAGAGGGCTACGCCAACACTACTTGAAAGAATGCTAAAATCAACTATAGGTTTCTCTGATATTATAGAAAAAAATAACTATTCTCAAATTATTCAACAAAAATATGATTTCTTTGTAAAAAATTCAATGCTTTCTGATTGCTATTTTTATCTGGGATATCTTAATCAAGAAAATTTTGTAAAAATCAAAGATTCCTTAAATCACGAGCAGGATTTGATGCATATTCTAAAGATTGCATTTGATGTTGAGGTTGATTCTAATCTTCTTGAACAGCAATCAGCACTAGTTCAAAAATCATGTAATGACATTCTTGGGATTCTTTCAAGTGCGTAAGTGTTCTATCTGGATGTACTAACCTTTTAAAATAAGTAAAATCTCTGGATTATCATGGTAGATCAAGCATGTGGATGCGAAGCTGACAGCGGCGATCCAGATTATTCCTGCGATTGTGCAATGCAAGGTCATTGTATATGCAGTGCTGATTGCAAATGTAATACAGACGTTTGTAAAGAAGCAGTTAAAGAAATGTAATTGGATTAGATCCAATACTAATTTTTTATTTTTTAATTAATCGTCTTCATCCTCAAAGCCCCATGATTTTACTAATTCTTTTTGGAACTTGTCAGCTTGTTTTTCATCTAGTGCAAATCCGCAGTTCTTATGAGTAGGGACTACGGTCATTCCATCTAGTTTGAATTCAACTTCAAACAGGTGGACTTTGGAACATTCGCACATTTCTGGAATTTCTGTACTTATTCCTCTATATTTGCTTATTTGAATAAGATTTCACTGCCTGGTTTTCTTATTTTTTACATTTTTGAAAAACGTTTAACTATCCGTTTTGACAATTTTTTTTAGATTGAAAGCATCATTCTTACTAATTTCAGCTATTACTGTACTCCTTTTTGGATCATTGGCAGCACCTTCTGCCTCTGCACAATTCCAATCTGGAGGTGTTGATAAAGAAGGTACTTGGTATGCTGGTGAAGGTCTCAAACAGGGAGATTTCTTTTCTTACTCGATGTGCCATGTGGATTACAAGGAATGTACAAACTTTGAATTGGACATGTGGATTAAAGGGGATAAACAAGTTGGCACTGAAACCAAATGGTTAGCTGATGTTGCAGTATTTGATGGAAATAAAATAATAGTTGGTGAAATAGAATTTGGAAAAATTGCACCAGAACCAACAGGTGGTAGTTCAGAATTAGGACTTTATCGTGGAGCTTTCAAATCTTCTATAGTGTGGTTATCTGCATTTGCAACCTCTGATGATAGTTCAGGTGGTAAAGGTCCAAAAAAATTCAGTGATAAATCTTGGGGTAAAATTGGAAATATTGGTGGGGAACAAGTTGTCCCTATGAAACTTGAAACAATCGTAACACCTGCAGGAACATGGGATACTGTTCAAATTGGTTGGAAAACTGGTGGTGTTACAAGTAAGGTTTGGATTGTAGATGATTTTCCATTCCCTGTTAAAGCTAAAACATACACTCATGTATCAGAAGGAATCCCTCCAACAGAATACGAATTTTCATTATTAGATTATAAACAAAATGTTCAAAAGTCTCCTATTGATCAATACAAATCTACCAGTACTGATGTGACTCAAGCTGGATGTGAAACTAATATTGAAAAATCAGTCAGCATAAAAAAACCTACAAATAATTTTGATTATCAAATTCACATTAACTATGGTCCTGAAGATTTAGTTCAAGGATGTGAGTCTCAATGGCTCATTAAATTTATCAGTAAATACGATGACACTGAATTTCTAAATCAAGTTCAGTATGATTTCTTGGTTGTAGATAATAATTTGACTCCATTAAGATCCATGGCTCAAGAAGAAGGACAGTCTTTCTTGTATTCTCCATCCGGACAGGCCATACTTGATTTTATTGTTAAAGAAGAACCTGGTACAGCAAAATATGTTGTGTGGATATATGGTCTAGCACCTCAAGGAATTGTACCTAGTGTTGCATCCGACTATCTACAATTCTCTGTTCCAATATTTGCCAGTGATGGAACCGCACCTGTACAAAAAATTCCAAGTTGGATTAAGAACAATGCAGGATGGTGGGCAGATGGTTCAATTGATAACAATTCCTTTGTTGAAGGAATAAAATTCTTAATCAAAGAAGGAATTATGAAGATCCCTCCTACAACTCAGGGTAGTGGTGGAAGTACAAGTGCAATTCCTGATTGGATCAAAAATAATGCAGGATGGTGGGCAGATGGCTTAATTGATGATGACTCATTTGTACAAGGAATTCAATTCTTAATCAAAGAAGGAATTATGAAGATTCCAACTAGTAAAACTACGACAAGTTCCGGTTCAGAGCCTCCTGCATGGTACGACTGATATTTTATCTAGTTTACATTCAAATTACAAAAATCTATTCCAAATAACGAGCAAATATGGCAGGCCTTTTCAAACATCCTAAACGTCGCATTAAGAAATTACTTAGAGATGGTGAATATGATGAGGCCATAGCATTTGGCAAAAGCTTAGAATCCCAATATTCTAATGATCATGATTTTATGTTTATTTTAGGTAGTGCTTTCTTTATTGTAGATGATGCAAAAAGGGCATTACCGTATTTTGAAAAAGCATTCCAATTAGATAATGAAGATGTGGAGACTCTTTCTCTTAAAACCAATGTGCATTTAGCATTAGAGCAAAAAGATGAAGCTATTGCTTGTTGTAAATATATTATAAAACTTGAACCAAAAAATACAGAAGCTCAGGATTTGTTAGAACAACTTGAGAGTGTTTAATTTAGAAAATTATTCTTTACTTTTCATCTCATAAGCATTTTCCATTAACCAATTACAAAATGCTGTGACTTTATCATCAAAGTCAGTCCAAATGTGAACTGAATGAGGTAAAATATCTATTTTCCAATTATCAGTAAATACTCTAACTCCTTCTTTATTTTCATACATGTATGCATCTTCAGTCTTTACATCCCCTAACATTTCAATTGCTTTTTGTTTGATGATCTCCCTATCTATTGGAAATCTTTTCTTGTCATAATCAATGATTAAACTCAAATCTCTTTTGCCATATTTTTCAAACTCGTCAATTCTGCCTTGCTTTGGAAAATTCACAATTAGTTTGATGTTGTATTTCTTACCAACTTCTTTTCCAATCTCGACAATTCGTGTATATGCCATGGCGGGATTTTTCTTTAACAGAAATCTGATTTGTGCTAGTTCTTTTTTTAGTTCAGATTGCAAGTCTGCGACCACTTCTGAAAATATCATGCTTTCTATCTGAAAATTTCCTATTATAACCATTAATTTCTCTCAAGATTAGTTTTTTTAGAACTTCGATTAGTTCAGAATATGGCAATGCCTATGGATTTTGATGGAATGAGAACAGATGATGCTTCGCTGAGAACAGATAACGTCGATGACTATAGACGAACATGTATGGATTTTATCGAGGATATCTCACATGATTATGAGGCATGGGTTGATTATTACAAATTGCCTGAAGATGAAGATAAACGACGACGTGCAGGAATCTGTGCCACAATTACCCGAACAAATGACTGGATAGCAAAAGTAGCTCAGTCAATCAAGGCAGTTGATGTTGTAATGAATGATGGAATTCAAAAAATGGCAGAAGCTACTGCAGGAAAGCCACTAGAAATTGGAGTCTTTGTAAATCACAAATCAGGTTACACTGAAACTAGTCCTGGAGTAATTGATGTCAATGTAAAGGGTGCAGGACGGGAAGGGAGAAAGATGAAACTTGGATTTCATTTTAAAGATGACAGGTTTAGAATTGAATCTACATGTGATGCGTATTTGGATGAGGAAAATTTACCTGATAAGGAATTTGATGTTTTAGATATTAATCTTAAACTTCATGCAGAGAATGCAAAACCTCGTGATGTTATCTCATTTACTGTAACTCTAAGTGAAGTTGAAAATGATGTTGAAATTGATAGACGTGGAGTTTCGACTATTGTTCATCTGGTATAGCTTCACGAATAAGTTCTCCTCCAATATAATCAATAAATTTTCCAGTGTTTTCAAGTTTTATTGAATTTATCTCATCCAAATTATTCAAAGAATTCATCTTCAAATATCCTTGAGAAGCAGTATACAAGACTTCATCAATGTAGAAACTTCTAGCATTACTCATTCCATAATATCGTGAATCCTCTGCAGAATGTGTTACTGTTCCTTTAAGATCGAATCCATCTGAAGCATTCACATCAAATACATAGAATCCACTCCAGCGATTATAATCTGGGGCAATCTTTTTTGCATTTGAGATCCCATTGAGGCTTTTTACATCTCCACTAATGGGAATTGATAGCACTCCGCTTTTTTTATCAAAGAAGAATGACTTGTGTTCGTATAGTGCTTCTGAATGAGTTGAACTATCGCCAATTATGATGTCATCTGCGACTTTGGGGTTTTTCACATCTGCCACATTAAACAATGCAATTTTGATGCCTAATTGCTGAACTCTACCATTATCTACTTCTTTTGTATCTCGTCCAATTCCAATAACATGTTCTTCATCATATGGGTGCAAATAGTTTGAAAATCCTGGAATTTTCAACTCTCCTAGAATTTTAGGCGTATCTGTTGATAAATCAATTACAAAGAATGGGTCAATTTGCTCAAATGTCACCAAGTATAGTCTATCCCCCATGAATCTTGCAGAGAAGATACTCTCATCTGGTGCAATTTCATCTAATTCACCTACTATCTTTAGTTGTTCATCTAAAACATAGACTGCATTTGCACGAACTGTACCTTGATGTTGAATGTAATATTCTGTAGTTGTTGCTACTCTGAATCTATCTCCATTTTCATCCATGGAAAATTGATTTAGTAATCTGCCGGGAACTGATCCTTTGGCTATGTATTCGATTTTATCCTCATCAATTGAAATTTTATGAATTATTGTTTTTCTAGTGTCTTCTTGGATTTTAACATCGTATTCATTAAGGGCTTCTCTGATTTTTTCAAATAATTTCTCTTTGTCATTTTTATCCATCTGGTTGTAAGATTTTTGCATTAGTTCTGAAATTTTTATCCATTGCACTGATGAGCTAATTGAAGAATCATTTTGTATTGCTTTGATTTGTTCTTGAATGTTGTTTGGTAACAATGGTACAACTACATCAAAGAATCTGTCTCGTGATGAATTCTCATAGAACCCAAATGGCATATTTTGTTGATATGTTAAATAGAAATTATCTTCCGAAACGTAGAATGCTCCTGTATATCCCATGAGAAATGACTCTGAATTTATTTTATCTCCAAAAATATCAATTGCAGTTATTGTGTTAAAGTTTGAAAATTGTTCCATATTATCAAAGTAAAATGCATCTGGTGTCATTATTCTAATTGAATCCTCCATTATTACTGGGAGTCTTGGATATTGATAATCGACATTACTGTTTGTAACAAAATAGGCATAATTTCCTATCATTCGTGCATCCATGAAATGCCCATCGATAGAATAGTCTTTTAGGATTGTTGGGTTCTCTTTGTCTGATACATCTACAATTAATGCATGTGTGACTGAACTGTATGAGCGTCTTGGAATAAAGTCATACTGTGGGATGACTTCATCATCACTTTGACCGTTGTAGAAAATTACTAGTCTGTCGTCATTTAGGAACATGTTCTGAATGTATTGTGATTCTATGTCTAATGCAATTTTTAAAACTAATTTTGCAGATTCTGCCGGATATGCGTCAATGATTGAAAGTGTGTTCTGAGATACAATGTATACGTACTTTGAATCGTTTTTGAGATAGTCTGGTTCATCTACATTTTGTACTTGAACATTTGTTGTTGAGTATTCTGATCCTCCAGTTTTTGCTACTCCATCTGAAGGCATAGGTGCAACTGCTGGAGCTCCTGTATTTTGAGCACTATCAAAACTTGCTGATTCTTCAACTGCAAATGATCTTACCATTCGGTCATCAAAGAAATTACCGCCTTGTGACGATGATGCTTCGAGAATACCTTTTAGCTCATCTTGAGATGATATTTTTTTAACATTGTTAGTTCCTTTGAAGAACTCTGAAACTGTTTTTTCAACATAGACTATTTCAGTTTGAGGGGTTTGTGTGATTTGCGGCTGATTATCATTTTCTACTGAAAACATAATTCCGGCAGTAACTATTACCGAAATGGCGATTACTATTGGTATTGTTATTTTTTGATTCATTTTTCTTTCCTCACTTTATCCATTTTTTGAAAACAGACATTTAGTGATTACTATCGTTTTGTAGGTTGGGATAAAAGGTTTAGTGAAATTCAAATTTCACCAAACAATTTACATATACTAGAATTAGATAATCAACTCGAATGTCCACTGATAAGTTACCTGATGATGGATTAACTGAAAATATCAGAATCCTTGCAACTGATGATGAAAAAATAAAATCATTTGGGGAGATACTCACCAATGATTCCAGTCGTGAAATCCTCCAATTACTATTCAATGATGAATTAACTGCATCTCAGATTGCACAAAAAACAGATGTCTCTCTTCAACTTGTAAAGTACCATCTCAACAAACTACAAGATCTTGGAGTAGTTCAAATATCTAGGATTGAAAAAAATTCAAAATCACAAGACATGAAAGTTTACACTGCATCAAAATTCAGTATTGTCATTGTTCCACCTAAACTCTCTGAGAAAACAAAGGAGAGTAAATTACTAGTTCGCTCTTTTAGGAATATCTACAAAGTTGCAGGACTTGGAATTGCAACTGGATTTTCTGGATTACTTTCACTATCTCAATTTCAAAACAAAACTATTCCTGTAGATGATTTTGCAATGGATGGTGGAATTCCTGTTATTGAAGAATCAGCTAAAAAAATACAATCACTACCAAATGATGAATCTGTAGAGTCCATCTCTGCTTCTCCGATGATTGCAGAATTTGAATCACAAGAAATTGCTCAGCGTAGTATGGATGTTGTAAATACTGCAGTAAGTTCTGAGATGACTGTAAATTCTGATTTCTTTTTACCCCTTGTTGTTGTTACTATAATTCTAGGTGGACTGACAGTATTCTATATGTGGAAATCTAGAAAATCTAGTTTAACGTAACTTCGATTGTAACTCTTTTCTCTTTAGCTCTTTCTTCTCCAGGATATTTTAGAAAAGAAATTTTCTCATCTAGTGTTTTGTCTGTAACTAATTTTGCATTTCCAATGAATTCATTATCGTTGTATTGTATTTTGACTAGTGGATTTACCAATGCGTTTTGAAACCAATCCCCATCTGGTTTATGCCTTGAAAAGTAAATTTTTCCATTATGATTAACTGCACGAAGCATAACTTTATGCTCCCTTCCTGTTTTCCTTCCCATTGTAATTAGGATTGGGCGAAACAATTCCTCCTTTATTTCCATGCGTGATTTCCTTCTGTCAAGTAATTTAACCTCATTGATAGAAATTTCTGATATTCGGTGTGATAAGCAAATCTGTTGATTTGGTGACATGTCCGTAAAACTTGAAGGCATGCCTACCAATTTGGCAACTGCAGATACATTTACTGGAAAAAAAGTCATTGATAGAGAAGGAATCGAATATGGTAAAGTCAAACATATTCACATCAACCAAGACACACTAGCTGTCAACGGTGTAACTATCCATCAAGGATTCAGAAGAGATTACTTTCTATCTGAAGATTATATTGACAAGTTTTCTGAGGAGACATTGCTACTAAGCAGACCTCCTGTGAGAACTGGAATTCCTGTAACTGATATTGATAGACACAAAATTGGTAAAGTAAAGCGATTGCATAAAAACCCAGATACAAATGAATTGGAATCAATTGAAGTCACTGATGGTTTAATGCATTCTAAAATCCTATCCAAATCTGAAATTTGGGGTGTAGGAGAAAAAGTCATTTTAAGAATGACTAAAGAAGAATTCAAAAAACTTGAATAATTTCTTTTAATTTTCTTTTTTCAAAATTCATCTATTGTTTAATCTGTTTTTTAGAGCAGACGTCACAAACAGGAATTCCTTCATGAACTGCAACTTCAACATTTGATGAGTGACATTTTTGACATAATCCTTTCATGCATTGAATTCATTATGTGGTCTTTAAATTTTTTATGAGGATCGGCTCAACCAATACTTAGCAATTTATAATTGATAACTGCGATCAATGTGATGTATTCTATAGAGACGCAATCTCTAACTAAATCATTTGGTGATACCATTGCAGTAAATGATATTTCCTTTTCAGTTAAAAAAGGAGAAATTTTTGGATTCCTTGGTCCAAATGGTGCTGGTAAAAGTACCACCATGATGATTCTGACTACTTTACTCAAACCAACATCTGGAAAAGCGATAATTTCAGGATTTGATGTATCTTCAAATCCAAAAAAAGTTAGAGAAAGTATTGGCTATGTTCAGCAAGAGTCAACAGTAGATGAATACCTGACAGGGCGAGAAAATCTCCTATTGCAAGCAAAATTAAATCACATCTCAAGAAATGAAATCAATTCACGAATTGATGATGTTTTAGAATTAATCGAACTTGTTGACAAACAAGATCAAGCTGTTGTGACTTATTCTGGTGGGATGAGAAAAAGATTGGATATTGCAGGGGGGCTATTACATAGACCTAAAGTATTGTTTCTAGATGAGCCTACAGTTGGATTAGATATTCAAACTCGTAGAAAAATTTGGGAATATATCAAAAAAATCCACACTGAATTTGATATGACTATTTTTGTTTCTACTCACTACATGGAGGAGGCTGACCAATTGTGTGATAGAGTTGGAATTATTGATGGCGGTAAAATTCAGGTAATTGATTCTCCAGAAAATATGAAAAATGCAATGGGTAATGAAGTGATTTCTATTGTAATTAATGAAGGTAAAAATCATGAAACTTTTATCTCTAAAATTAGAGAAATTGAATTTGTAAAGAAAATTAATGAAGATGGTTCAAAGCTTACTCTTTTTGCATCAAACGGCACTGAAGTGATTCCTAAAATTTTCCAAATTTCTTCAGAACTTGAAATTAAAATAAAATCTATCTCTCTAACGCAACCAACACTTGATGATGTTTTCATTTCATACACTGGACATGAAATCAAAGGTGATGATGCTGGATACAATAGAAGACGTGAGCATGCAAAAATGAAGAGGTTACGTGCATGAATCACTTACTTTATGATACATACACAATTTTTTGGAGGGAGTTAAAGAGATACAAAAAATCCCGCAGTGGTGTTCTAATTCGTTTAATTCAACCTGCAATTTGGATTATAGTAATTGGCAATACTTTTTCTGGAACTCAGCCATTAATTCAGTCAGTTGGATTTGAAGGTGAATATATTGAATTTATGGCACCTGGCGTCATAATTCTAACTGCAATTTTCACAAGTATTTTTGGTGGTGTCAATACCTTGTGGGATAGGCGATATGGGTTTATGAACAAGGCTTTGTCTTCTCCAATTTCTCGCTCTTCAATTGCATTAGGAAAAATGGCTGCGATTTCTTTGATTGCTGCATTGCAAGCTAGTTTGATTATAGGAATTGCTTTAGCTATTGGTGTTAATTTCCCTAATCCAATAATGATTGCACCAATAATGGCAATAGTTATTTTATTTTCTTTAGGATTTTCAGGAATATCTGTAATGATTGCAGCTACTGCAAAGTCTCAAGAAACCTTTTGGGGTATGATTAATTTTCTTGGTATGCCCTTATTCATGCTCAGTCCTGCACTATTCCCATTAGAGTTACTCCCTGATTGGCTTGCAGTAATTGCCAAACTAAATCCTGTAACTTACACTGTTTTGCTTGTTAGGGAATTAATGACGGGGGTTTCTGAAGGTGGAATTCCTATAATTTTGAGCCTAGGAGTTTTAATTGCATTTGTTTTGGTGATGGTGGGACTTGCAAGCTATGTCTTTACGCGTGAAGTGAATAAACCATTTTAACAAAAAATTGACAATAATTACAACATAAGCTAACTCTGGTTATGTTTCTCATATTTTGTTATCATTGATTGTTGAAATTATTCCTATCCTTGATGATTCTTTTTACAGTGTTATTGACTAGCTCATTCATACAAACATCATTTGCATCTGAAGATTATGATTTATTACACAAGTGGGGAAATTATGGACCTACAGACCCTAACAATTTTGCTTTTCCTCAATTTATTGCAGTAGGCGAAGATGGTAGTATCTATGTTAGTGACTTTGGTAACAAACGAATTCAAAAATTTTCTAGTAGTGGGGAATATGTAACTCATTGGGGAAATAGTGGAAAACAATTAGGGGATTTTTACAATCCTACTGGAATTGTTGTAAGTGATGATTCAGTTTTTGTAGTGGATCGTGATCTAAATAGAATTCAAAAATTTTCTTTGGATGGTGAATTCATTTCATCATGGGGTACAAAAGGAACTGCTGAAGGACAATTCTTCTATCCTAATGAGATAACACTGAGTAATGGGCTTTTGTATGTAGTTGATACGGGAAATCAAAGAATTCAAGTATTCTCCACTGATGGGAAATTCATTTCATCATTTGGTTCTAGTGGTTTAGGCCCTGGAGAATTCCTTAATGTTTCTGGAATTGATGCAGATGAATTTGGAAATATTTTTGTCACTGATAAAGGAAATGGAAAAATTGAGAAATTTAGCGCAGATGGAGAACTTTTACAATCATTTCAATTTTACTTTCCAAGTTATGTCTTTGCTCCTGAAGCAATAGCAATTGATCCTAATGGAGACATGTTTGTTGTGAATTCTCACACTGGTAAAATTTTACATTTATCTCAAAATTCTGATTTACGACTAATTCAATCTGAACAAAATGGTCCTTACACTGATTCTTTTAAACAAATCACTGACATGGCAATTGGGATTAATGGTGAATTACTAGTTGTAGATTCTCCAACGCATTCAATAAAATCATATGAAACTTCATTTTTTGAACCTCCAACTGAATCCTACTATGTTGCTCCTGCTGAAGTCAGACCTCCATCTAGAGATCAAATTAAACCTGTAATCGCTGCCCCAGAATCAATTACTGTTGAGGCTGAAGATATGTTTACTGATGTGTTTGTTGGAAATGCAGTCGCTACTGATGAGAGTGGAATTAAAATTATCATAAACAATGCCCCTGATGCATTCAAACCCGGTATCACTAATCTGATTTGGATTGCCTTTGATAATTCTGGACATAGTTCAACTGACACTCAAAGAATCACTGTCAATACATGTGGAAACAACCATTCTGATTATAATCTCATAGAAGGAACTTCTGGAGATGATATTATTTTTGGAACTGAAGGAAATGATCTTATCTTTGGATTGGGAGGGAATGATCTAATCTCTGGAGGTTTAGGAGATGATTGCATCTTTGGTGGTGATGGTGATGATATTATTTCTGGTGATGAAGGAGATGATGTGATTAGAGGAAATTCTGGAAATGATATTCTAAAGGGTCAATCTGGCAGTGACTTGATTTATGCTAATTCTGGTTCAGATGTGATTGATGGTGGCTCTAACTTTGATAGATGTTACTTTGATTCTAGCAAGGATCTACTGATAAATTGTGAATAACAGAAATTTACTATATGAAATAATTACCCCCATCTAGAACTATGTTCTACAAATAGAAAACCATCTTACAGCTTATAGGGTCAACATTTTATTTTCATTTAATGACTTTTAAAAATACCCAAAACATTGCAATTTTTGGAATTGTTGCGCTATTCACACTAGTCTCCTTTGGAATTACTGATGCATATGCAGAAGAAAATCAAGGATACAAAATGGTAGGTGATGTGCAACCTGTTCTAACGTTTATGTTCAGAGATGGAGTTGAAACATATGAATTTCCTGTCTTTAAAATGGGTGAAAGTTTTTCAGATAATTCTGGAATTTCATTCTCAGTAGAAGGAACTGTTACTGATTCGCCATTATTACATAAAGCAATGGATGAGGCATACAAGTACAGATTTTCTAATGCAGCATTTGATCATCAAATGAAATATTTTGATGTTGATGTTAATTTTGTAAAGGAGGGTGAATCAATTATTACAATTGATTACAATACTTGTAGAATAGATAATTATCAAGTTGAAACACTTGATTCCAATGATTATGAAAGCTATTTCAAAGAAATTGGATTTGCTATAGTCGATAAGATTGACTTTGTATGCAGTGGTCTAAATTTAGATAGTGATTCCAAAATCCCTAGGAGTTATTCTTTAACTGATTATGGTGATTCTGGATTTACATTTGCCAGCAATATGAGCACCTCAGTAACCTTTAGTTTTGAGAATGGAGCAGAAAAAATTCATTTCCCAGTGTTTAATCTAATTTCAGGTTATGGGGAATCCTCTGAAAATGTTATTGCAGAATTTGCAGTAGAAGGAGTTTTAGATTATTATCCATTGTTGTTTAACGCAATTGATAGATCGAGTCAAGTATCTGGACTATCTACTGCATCCAATGTTGATTTTGATGCATTGGTGGAATTTGCAAATAATGAATCCACCCTGAGGGGTTTTGATTTTAAATCTTGTCGAATATCTGATGCTCAAATTACAACACAGGCTGACAAAGAAGAAGGGTTTATTGGAAAAAGTGGATTTGTCCTAGTGCTTCAATCTACCTTTACTTGTTCTGGACTCGATGGAATGAACATGTATTATGATTCTCTGAGAGGAGATACTCCAACGTGGAAAACAGCACAATTTACAAATGAGTATGTAGAATCAATTCAAAATACTGATGGTGGCTTAGATGTCATTTCTACTTTTACATTTGCAGATGGTGTTGAGATAATAGAATTTTCAATGTTCAAACAAAGCCAAGTTCTATCAATCACTGAGGATACTAATACTGAAACAGTAACTGACAAAGCAACATATCCTACAATAGAATTTAGAGGAATCGTCGGTGATTATCCAATGCTGTATAATCATGTGGATGATAAGAACAAAGTTCAGGGAATGGCCGGTACTAGTCTTGTAGATCTTGTTGATATTGATGTTGATATTGTTTCTGATGGCAAAGTAGTTCGTGGCTTTAACTATGTGAATTGTAGAGCCATTGATTATACCGTTGAAACACATCCTAACACTGAAGAGAGTTATGTCAAGAATAAATTCGCTCTAGAAAATGTTTTTGATTTTGAATGTCAAGGATATCATCCAAACAATCCAGCATATGATGCAATGTATAAAGTAGAAAAAGCAAATACTCCAAGTTCAAAAGATCTTAGAAACACACAAGATTGGCGTTTTGATTTCACATCAAAGTAGATCTTTTTTTCTTATTTTTTATTTTTTTTAAAATTATTTACATATCCGATCAAAATAAAATACACTCTTTGATCGTGTCACTATATAGAACAATAGACATTATGTTCACTAGGCTTATGTTACCAAACACATTCCATGAGTTATGGGACAATGGTTATCTTGGATTAAATCCAATGAAAAAGAACTTTTAAAGATTTTAGATGATTTGGCAAAAAAAGCAGTTGAAACCTCTGAAGCCGTAGTGGTTTTATTTGATGATCTTACTAATGTTGAACAATCAAAAAAAATTCATCAACTTGAAACTGAAGCCGATGTTTTGACACGTGATATCTTCTCTGAACTAAACAAGACCTTCATCACTCCTCTAGATCGTGAGGATATGCAGAGAATTGCATCAAAAATTGATGATGTGATTGATTTCATGGATGGGATTGCAGCCAGGATTTACAGCTACAAAATTACAACTCCTCCACCATACACAGTTGAAATTGCACATGAGCTAGTCAAAGCTACCAAAGAAGTAGAGTATATGGTTTCAAAGTTACATCATATCAAAAACCCAAAAGATATGATTCAGCATTGCAGAAATACAAGTGATATTGAGCACACCGTTGATGACTTGTATAGAGAGGCCATCAAAGAACTCTTTGAGAGTACTGATGCAATTAAAATCATTAAACTAAAAGATATCTATGAAACCATGGAAACTGCATCTGACAGATGTGTTGATGTTGCAGATGTCATTGAAGATATCGTTTTAAAATATTCATGAGATGATTAAATGATAGAGATAGCAATAGGCGCAATCATAGTTGCATTAATCTTTGATTTTGTAAATGGGTTTAATGATTCTGCAAATTCTGTTGCTACTGTTATTGGAACCCGTGTTCTAAAACCAATTCATGCTGTAGGGTTATCTGCAGCAATGAATTTCATTGGACCTTTTGTTTTCGGTGTTGCTGTTGCAACTACTATTGCAAAAGGAATTGTCAGTCCTGATGACATTACAGTTTACATGATTGTTGGCGGATTAGCCGGAGCAATTGGGTGGAGTACTCTATGTACTTATTTTGGACTGCCTATTTCAAACAGCCATTCTCTAGTTGGAGGAATTATGGGTGCAGGTATCATGGGATTAGGATTTGAAAAATTAGTTTATGGTGGATTAACCAAAGTTCTTGCGGGAATTGTTATTGCTCCGGTTGGAGGAATAATTTTTGGTCTTTTGTTGACCACTTTGATAATTACGGTATTTGCAAGTCGTAGACCTGGACCAGTCAATAAAACATTTGGAAGATTACAAATAATTTCTTCAGCATGGTTTGCCTTAACTCATGGGGCAAATGATGGGCAAAAAACAATGGGTATTATCGTTTTAATTTTATTCTCAGCAGGATTGATCCCTGAACTTGATATGCCATTATGGGTAATTCTTGCTGCGGCAAGTGCTATGGGCTTAGGTACTTTCTTTGGAGGCTACAAAGTCATCAAAACACTTGGTGTAAAAATTACCAGACTCAGACCATACCAAGGATTTGCAGCAGAAACTGGAGGTGGACTGATGCTTGCAATATTTGCAATATTTGGTATTCCTGCTAGTACTACACATGCAATTACTGGAACTATCATGGGTTCAGGCGCTGCCCGAAGAAAACGTGCAGTAAGATGGAATGTTAGTAGACAAATTGTGTTTTCCTGGATTATCACAATTCCAGGTGCTGCTGCAATGGGAATTGGATTTACTTTTCTAATTCATCTATTTGTTTAATTTTCAATAATACCTTGATTTTTATTTCAGCAAAAATTTTTTGAAATATTCAAATGGAAATTTTACAATTAATTCAGTCAAATCTACTTACTCCGATAATTCTATTCTTTTTGTTTGGAATTATTGCAACTAGAATAAAATCTGATTTAAAAATTCCTGAAGCTATTTCTGAATTTTTACCAATCTATCTTCTTGCAGCAATTGGACTTCATGGTGGAATAGAGATGAGAAATACTGGATTTGAAAACATGTTGATTCCAATGTTAGTTGCAATTGGATTGTCATTGTTGTTTACATTAAATCATTATCAAATTTTAAGAAGGTTGGGCAAGTTTAATATTTTTGATTCCTATGCATTAGCATCTACATACGGTGCAGTAGGGGCCGTTACATTTTCAGTTGGGTTGTCATTTTTAAAGAATCAAGGAGTTACATCTGAAGGATATCTTGCAGCAGTCTTGGCAGTTTTAGAACCTGTTGCATTCATTATGGCAATATTTTTGACAAACATGGCAGTTTCAAAACAAATTCGTCAGAAAAAAGAATCTGTTTCTAAGGAGGATACATCTAGTTTTGATGTGGGTATTCAAGAAACAAAAACAAAACTTTCTCAGGTATTACATGATTCAATTACTGGCAAAGCAATTGTAATTCTCTTAGGAAGTATAGTTATTGGCTATGTTATTGGAGAAGATGGATTTAGCTCAATTAGAATTGTCTTTGATGAAATGTTTACTGGTGCTATTGTAATTTTTATGATTGAGATGGGAATAATTGCAGGTCAAAGATTAGAAGATATTAAAAAAGTTGGAATTTTTCTTACTGCATTTGCAATAATCATGCCAACCTTTAATGGAATAATTGGTGTTTTAGTTGCAACTGCCATGGGATTGAGCCTAGGTGGAGCAGTAATGTTTGGTTTACTATTGGCTAGTGCTTCATTTATTGCAGCACCTGCTGTACTACGCCATTCAATCCCTCAGGCAAAACCAAGTCTATACATTACATCTGCATTGGGAATTACATTCCCGTACAATATCATAATCTTACTTCCTATCATGTTTACAATCTCAACATTCCTTCACAGTGGCGATGGATCGATAGACTTATTCCATTATATCACAAAGGGTTGGATATGAAATTATACACCGTAAAATTACTTACAATTACCTGTGAGATTCTTGCTCAAAAGAACATTATTGATATTTTAGGTAAACATGAAATCACCGGATACACAACTTATGAGGTTGATGGAAATGGTGCACGTGGAATTCGTGGACAAGGATTGAAAACTGAAAAAAATGTTAAAGTCGAAGTAATTATGCGCGAAGAAAAATTACAAGATGTCGTTGAAGAAATTTCAAGAACGCTATTTGCAAACTTTGCAATAGTTCTCTATGTCAGTGATGTTGGCGTAGTGAGAACTGAAAAGTTTTAACAGCACTTTTCATCTGAACACAAAATTGGAATCTTTTTACTTGCTTTTGTAACGTTTGAAATTAATTCTGATAGTTGATTGCTTGAAATTGCATACATTGCCTTTTTACCCTCATCCCTTGATTTGACTATTCCACATTTTTTTAATGTCTTTAAATGATGTGAAACTAGCGGTTGATCTTTTTCTAATTTTTCTACGAAATCATTTACACATAATTCTTTATTTTTTTGCAATAATTCTAAAATTTCAAAACGTGTCTCATCACAAATACATTTTAAAAGACTTACTCCATTCATATCAATTTAAATTTATATAAACTAATATTTATGTGATAGTGAGGAATGCCTGAAAATATTCTGTTTGTATGCGTAGAAAACGCTGGAAGGAGCCAGATGGCAGAGGCTTTTTTTAGAAAATTTGCCTCAACCCAATTCAACGTGTCTAGTGCTGGCACGACACCGTCCTCCCAACTTAATCCAATTGTAGTTCAGGTAATGAAAGAAATTGGTATTGACATGACAAACCAACAACCAAAACTATTGTCTGATTCAATGATTGAGAATTCTTTCAAAACTGTTAACATGGGATGTATGGACAAAGAATCATGCCCTTCATTGTTTGTTAAAGATATAGTTAATTGGAATATCTCTGATCCTAAAGAAAAATCACTTGATGATGTAAGAAAAATTCGAGATGAAATAAAATCTGAAGTAATTCACCTAATTGAAACGCTTAAGGAAAATGACTAATGGCATATTCTAATTTACATATTTTTACAGTCGAGCTAGTTGGAACATTTATTCTTGTAGTCTTTGCAACTGGTTCAATAGTTTATGATGCTAAAGTTTTTGATGGTCAATTGGGAATTCCATTTGCAGCTGTAGCCCCATTTATTGCACTTTTAATTGGAGTCTATTCTTTTGGAAAAATTTCTCTTGCCCATTTTAATCCTGCAGTAACTATTGGTTATTACATTACAGGACATATTTCAAAAATTCAAATCCTGTATTATTTAGCAGCAGAGATAATTGGTGCAATACTGGGTTCTCTTTTTGTTTTATTATTAATTGGAGATGATGCAAATCTTGGAGCAAATGCTCCTAATCTTGATTTTTCAATATTTGTAATTTTTCCTGTTGAAGTTTTAGCATCTGCAATGCTTATGGGTGTCATTTTTTATGTTGTGTATACTAAAGGGCTTAGAGGATTTAGCGGGGTTGCTATTGGCGGAATCGTTGGATTGGATATTTTATTTTTAGCTTTTATCTCTGGAGCATCTATGAATCCTGCCAGAGCATTGGCACCTGCGTTATTGTCAGGAACGTTTGAAAATCTATGGCTCTATTGGACTGCTCCATATGTTGGGACTATGATTGCCGCATTTCTATTCAGAAAGAAATTCCAAGCACAAAGAGCAACAAATTACGAATAATAATGACTAAAAATACCAATTGTGTGGTGTCCGAATCCAAAAAATTATTCAATATTGCTAAAACGGTGATCCCTTCTGGCGTTAACAGCCCCGTAAGGTATTTTGAGCCATATCCATTTTTTACAAAAAAAGCAAATGGGGCATACATTTGGGATGTTGATGACAAGCGTTACATTGATTTCTGCAATGGTTATGGTGCATTACTTTTAGGACATAGACGTAAAGAAATTCTCAAATCTGTTTCCACTCAATTGAGCAAAGGTACTCTTTACTGTACTCCTACTGAGTCTGAAATTGAACTCTCAAAACTAATCATTGGAAATTTTCCATCTATTGACAAAGTGAGATTGATGAATACTGGTGGTGAGGCTACGATGACTGCAATTAGATTGGCACGTGGTTTTACAAAAAAGAAAAAAATAATAAAATTTGAAGGGTGCTATCATGGTGCACATGATTCTGTTCTAGTAAAAGCAGGATCAGGATCTGCACATAACGGAATATCTGTTTCTGATGGTGGACTATATGAGGTTTCAAAAAATACTTTGGTTGTAGAGTATAACAATATTGAAGATTTACAAAAAACTATTCAAAAACATAAAGATATTGCAGGAGTTATTGTAGAACCAATCCTTGCTAACATGGGTTTGATTTTACCTGAAAAGAATTTTCTTTCTGATTTGAGAAAAATTACTAGAGAAAATAACATCCCATTAATTTTTGATGAGGTAGTTACTGGTTTTAGAGTTGCACCTGGTGGAGCACAAGAGCATTTTGGAATTAAACCTGACATCACCACAATGGCTAAAGCACTAAGTAATGGATTTACAATTTCAGCAGTTGGTGGTAAAAAAGAAATTATGGATTTGCTTTCTCCTGGCGGTAAAGTTTACCAAGCAAGTACATTTGCAGGAAATCCAATTTCTGTTAGTGCTGCAATTAGTTCAATTAAAACAATAAACAAAATAAAAAATAAACTCTATTCAAAACTTGAAAGATTCAATCTTTTGTTTTCTACTGCACTAGATGACATGGCCACTGATCTGAAAATACCTCATCAAATTAACTTTACAGCCTCAATGTTCCAAATTTTCTTTACAAACAAGCCTGTTGTGGATTATAAAACATCAAAGAATGCAAATGCAAAGAAATTCCAAAAAATGTTTCAGACTTTATTAAAAAATGGAATTTTTATTGCACCATCTCAGTTTGAAGTAGTTTTTCTCTCTGATGCACATACTCAAACTGATCTGAACAAGACACTTGATGCATATCATTTGGCATTAAAATCGGTGAAAAATTGAAGTACATAGTCGGAGCTAGAGGAAGTCAGTTATCAGTTGCACAAACCAACTGGGTAATTTCTGAATTAAAAAAAGTCAATCCTGATTGCGAATATGAAATCAAACCAATTACTACAAAGGGTGACACTGATGCAAGACCGTTATTTACAATAGATCAAAAGGGAATTTTTGAAAAAGAAATTGATAGGGCTGTTGCTCTAAAGGAAGTCGATTTTGCAGTACATAGCTTAAAGGATGTTCCATCAGAACTAGATGAAAATCTGATACTTGCATCTATTCCTAAACGTGAGGTAGTTAATGACGTGTTTATTTCATCAGACGGTTCAACGTTAGATGATATCAAAGAAGGTTCAGTGATTGGAACTAGTTCATTAAGACGTGCAGTTCAGGTTTCAAGAAAAAGATCTGATGTAATTGTAAAACCGATCCGTGGAAACATTGAAACTAGAATAAAAAAAGTGTCTGGAGAAAACTATGATGCAATAGTTCTTGCACAAGCTGGAATTTCGAGAATTGGCTCGGATGTGAAATATTCTCCACTATCTATTGAAGATTTTTCTCCATCTCCGGGACAGGGTGCAATTGCAATTGTTGCAAGGGCTGATGATGCTCAAACTATTTCAATGCTTAAAAAAATTGAAGATCCTGATTCTCGTTTAGAGATTGAGGCTGAGCGTTCCCTTTCTGACTATGTTGATTCTGGATGTAGATTCCCGTTAGGGGCATATGCAAAATCAAATGGTTCTGAAATGACTTTGTCAGTATCCGCATTTTCAGTAGATGGAAAGCAATCACTTTTTGTAAACAAAACTGGAAAGAAGGATGATCCTGCATCTTTGGGAAAAAGTGTTGGAATGGAACTGCGTGAGAAAGGAGTAAATGATCTTGCATTAAATTGGAGAGAAAAAGTAGAGGAGTGGAATAAGTCATGACTGGAAAAGTGTATCTTGTTGGTGCAGGACCTGGAGATCATAAATTAATTACATTACGTGCAGTTGAATTACTTGAAAAAGCAGATGTGGTTTTGTATGATAGACTAGTTAGCAAAAAAATAATTTCTATGATTCCAAAAAAAGCCGAAAAAGTCTATGTCGGTCGTGCAGTAGGGGATGATACAACGCATCAAAACACCACTAATGATTTAATGGTACAATATGCAAAATCTAAAAAAAATGTAGTTAGGCTAAAGGGCGGTGACCCGATTATTTTTGGACGCGGTGGCGAAGAGGCAGAATTTCTTAAAGAAAACAAAATAAAATATGAAATTGTTCCAGGGATTACTTCTGGAATTGGTTCTGCAACATATGCTGGCATTCCGTTAACTCATCGAAAATATGCCTCATCCGTAGTCTTTGTTACGGGACATGAAGATCCAGAAAAGAAAAAAGAGATTGTCAAATGGAAAAATCTTGCAAAATCAGTTGACACAATTGTAATTATGATGGGCTTGTCTAGAATTGATGTTATTTGCAAACAACTAATTGCTGGCGGAATGGATAAAAAAACTCCCGTAGCTGTAATTCAAAATGGAACTACTCCTCAACAAAAAATGATCAAAGGAACAGTCACAAATATTGCAAAAAAAGTTAAAGAAAATAAAATTACCCCTCCAACAAATATTATCATTGGATATGTAGTTGATTTATCCGATACTATAGGGTGGAAATAATGCTTGATGGAAAAACAATTGCTATAACTCGCTCAAAAGATGATGCATCAGAATTCATTTCTCTTGCTGAACAAAACAAAGCAATTCCAATTCCATTACCTACTATAGAGCTTGTCAGTAAGGGTGAAAAAATTGTTGATGATTTTTTGAAACTAGTTGAAACTGAAAACCCTGATTATTCTGTATTTTTAAGCTCAAAGGCAGTAAAGATACTATTTGACACTGCAAAAAATATTGGAAATTTTGAAAAGTTGCAATTAGCAGTTGCAAATACTGCAGTAATGTCTGTGGGTCCTAAAACTACTGAATCTCTCAAATCATATGGCATCAAAGTAAATCACGAACCAAAAAATTATTCTTCAGTTGGAGTTGGAGAAGAATTTTCTCAAATCCATGCTGTTGGTAAAAAAGTAATTATTCCTCGCAGTGGTGCATCAAATTCTTTTCTTAAAGAATTACTAAACAAGATTGGAATTGATGTTGTAGAGATTCATCTGTATGATGTATGTGCATTTAGAGATACTACTCAATGGAATGGTTTTAGAGAATTATTTTCTCAAAACAAAGTTGACGGTGTTATCTTTACTAGTGCATCGTCTGTTCGTGGATTCTTTGAAATTATGCACAAAGATTATGAAAAATCTGATCTGATTGATCGTCTCTCAAAATTATCTCTAGTGTGTATTGGTCCTTTCACTTCTGAGGAATTAAAGAAATTTGATGTTTCTTATGTCATATCTGAAACACATACAGTTGTAGGTGCATTTGACGCAATGAAAAGTACTTTGACTGCCTAGTGAGAAATTTAGCTGAAGCTATTTAGCTGTGCCTATTTTTCCTCATGTATTTATAATATAACGGGGTTATGTTGGACATGACTGCTGAAAATCTAGATATGGATTATTCAAAATATGATTTTAAAGACACTACAGAAATGTATGTCCACCTTAGCAAGAAAGGCCTGTCTAAGGACACTGTAATAGAAATTAGTAAAATGAAAAAAGAGCCACAATGGATGCTTGATTTCAGACTACGTTCTTATGAAATATTTATGCAAAAACCAATGCCAACTTGGGGTGGAGATCTTAGTGTAATTGATTTCCAAAATATTTACTATTATGCAAAAGCATCTGACAAAGTAGAAAAGAACTGGGATGATGTTCCAGAAAATGTCAAGAACACATTTGACAAACTTGGAATTCCAGAAGCTGAAAAGAAGTTCTTAGCAGGTGTCGGTGCACAATATGAATCTGAAGTTGTATATCACAGTCTGAGAGAAGACTTGGCAAAACAAGGAGTTCTCTTTTTAGATACTGATGCAGCTCTTAATGAACATCCAGAGTTATTCAAGAAATACTTTGGTAAAATTATCCCTCCAGAGGATAACAAATTTGCAGCACTTAACAGTGCAGTGTGGAGTGGTGGCTCTTTCATCTATGTTCCACCAGGTGTCAAAGTTGACATGCCTCTACAAGCATACTTTAGAATTAACGCAGAAAACATTGGTCAATTTGAAAGAACATTGATCATAGTTGATGAAGGTGCAGAAGTACATTACATTGAAGGTTGTACCGCCCCTGTCTATTCTTCAGAATCACTACACTCTGCAGTTGTAGAATTAGTTGCACTCAAAGATGCAAAACTAAGATACACTACAATTCAAAATTGGAGTGCAGATGTTTACAACCTTGTAACAAAACGTGCTTATGCACATGAAGGCGCAACTGTTGAATGGATTGATGGAAACATTGGTAGTAAACTAACAATGAAATATCCTGGTGTTTATCTTATGGGTGAGAGAGCCTATGGTGAAACACTATCAATTGCATTTGCAGGTAAGGGACAACACCAAGACACAGGTGCTAAAATGGTCCATCTTGCACCAAATACTACTTCCAAAGTCACATCTAAGTCAGTAAGCCGACTTGATGGACGTTCTACTTACAGAGGAATGTTACATGTAGCAAAAGGTGCTACTGGTGTAAAATCTACTGTAAGATGTGATGCATTGCTTTTAGATGATACATCTAAAACTGATACCTATCCATACATGGAAATTAATCAAGAAGATGCAACAATTACCCACGAAGCAACTGTTGGAAAAATTGGTGATGAACAAATCTTCTATCTTATGAGTAGGGGATTTAATGAGGAAGAAGCACTATCTCTAATTGTTAATGGTTTCATGGAACCATTTACAAAAGAATTGCCGATGGAGTATGCTGTTGAATTAAACAGACTCATCAAACTAGAGATGGATGACTCAGTGGGATAGTCTCCCAAAATATAATTTTGATAAATCATGTCTCAAGCCCTTCTCTCAAAACTCAATACGACTCATATCGATGAGATATCCTCATCTCGAAATGAACCTGATTGGCTAAAAGATTACAGAAAAAGTTCTCTATCTGTCTATGATGGTTTAGCACTTGAGCTATCTCCACTTTACAACAAATACACTGATGCCAAAAAAATGGATCCAGAAAAAGTATCTCTTTCAACATCTACAACTGACACAGTTCCTGATTTTCTTAAAAAAAGATTAAGCGAACTTGACAATGAGATTTGTATTATTCAAATTGGAACTAATATTCATAAAATAAATCTCCCTGATGATTTAAAATCTAAAGGATTAGTAATTTCCTCAATATCTGATGCAATTAAAAATAATCCTGACTTGGTAAAAAAAGCACTAGATGCATCAAAATCACAAGAGGATAAATTTACTGCACTAAATAATGCTGCATTTAATTCTGGAATATTCATTCACATTCCACGCAATTTAGTCTTGGAGAAACCTGTTTACTTTTTGACATGCCTATCTGATGATGATCACTCTGTAATTTCTAGAAATATAATATTTGCAGATGAAAGTAGTAAAGCTGCAATAGTCCAAGAGTTGTATTCTCCAAAAACTGAAGCACAACAAGCATATCTTGAATTGCTAAACACCAATCTTGCAGCAAATGCACAACTCGATATTACCAGTCTTCAAATGATGGACCAACACGCTGTAACATTTACAACAAGACGAACTGATTTAGCACAAGATTCCAAAGTTAATTGGTACTCTGGATTGTTTGGTTCAATGTTATCTAGATACAAAATTGAATATTTCCTTAATGGTAATGGTGCATCCTCAAATGACTCTGAAGTAATTTTTGGAAACAATGAACAATCATTTGACATTCAAACTAACGTAAACCATGAAAGCCCATCTACTGAAGCAAGAGTGGTTGAAAAATCCATTCTAAGAAACAAATCAAAATCTCTCTTCAAAGGAATGATTAGAATCAAAGAAAATGCTGCAAAATCAAACTCCTTTTTGTCTGGTCGTTCTATTCTTTTAGATAAAGATGCAAAATCTGATGCAATTCCTGGATTAGAAATTTTCACTAATGATGTAAAGGCTACTCACTCAGCATCAGTTGCACAAATTGACGAGGAGCAAATATTCTATTTGAAAACTAGATGTCTTACTCATGCAGAAGCTGAGAGAATAATTATTGAAGGATTCTTGGAACCTCTTTCAAGAAAAATGTCAATACAAGTAAGAGCATGGATTGCTTATCTTATTGAATCAAAATGGGAAAATAGAGAACTTACAATTAACACTGATGAAGAATTAGCCAAATTTGTTGAAATTGAAGAGACTCGTTACAACGAAGACTCTGAAATGGAACAACACTACAAGTATCGGTGATATTTTGTCTGAATGGATTAAAGCTTGCAGTGTGGAGCAGGTCAAAGAGGGACAACTTTTCGGGTTTGTTCACGAAGGTAAAAAACTACTCATTGCAAATCTAAAGGGTAAAATTCATGCTACTGATTTAATTTGTACTCATGCTGATGCAGACCTTTCTACTGGATTTCTTAGTGATGAGGGTGTTCGATGTCCGTTACATCTTTCTGTTTTTAATTTAGTAAATGGTGAACCACAAAACCTTCCTGCAGAAACTCCTCTTTCAATATATAATGTTAAAATAGATGCTGACGAAATTTACGTGGAGATTTAAGATATGCAAAGTACAGAGTCATTATTTGAAAATATTAAAAATGATTTTCCAATTCTAAAAAGAACTGTTAGAGAAAACAAACAGCTTGTTTATCTTGATAATGCATCCACTACACAAAAACCAAATCAAGTAATTGATGCTATAACAGATTATTATCAAAATCACAATGCAAATATCCATAGAGCAGTGTATGCTCTTGCTGAAGAAGCAACTGAAGCTTATGAGGCAGTACGAGATAAGATTGCAAATTTTATTAACATAAAAAATCGCCAAGAAATTATTTTTGTTCGTGGTACAACTGAGGCAATTAATTTAGTTGCATATGCATGGGGTAGAACTCACATCAATGAAGGTGATATTATTGTTACAACTGAATATGAACATCACAGCAACATTGTTCCATGGCAACTTCTCACTCAAGAGAAACATGCAAAATTAGAATATGTTGGAATGGATGATAACGGGGAATTAATTTTAGATGATCTTGACAAATATCTTGCAACAGGAAAGGTTAAACTTGTAACTTTTAGTTTAATGTCCAATGTTCTTGGAACAATCACTAATGCTGAAAAAATTATTGAGAAATGCAAAGCAGCAGGTGTACCTACTCTAATTGATGGGGCCCAAGCAGTTCCTCACATGAAAGTTGACATTGAAAAATTAGGATGTGATTTCTTTGCATTTTCTGGGCACAAAATGCTCGGACCTACAGGAATTGGTGTCTTGTGGGCCAAAAAATCTGTTTTAGAAACTATGAGTCCATTTCATGGTGGTGGTGATATGATTAGAGAAGTTCACAAGTATGAAACCACATGGAATGATTTGCCTTACAAATTTGAAGCAGGCACTCCAAATATTGCAGATGTTGTAGGTTTGGGTGCAGCAATTGACTATCTTACTAAACTTGGAATGGACAATATACGAGAACACGAAATCGAATTAACAAAATATGCTATTGAAAAATTATCTGAAGTTAAAGGACTTCATATCTATGGTACAAAAGATATTTCAAAACGCGGTGGAGTTATCTCATTTAATTTTGCAGATGTTCATCCTCATGATGTTGCTCAAATTATTGATGGTGAGGGAATTGCAGTTAGATCTGGCCATCACTGTGCACAAGTATTGATGGAGAGACTAAATGTTGCAGCCACCTCTCGTGCTAGCTTTTACATTTACAATACTAAACAAGACATTGATATTCTGGTAAATTCATTAAATATTGTGGCAAAGGTGTTTAAACTATGAGTAGTAACGCAGACATTTACCATGAGATGATAGTTGATTATTCAAGAAATCCAATAAACTATGGAGAAATTGAAAATCATGATGTTACATTCCACGACTCTAATCCGTTATGTGGGGATAGTATTGACATTGATATGAAAATCGATGATGACAAGGTTACTGATATTAAATTCCATGGAAAAGGCTGTGCAATTTGTATGGCGTGTACTTCAGTTTTAACTGAAATCACAAAGGGGAAAAGCATTGATGAAGCAAGGGCAATTGAAAAAAATGATGTATTAAGTGAATTGGGTCTTGAACATCTACAAGCAGTCAGAATCAAATGTGCCCTACTTTCACTCAAAGTACTCAAATCTGCTCTTTACACCTACATTGGAAAGAATCTGAGTGATACTCAAGATGTGGATAAATTGAAAGAAGAGGCAGATAATCTGTACTAGTATGAGTGATTTTACTCCCAAAGTTCCAATTGCACTTCAAATTAGAAAAATAATCTTTGAAAAATTCAATGACGTTGATACTAAATTTACAAATGATGAAATTTTTGAAATTATAAAATCAAATGGTGATATGGATCCTTCCTGGACAATTAATGATACTGAATCTATTTTTACAGATATTTGTGATTCTGGTCTTGCAAGAAATATTGCCCAGAACTTAACTACAGTGTATTTGAAATTGTTTGATCCTATGGAAAAACTTCATTGCAATGCTTGTAACAATGATGTTCATCTGGGTACATCCGAAGAAAGACTGTGCCGAAATCCTTCTTGCAAATCTACTCTTTAGCTCTGTGTTTTATTGCAGCATCTTCTAATGCTTTAATCATTGGTAGTTTCTCTCCAGTAAGGTATAGTACTAGTGCGCCACCCGCAGTACTGACATGATTAATCTTATCTGCTAATCCTTGCTGTTTTAATGCCGTGGTGAGATGTCCTCCACTTACAATAGTTGTTGCCATTGAATTTGCAACAGCATCAAGTAATGCTTTTGTTCCATAGCTGAAATTTTCTTTTTCAAAAAATCCTGCAGGTCCACTGATAAATACAGTTCCAGCACCTGCAATTAATTTAGAGTAATACTCTACAGTCTTTGGACCTAAATCAAAAATCTTATCCCCTTTCCCCATCTCTCTTACGTCCATCTCTACTCTTTCCCCATCTTTGTTAATTGCAATATCTACAGGAGTGGCAAAAACATCTGGATATTCCCCAATCAATGCATGTGCCTTTGCAACAACTTCGTCTTCTCGTTTTATTCCAAGTGGCGATTTTATTCTAGCTTGAGCACGCATGAACACATTTCCAATTAATCCAGTTAACAAAACATGATCTGCACGACCATTTTGAATTAGTAGTTTAATTGCCTCCAATCTGTCAGGAATTTTAGAGCCACCTAAGACAATTACGTGAGGTGCTTTGGCAACTGTCATTATTTCATTTAGGTTTCTAACTTCTCTTTCTACAATCCTTCCTGCACATGCAGGTAATACCTGTGCAAATCCAACTATTGACGGATGTGATCTGTGTGCACTAGGAAATGAATCCAACACGCATAGATCAAATAATTTTGATAAACGAGAAACCATAATTGTTTTAGCTGCATTTTCTGGCTTAAATTCATAATTCTCTTCTGCACACAATCTAAGATTATCTAAAAGTAAAATCTCTCCATCTTTTAAATTCTTGATTGCATTCTGTGCAGCTTCTCCGATTGTATCTTCAACATATTTTATTTTTCTACCTGTTAATTTTTCAAGAACTTTGGCATGTTTGTCCATCCCTGTATATTCATAATTTCCAACTCTTCCTTGGTGAGATCCGATGACTACTTTTGCCTCTTTTAATGACTGTAAAGTTTCAATTGCTTCTTCAATCCTTTTTGTCCCTGAAATCTCCAATGTCTCAGGATTAATGGGACAATTCATGTCGACTCTCAAAAAAACGGTTTTACCTTTTAGGTCAAAATCATCTAGTGTGAGTACCTTCACAACTTGTCTATTGGTACCTTGGTTAAATTCTTTGAGTCGATCTAAGTTTCAATTCTGAATTATAGTTAAATTTCAAAACTTATCTATTGACAAAAATTAAAAGACACGTGTTTGAGGTTTCGATAATTGCAAAATTGGATTTTTGATATTAGGTCTCGCTCATTTGTTCTTCTTACAATTTTATTTCTAATTATCACTACCCTGGTATATTCTGGCGCTACAGAAACTTTTGATCAAAATGTTATATTGTATTTTTCTGAAAATGTTGGAAATTCATCCCTTGACCTCATAATGCAATCTATTACTGAAAGTGGGGAGGCTTTGTGGATGCTGGGTTTTGCAATTCTGATATTGATAATCCCAAGAACAAGAAGAGTAGGAATTACTTTGATGATTTTAATTGTCATCTCTACATTGCTTACTGGTTATGTGAAATGCGGTGTGGATCGTGATAGGCCTGATTTTGAATATGATTCAGTAGAATTTCCTGTACCTGTAAGTAAAGATACCTTTGCTTTGTTTTGTGAAGGTGGATATGACGCCTCATATCCGTCTGGACATGCTGCAAGGTCGATGATATTTGCAATCATTTTAGGTTATGCGCTATCTGATAGATTCCCACGTGGAGCATATTTGATGTTCTTGTACCCTATCTTGATTTCATTGAGTAGACTCTATGTTCTAGAGCACTATCCAATTGATGTGATTGGTGGCTCTGTAATTGGAATTATGTTGGCAGGAGTAATGGCCAAGAGAACTAAACTATACAAAATTTTTGATAAATCAAAAACCTAATTCTGTCAAAACATCTCTGTGTACCAAAACAATTGCAAAATGTTCATCATCATGATGGTATGTCCAATATTTGATGTCTCTATCTTCCTTTTTTTGTCTCAATCCTGTAGTTATTCCAGTAGTGACGGTGTATCCTATTCTTTTTGCTAGTTTTGATTCTTTTGGCATTAGTACTTTGTATCCTTCCTTTTTTCCCTTGAATCCTAGATTTACCATGTCTTCAACTGCACTAATTGCTTCTTTTTCACTTTTCAGATCATATGTTTTTGCTATTGCCAAATCTTTTGGATGAAATTCCATGTTGTATGCTATTTCTTTTGACTAATATTTTTTAAAAAATTTGTTTTTGCGATCAAACTATGTTAATTTTCTTTACATGAAAGTCAAATCATGGTCATATTCACCACTTAACCGACTCTTTTATCATGATTGATTCATTGGCATCATTAGAAAAATTAGTAATTCAATTACGAAAAAAGAAACAAGAAGCAACAAAACTTCGTCAAAAAGCTGAAAAACAAGTTAAAGAATTTCAATCAGCAGAAAAACGCTCTTCATCTGGTTTACATACAATTGATAAAAAAATTGAATCAGAAAAAGAAGAGTCAGGTGATGTTTCAACTGTTCTTCTAAGAAAAAATGCCCAATTGGAAAGTATTGGAAGATTGATAGCAGTAGCAGAAGAACGTCTATCTAAAGAAAAAGAGGCAATCGAGCAGGCAGAGCAAGAAATTGAATTCGCTGATAGTCCTGTAGAGAAGGAAAATGCTGAGGCTAGATTACGCTCATTAAATGACCATGTAAGTGAATTAGCTGAAGAAATCAAAAGTAGAGAAAAAACTGCAAAGAAAATTTCAGGTGATGTTGAAAATTTCTCTAATATTAAATCAAAAATTGTTTCAAAAATTCAAAAACAAACTCAATCCAAACCATCTTTGCGTGATGCCCAAGTTTCAAGTCGCAAGGCCGCACAAAAATTCCTTAAGGAATTAGAAAGAAGAACAAAGGCTGAAGAATCTGCTCAGAAATCTTTAGAGAATGCATATTCAAAATTAAAAGAATCGGTGGAAAAGAAAAAGACTGCAGCTAAAAAGAGACCAGCAAAGAAAAAGACTGCAGCTAAAAAGAGACCAGCAAAGAAAAAGACTGCAGCTAAAAAGAGACCAGCAAAGAAAAAGACTGCAGCTAAAAAG